>JAUIBH010000135.1 GCA_030427985.1 Bacteroidia bacterium | reverse complement strand
AAAGGTTCCAATGCTATTTTGATGACATCCCCGTCATCAGCAAACAACATGGATTTGATTTCCTGAAGGTGGTTTTGTACCAGAACTTGGGTGTCCTGTAAATGAATCTGGGTCTGTTTGAAGTTTTCCAGAAAGGTGGGGTGCAGTTTTTTTAACTCGGGAACGATTTCCAACCGGATTTTGTTCCGAAGGTATTTTTTGTCCGAATTGCTGCTATCTTCCCGCCATTGCAAATTTTCCCGTTTTGCATAGTCTTCAATGTTCTTTTGGGAAAAATCAAGCAAGGGGCGAATCACTTTTCCATTTTGAAGTGGTATTCCCGAAAGACCATCAATACCAGTCCCGCGGGACAAGTTGATGAGGAAGGTTTCTAGATTATCATCCGCATGATGAGCTGTCAACAGATAATCAAAACCTTTGGTTTCCAACAATTTATTAAACCATTGATACCGTAACTGCCGTGCCGCCATTTGAACCGACCCTCGGTTTTGGCCTGCATATTTTTTAGTGTTGAACGATTTTACTGCCACCTGAATACCCAATACTTTGGCCAAATTCCGCACAAACTGCTCATCACCATCACTTTCTGAACCTCGTAAATGGAAATTACAGTGGGCCAGGGTAATATCCAATCCAGCACGAACGGCAAGGTGAGCAAGCACCACGCTATCCATTCCCCCACTGCAGGCCACCAACACCCTTGCTTTCTCCAAGAAAGGCAAATTGGCTTTTAAATGTGCTTTAAACTGTGGAAACATGCTGCAAAATTACGAATAATCATTCGCCTGTTTCCAAAACACTACGCATGGCTTTGGCCTTCAGCAAACATTCTTGGTATTCCCGTTCTGGGTCTGATTTGGCGGTGATGGCACTCCCTACCGAAAAGGAAGCATACTTACTGGTTGCATTGTAGAGAATACTCCGGATGACTACATTAAAATCAAAGTTGCCCTCTGGGTCAAAATAGCCCACAGCACCACTGTACAGGCCCCGTTTGGTTTCTTCCAACCCCTCAATAATCTTCATCGCCGAAATTTTAGGGGCACCCGTCATGCTGCCCATGGGAAAGGTTTCTTCAATGAGTTCTACAGGGTTTTTGTCCAGCGGGATTTCAGCAGTTACTGTGGAAATCAGCTGGTGGACTTGTTTGTAGGTATAGACTTTGCACAGTTCCTCAACCACAACACTGCCTTTTAGTGCACTTTTGGAGAGATCGTTCCGCACCAAATCAGTGATCATAATGTTTTCGGCACGCTCCTTTTCATCTAAAGCGAGTTGATTCTTCAATATTTCGTCTTCAGTTTGGTTCCCATCCCTACGGGATGTGCCTTTAATGGGTTGTGAAAGAACGGTGGTTCCCTGCTTTCTGATATATCGTTCTGGAGAGGCGCACATCAAATACTTGTCTTTAAATCGCATAAAAGCGGCAAAGGGTGGTTCGGAAATGGCATTCAGGCGCTGATAGGTTTCCCAAGGGTCAATGGATACCCCTTCCGCATAAAATTCCTGACAGAAATTGGCCTCGTAAATATCTCCTCTGTGAATATGCTCCAAAAGTTTGTTGGCTTTTTCAAAATAGGCATCCTTATGAATCCGCATTTTAATTTTGATGGGAGTATGCACTTCATCATTTTCATCAAAATCCATAAGCGCTCCGATCTGGGTAAAATCTTCCTCAATTTCATGCGAACAATCGTCCAAATACAGAAATTGAAGGGTGCTCCCATTGCACTTGATGATTTTGGTGGGTTGAAAAAAATGAAGCACAGGAAAGTCCAATCCATCAAAATTTTTGGAATCCAAATCTTCCAATTGGTTTTTAAAATCGTAAGAAAAAAAACCAAAGAGCCAATCTTGCTTTTCACCCACAAACCTTTTTAATGGGTCAAATGAATCCAAGGAAATGGACTTATCGGTCTGTTTACCAACGGCCAATAAAAAATCGAATGAACCGTATTTTGAAATATGCGCATTGCTATCCAACCAGATAACTTTAGGAAACGCCTTGGACCATTTTAAAAGTGCACTTTTATAAGCGAACGGATTCGAGATTGTAAAAGAGCATTGTTGCCGCAAGGGATACTTATTAGTTTAGGGAATCCAGAAAAGTGGTCAAGGCAGACGCATGTTCTTTTTTTAATGCCTCATCCTTAATATTCTCCTCCTTAAAATTCTCATGGAACGAAGGAAGGGAAAATGTTGTTACGACCTCACCCCCAAATCTGGGCAAGAGGTTTTCGGTCACTTCAAGCGCGCCTTTTGCTCCCCGTTTTCCACCAGAAGTAGACATGAGGAATACTTTTGTGCCCTCCAAAAACTTTCGATCCAAACGAGAAAGCCAATCCAACACATTCTTAAAATAGGCAGATGGATTGCCATTATGCTCATTTACGGAAAGAACCAGTCCCTCAGCTTTTTGGATGTCGTCTTTTAATTCCACCAAAGAATTGGAATATCCTTTTTGTTTCTCATCATCCTCACTGTACATGGGAAAGGGATATCGCGTCATGTTCAGAAGCTGAAAATCGTGTTCTTCCAGCAAAGAAGTGGTGTATTGTACGAGTCTGTAATTAATAGAAGTTGAAGAATTGCTTCCGGCAAATGCCAAAATTGCAGCCATATAGATAAAAGTTTAATTGTTTCGCTAAAATACCCTAATTGCTGCTCAGATGCGAGTATTTTGTATAATTTTGGCACCGAAAGCATCCAAACGCACTGTTAAACAAGTATATAGGGTATCGATTACTAAATGAAACCGCAAACTAACAGACTGTTTTTTATTGATGCCATGCGTGCATGGGCCATTTTAATGATGCTCCAAGGGCATTTTATTGATGGGCTTTTGGACCCTATTTTTAGGGATACTGGTAATGTGGTTTTCAATATCTGGCATTATTTCCGTGGCATTACCGCACCCGTTTTCTTTACAGTGTCCGGATTTATTTTCACCTATTTATTGATTCGAGTACCCCAAAAAGGATTTGACAATCCAAGGGTGAATAAGGGAATCCGCCGCGGCCTGCAATTGTTGTTGATTGGATATCTGCTTCGATTGAATCTCTTCGGGCTTTTTAAAGGAGAAATCTACAATTCCTTTTATTTGGTGGATGTACTGCACTGCATCGGGCTGTCTATTTTGGCTTTGATTGGGGTGTATTTGTTGAGCATCAACCGCAAAAAATATGTTTTTCCAACGTTGCTTGTGGGAATTACGCTGTTGCTTTTCTTGTTTGAACCCATGTACAAGCAGTGGTCGTTTTCTTTTTTGCCTGATATCATCGCCAACTACTTTACCAAGGCCAATGGCTCTGTTTTTACCATTATTCCCTGGTTGGGCTACACTACGGTGGGTGCATTCATTTCGGTATTGTTCACCCGGTTTAAAGATTTTAAATATTTATATCCTACAGCCATTTCCATTAGTACTCTTATTGGGTTTGTATTGATTTTTTCTTCTCCATTCTTTAAATGGATATATGGAATGACAGATTTGGAGTTGTTCAAGTTGATCCTGGCTAACAATTATCTGTTCATTAGGTTAGGCAATGTCTTTTTGGTTTTTGCTGTTTTTATGCTGCTCAGGCGATTCATGACCAATAAGGCGGTGCTGCAACTTGGGGCCAGTACACTTTCCATTTATGTGATACACTTCATCATTCTTTATGGAAGTTTCACAGGATTGGGACTTTATCGCTTTTTTAATCACTCTCTAACGCCTAGTGTGGCCATACCTGGAGCACTCTTGTTCATGTTGGCTTGTTCGTATTTGGCCTTGAAATACAACCGCCACGAAGCCGAAATCAAAGCACAGATTTCTTTGGCCATTTCCACTACCAAGTTTCAACTGCTCGAATTCAAGGAAGCATCCACCCCTGTTGTTAGAGAACTTATCTCTAGAATCAGGTTGATGCTCAAACGGGTTTTCAGAACAGTCCGAAGCTAAAAATTCATTCACAAAAAAAGCATCCAACCAGGTTGAATGCTTTTTCTTTTCGATTTGTATACTACTAAAAATTTTCTATCTGCTCTTAAGCATGTAATGCACGATTTGCGGTAGCGTCCAACGCAGCTTCTTTTACCGCTTCAGCGTAGGTTGGGTGGGCATGGCTCATTCGGGCAATATCCTCGGCGGATGCCCTAAATTCCATGGCCGTAACACCTTCCGCAATCAAATCAGCACAACGCGCTCCAATCATGTGAACGCCTAGAACTTCATCGGTATTTTTGTCAGCTATGATTTTTACAAAGCCATCCAAGTCCATACTGGCTCTGGCCCTTCCCAAGGCACGCATGGAAAATTGACCCACTTTATAATCAACCCCTGCTTCTTTAAGTTCTTTCTCTGTTTTTCCAACAGCGGCAACCTCTGGCCAAGTGTAAACCACCCCTGGGATTAAGTTGTAATCGATATGCGGTTTTTGACCTGCCAAGATTTCAGCGACCATGGTTCCTTCTTCTTCTGCTTTGTGGGCCAACATGGCTCCTTTTACTACATCGCCAATGGCATAAATATTAGACACACTGGTCTGTAGGTGGTCGTTCACTTCTACTCTACCGCGGTCGTCCAACTTCACTCCGGCGGCTTCGGCATTCAAGCCATCGGTATATGGCCTTCTTCCTACGGAAACCAAACAATAGTCCCCGGTAAAAGTTACTTCCTCTCCTTTTTTATTGTCAGCCTTGATAATTACCTCATCGCCTTTCCGCTCCACAGATTTTACCTTGTGGGAGAGGTTGAATTTTACCTTTTGCTTCTTCAGCACTTTCATCAACTCTTTGGACAGTGCACCGTCCATTCCAGGGATAATTCGGTCCATAAACTCAACAACGGTAACCTCAGCACCGAGTCTTTTGTATACTTGGCCCAATTCCAATCCAATGACACCGCCTCCAATAACAATCATGTGCTTGGGCACTTCCTTTAGTTTTAGAGCTTCAGTAGAAGTGATAATGCGTTCCTTATCCAATTTGATAAATGGCAAAGTGGATGGCTTGGAACCTGTGGCAATAATGGTATTTTTTGCCTCGATGGTTTCCGTTTTTCCATCTTTATCAATGTTGATGTGTGTAGCATCCTTAAAACTGCCCAATCCATGGTACACCTCAATTTTGTTTTTGCCCATCAAAAATTCGATGCCCTTCGTGTTTTGGTCTACCACGTCCTGCTTGCGGGCGATCATCTGCTTTAAATTGACTTTGACCTCACCGGGAATATCTATTCCATGGGTTTCAAAATGCTTAATGGCATCTTCATAATGGTGTGAGGAATCCAGCAATGCTTTTGAGGGAATACACCCCACATTAAGGCAGGTGCCTCCCAAAGTATCATATTTTTCAATAATGGCAGTCTTCATTCCCAATTGGGCGCATCGAATTGCCGCTACATAGCCTCCAGGTCCAGAGCCAATAACGGCCACATCGTATTGATTCATAGTATTGAATTTGTAAGGATAATTTTTAGCTGTTTTTGTAAAAACGACTGTAAAAATACGAATGTTTTTCGGGACGACCTTTATGGATTATGTGTGAATAGCAACAATATATTATCCAACATTATTCATTCTTCAATCTAAGCATGTGATAAGCGGTTTTTCAACATGCAGAACTGCCCAATGGCCAGCGTTGACAAACCATTGGTATGGATTACAACAGAATTTCTGCTAA
>JAUIBH010000134.1 GCA_030427985.1 Bacteroidia bacterium | reverse complement strand
GATTAATCAAATCTAAAATTCAATTCTGTGCGAAATCTGTAGTAAACCCCTATTGTTTATTTTAATCATTCATTTTTTCGATATAAAGATTAACAATATGAAAATACTTGCTAGTGTATGCCATAATAATGGAAATTGCTTTTTTAACTCAATACAAGGGTACTTTATTTAATTGATTAAAAGTGCCTTGAAATTTAATTGATAAAGTTCCAGAAAGCCTTTCAAAATGGTCAAATACCTGTCTATTTTGTTAATTTTTAAAAAATAATGTAAAATCCCATTTTACAATTGATGGTTGGAGATAATGGATTTTGAAATAAAAGGCACTTGTTTTTAGGAGATACTGGGAATCGGTTGCCCTAGATTTTGTTTTAGAATAGGCATATTGCTTCAATCAAAAATCACTTATTCATTTACCTTATTATATCAATTAACTTATTGATGAGGTATCTATTATTTTTTAGTTGCGAACAGCCAAAATATATGATTATGTAGAGGAATAAATTAATGTTCTCCCTAATTCCCAGTAGATTGTTGATTGCTCGGCAATTTTTAAGAATCAACCTTCTGTCAAAAGAAGAAACATTCCATGGACATACAAATGGAGTTAAAAAAAGAAAAGACTATGAAAATGGGAATGGAGAATCTAAAAATCTTGACAAGTTATTGTTCTGTATTGTCCTTTTGCCGGGAAATCCAATGCCTCATGCGTATTTATAAAAAAGAGCCTAGCGGGACATATTGGTTTTAAGTAGACACCCCTAATCTTTGGGAAGATAGCGGGATCAATATAATTCCTTTCTTATCGCAGACCAAGTCATGTCAAGATTGGAGCCTCTATATTGGAAGCCCTTAAAAATGGCTTTATAAATTGAATATACATAGTTGACTGCTAACCAAAACTGAATATTGTTATTGGAAAGGATTCAAGGCAAATAAAGAGTGAATTTACATTTTGTCAACTTTTGAGAAGATTTTTTGTAGTTGTAAACTACAACACAGGGAAACCTTTACTTTCCGTTAATTAAATCTTAGTTTTAGGGAATCTTATCTGAATGAAGAATTCATAAACTCCTAGCGCCATATGGGAATATTTGATTGGAGAAATCCGAAAAACAGAAAAAAGAACCGATCGATTACAGTGCAGTGCAACCCTGGTGAGGTACTTATTAATGGTATTGAAATCAGCTTTCCTACCAATTATGGTGAACTCACCGGTATTTTAGGTGACGCTTCTCGTATCGAACCTATACAACAATCCAATAATGAAGTGTATTTATGGGATGAGTTAGGTATCTATTGCTCGACCAATGACCCTGAAAAAATGCTTATGTTATTGTTCGTGGAAGACAATAGATATGGCTTAGGTCATCAGCCCCAAAAAAATTATACAGGAGATTTTTTTGTTGATGAAGGTTCAATAGAAGCGCATATTGGTAATGTGGGTTTAGATCGACCTTATATGCTTCGTTCAATAATTAAAGAAGGTAAACGGGTAGCCGTGGCACTGGGATGGAACCCCAGCATCTAGAATTTGGGAATTACCACATAAATGACATATGTCAGTTTAATTATTTGTTACTTGGTAAATCTTTGCATCAGAAAATTAAACTTTTATAATCATGGCCAATCATACATCCTATGTTACACTTTTAATACTTACAGCTTTAACTACTTTTACTATCAATGCACAAACGCTTAGTGTGGGTGCGGACTTACGGGCCCGTTTTGAATACAGGCACGGTTTTAATAACCTTTTTCCTGATAATGCGGAGCCCGCTGCTTTCGTGAATCAAAGAACACGAATCAATATTGGTTACAATACTGAAAAACTGCAACTTTTTATCGCAGTACAAGATGTTAGCATTTGGGGCGATACCCGTCAAATCATACCAATGGATGGCAATGATTCCTTCTCCTTGTTCCAGGCTTGGGGGCAACTACAACTTAACAAAAATTGGTCCACTAAGGTAGGGAGGCAAGTTATTTCTTATGATGACGAGCGCATTTTTGGTGGTTTGGATTGGGCAATGCAGGGACGCTTTCACGATGCGGCCATAATTAAGTATAATGAAGATGGTTTTATGCTTGATGTTGGCGGCGCCTTTAGCCAAGAAAGCGCACGTAATGAGGGCAACGACTTCAGCATTCAAGGTTTTTTCACTTATAAATCGATGCAATATGCCTATTTAAAAAAATCCTGGAAAAAAAGTTCGGCAAGTTTTTTGTTTCTCAATACCGGGTTCCAAAATTATACTGGGGTAAATAATGATCAACCCAATGGTATTTCTTACAGGCAGACAGCGGGATCTTACTTTAAATTTCCCATTGGTACAGTGAATTTGGCAGGTAGTGCATACTATCAATTTGGAAAAGCCAATGCTATCACGGACTTAACGGCCTATCAAGTTTCTCTGGAAGCTACTTATAAGCCAAAGAAGGTAATGTATGGTTTTGGATTTGAGTTGTTAAGTGGTACAGATCAAGATGAAGGCTCAAAGAATAAATCATTCTTCCCGCTATATGGAACCAATCATAAATTCAATGGTTTTATGGATTACTTTTATGTTGGTAACCACGCGAACAATGTTGGCCTAAATGACCTATATGCGAAAGCTATAATCCCAACTGGTGAAAACTCCAACTTATTGGTGAAGAGCCATTATTTTTCAGCAAATGCCGACCTAACAGGGAATGCGAACAAATACCTTGGCATGGAGGTCGACTTGGTATATACACGGCAACTTATCACCAATGTAAAGTTGAATGTAGGGTATTCCCATATGTTTGCCTCCGAAAGTATGAGCCTTATCAAAGGCGGAAGGCCCAATGACAATACGAACAACTGGGGTTGGGTGCAGTTGATAATCGATCCCAATCTATTCAAAACACAGTTGAACAATTGACCTGGTTGATTTTACGACCTTTTAAAAAACACCTTTTATCTTAAAAATGGGTTTTTATGAAGACTTGTCTGAATCCAAACACTACTTTTTGCGTATAATTTGTTGGTTCCAATTTGGTCAACTAGGAATCGGTATTGTGCTTACTAATCCTCCTTTAGGAATCTGGCAGGTATTTTCAGGTAAAAACACCAAAGCATCGGCAGTTCCGAAGGATCGTAAAGATGCAGAGCTTTGTCCACTCAATATATCAACTCCGTTTGGTAATATTCGTGCCTTTAAAAACTGGGGGCGGTCACCTTTTGGGACAAAATCTTTTGTAATTGGCATTGTAATTCTTTTAAGCTGTGTAACATATGCTCCCTCTAATTGTTTAAGTAGAGGATATACATAGATATAAAAACAGCTCAATACAGCAGCGGGATTACCAGGAAGTGCAAAAATATATTTGCCGTTCTTCTTTCCAAAAAACAATGGTTTTCCTGGTTTCTGTTTTACCTTGTAAAATATTTCCTCAACCTCAATTGTTTTAAGTGCTTTTCCTACAAAGTCATAATCACCAACGGATATACCTCCGGTAACTAAGATTACATCATGGGTCTCTATTGCATTTAGCAGTGTTGTTTTAGTGTGTTCGTAGTCATCTTTGATCCATACCGCAGACACTTTTTGATAGCCCGTTTCAGTTAATACCGCAGTGAGCATTGCGCCATTGGATTCATATATTTTGCCATGGGTCAGGGACCCGCCAGGTGGTACCAACTCATCTCCTGTGATCACCAATGCAATGGATGGTTTTATATGGACCGTTACCGATGTAATACCAAGGCCTGCCAAATACCCAATATGTGTGCCTTTGAGCGTTGTACCCTTTTTTAAAGCAATTTCTCCATGCTGTATTTGCTCTCCTTTTGGGCGAATGTTCAATCCTTTTTCAACAGAACCTTCAATGGCAATATTATTATGGTCTCGAACAATTTTTTCCTGCATTATAACTGTCTCGGCGGTATCGGGAACAGCGGCACCCGTAAAAATGCGAACCGCTTCTCCCGGTTTTAGGGATGGATTCTTGTTATCACCTGCTTTTACCTCACCAATAAGACGATAGGAATTGTTTTGGCCAATACAAAGTGCGTATCCATCCATTGCGGATTGCCGAAATGGGGGCATATCGATCACTGAAACACTATCTTCTGCAAGCACAAGGCCAAGTGCATGGGGTAAAGCAATGGTCTGAATGGGTGTACTAGTTGTACAATGCTGTTGTATAAGCTGGAGCGCGTTGTTTATATCGATCATGCCGGAACACTGTTTTTTCAAGTCTTAGAAATACAACATATTAAGTTGGGCCAAATGTATCTTCGCGTTGAAAAAACAGAGGTTCGGTAACATATGCTAATTTGGTGCAATCAAGTAACATTATAATCTCAATATGTTGATGTGATTTGATTAAAATCTGGGGAAATAGCTTTGATTTTGATTGTATCGGGCCCAGTTTCACATCGAAAATTATACTAGTAAAGTAAAACCATTATAAACTACCAAATATAATGGCATTGTTTTTATGAAATTCTTGTTTTTTACTATCATTTTTTTGAAGTTGTACACTGAATTTTGATATATTGTTGAAACCGTTAATAAGTGAATGGCGACCATTTGCCTTCTGAACAAAACAACACATAATGCCGATTAAAAGCTACCTGGCCATTGCTATCACTGGAAAGAAGATAGAACTAATGCATGCTTTGCAAAAAATGGAGCAATGTGAAGTGGTCCCTGCGGAAAATCAGGATGTGTTGGCCCTGGTAACCGATACGGCCAACGAAATGGAGGACGAAATGCTTAAAGAAAGAATTGAGGCGATAGAAAGCCTGCAACTATTATCACTTGTTTCTGGCTTTAATGCACCTCAAAAATAATCATGTCTATGTACCAATCCATAACCAATAGAAGAGGCTTTATAAAGAAAATGGCAATGCTCTCCGCGATGACAGCGGCTGCCTCCATGTTTCCCGGGATTGTCTTCGCCAAGGAACAGGAAAAGGGAATTCCAGAAGATGCCGACCTTGATTGGAAAAAAGGACCTTGCCGTTTTTGTGGTGTGGGATGCGGTATTCTTGTTGGAACGGAAAATGGAAAAGCAGTAGCAGTAAAGGGAGACCCAAATTCTTCCGTAAACAAAGGTTTGTTATGTGTAAAAGGCTATCACCAGATCATGTGCATCCAGTCTAAGGATAGGCTTACCCATGCCCTGGTCAAAAAAAACGGGCAATATGTTAAAACACCACTTGGCGAAGCACTGGATATTGTGGCCGATAAAATGAAAAGCACCATTGAAACCCATGGTAAGGATGCGGTGGCCATGTACACCTCCGGTCAATCTACAATTCCTGAGGGTTATGTGGCGTCCAAATTCATGAAGGGTGCTATTGGAACCAATAATTTGGATTGTAATGCGCGTCTATGCATGGCCAGTGCAGTAACAGGTTTTCTAACCACCTTTGGTGCGGATGAGCCTATGGGCTGCTATGAAGATATTGACCATGCGGATTATTTTGTTACCTGGGGCAATAACATGGCGGAAATGCATCCGGTCCTATTCTCCAGAATGCTGGAACAAAAAGCGGCAAGAGGTGCAAAGATCATTGATTTTGCGACACGAACAACGCGTTCAAGCACAGCCTCGGACAAGTCCATTTTATTTGAGCCACAAACAGATTTGGCCCTTGCCAATGCCATTTGCTATGAGATTATCAAAAACGACTGGGTCAATAAATCCTTCGTAGAGAAACACTGTAACTTCAGTAAGGGAATTACAGATATGGGGTATGGTCTAGAG
>JAUIBH010000039.1 GCA_030427985.1 Bacteroidia bacterium | reverse complement strand
AATCCAAAAGGTGGTCCACTTTGGCCCGGCGAGGGTGGGTCACTTTCGTCCGGCCAGCTATGGTCACTTTAACCCGGCGTGGGTGGTATACTATGTCCGGCGTTTCCACCTTGGAAAAGGCAAAATAATAGTTGGTTCCGTTCACCGTTTTTCGCTCCAAAGAAAGTAGACCTCCCAAAAGATAACCCATGACACCGTTATTGTATTCCACTTTGTAAAAAGGAGAATCAAACCCTTTGTAGGGCCAAGTGGAATTAGTTTTCTCAATGATCTTTACCCATTCCCCAATTTTAAGTAGTGCCAACGTTTTTGATTCGGTATTGGGAGCGGCACGTAATTTAACATCATTGCCAAATACATATACTTGTTCCCCTGTTTGAAAAATATATTCTTCGCCTGGGCCATGGATACGATTTTGGGCCAAAGAAGGGGTAATGGTAAATAGGGAGGTTAGAACTGAAATACAGATTGTTGCTTTCATCTTTACTGATTTTAAAAACTAAGACTAAGACAGTTCTAGGGAGGTTATTGTATATACGGCCAACATATGGAGATGGATTTCCGTATTACGCCTAGGAGATTGAATGGACAAGATAAGAATTTTATACAAGTACAAGGAAATAAGCAGGGTAACAAAAATGAAGCCGCACCCATGGCAGGCGCGGCTTCTAAAAATCAACAAAAAACACTATCCTCTTCTTCCTCTCTCCTGCATTTTCTTTTTTGGCTAAGACCCCAAAGGGCACCAATAGTGCCTACGCACTATTGGTGGTTTTAAATGTTTACATTTTAATGATGTTTTGCTTGGACAGGGGCATTGTCCAATGGCGTGATCATTAAATCAACATTTATAAAGCTTTTTGATAAAGGATTTTGGAGAAATTTACTTTTGTTCCTCCTCAAGATCGGTTTTGGATTTTTCCAATTCGTCAACATCATGGAATTGGGTTTCGACAAAAGTTTCTGAACCGATTTGTTTTTGGAATTCGTCTTGTTGTTCCATGTGGTAATATACCAGGGAAGAAATGACAAAACAGGAAAAAAAGATGAGGCTTTTTGCTTTGTAGGTCATGATTTTTAAGATTTGGGATTACTAAAGTAATTAAACCTTTGGTCAATCTCCACGATATGTTGCGAAATGCTTCCAATTCGATGTGAATGGGATGAAATACATGGTATAATCGACAAACGGCATGGTTTATAGATAAAAATACAAAAACAGTGGTAAATTCCTACAAAACTATAGAATTAATCGTTGTAATACCACTTGCCATATGTGCTAGGAATTTCTTGAATGGTTGGCTTCATTCAAAATAGTTGGGTCATAATGGGGCATTTTAAATGATGTGGTGCTTTCAAAGAAGTTGGAAAACCATCAATGCAGACCGTTAAATAATTCTTAACCCCACTATTTTTTGTAAAAAGGGCAAACCTTTGGGAATCCTGCATTTTACTGATGGTTTGCGTTGAAACGCTAAGTTTTATGGGGTCTCAGGAGAATCCAATTTTCGTAAAAAAATCTAAAAGGCTGTAACATTTTAAATCCATGTTAGTCTTATAAGCATATCATCAATCACAAAATTCAATCAAAAATGAACAAGTTATTAGTAATTTATGGATGTGCCCTATTAAGTAGTGCTGCCATAGCAAGTGACCAACAAAGGACGGTGGTTACACAAACAAGACCAGAGACCGTCAGTACCTTGGAAAATGAGTTTACAGCATTGCACATTAATGCTGAGTGGAGTGAAGCAAATCTGTCCGATGGGACGTATGAGCTGAATTTGGACGACATAGTGTTTATAGAGGAAGAAACCGATTTTGATCTTGGTTTTGATACCGCCGATTATCTTCCAACGGATTTTGATCCCTATAAAACCTATTTTGATTTGAATTCCATCATATACCTCAAAAGCGAAGTTGAACAAGAACTTGGATTTGATACCAAGCCATACCTTCCTGAAGGTTTTGATCCCTATACCCAAGTTGTGGATGTACACGGTATCAATTATTTGGAAGATGAGAATGTGGAATTGGGTTTTAATACCAAAGACTATTTGCCAGAAGGATTTTCACCCTATGAAGTATATGTGAATTTGAATGCTATCCAATTCATTGAGGATGAAGTGGAATTTACACTGGGGCTTGATAGTTCTTATGAACTGCCCGAAGGTTTTGATCCTTACACCAATGTTTTGGAAGTGACTTCCATCAACTATATGGAAGATGACGAAATAGAATTAGGTTTTGATACTTCAAAGTATCTCCCAAAAGGTTTTGACCCTTACGCAGGGACAAAGTAGTAAGATGGTTTAGTTTTCATTTTACAAATTTTTGAGTTAGTTAGTTATGAAAGGCCCTCTTTTGGAGGGCTTTTTATATGAAAGTCGATTTTTTACCGTTACAGTTAATGTAAGTTGTTGGTTAACAAAAAAATAACATGGCTAATCAACAAAGCGCAAAAAGCAAAGAAATGGCTTTAACGCTATCAATCTTACAAGATTTTGGAATAGGCCTTATGAGTTTTTCACTGAATCTAAAAAAGGATTGAAAAAGTTGTTGTTAGGTGGTTCTAAGTAGTTCGTTAACAAAAGTCTAATTATGAAAATCTTCACTCTAAAGGGTTATACCTTTGTGGTGTAAAAGCATATAAAAGTAGAGTTGAGTTAGTTTCTTACTATTTTTTTGAGTTAGTTAGTTTGTCAATGGCCCTTCCGATTGGAAGGGCCATTTGTTTTTAGAACAACACGGGAACCACAAATTTGAATACCAAGATCAACAGTCCTACCGCAATAAGATTCAAGATTACCCCCACGCGCGCCATTTGAGCGATTTTCACATGACCACTGGCAAAGACAATGGCGTTTGGTGGTGTGGCCATGGGCAGCATAAAGGCACAACTACTGGCAATGGTAACAGGGATGAGCAAATAGAGGATGGGAATGTCCAATCCAATGGCTATACCGGCCACAACAGGCGCCAAAACAGCCACAAGGGCCACATTGCTCATCAATTCGGTCATAAAAAGCATTAAGAAAATCAGCAAAGTAGCGGTAAGCAATATACTGATCTCGCTTTGGGCAATGGCATCGGCCACCATATCCACAATACCACTAGTGGACATTCCCTGGGCGAGTGCCAATCCACCTCCAAACAAAATCAATATGCCCCAGGCCAATCTCGAAGTGTCCTTCCATTCAATAATAAAATCACCTTTTTTGATATTGTAGGGAATGGAAAACAGGGCAATGGCCGCAAAAATACTAATCATCGTATCCGTAAGCCCCAGAGCAGGGAACATGGCATTGATCAAGGTTCTAAAAATCCAAAGGAAAACAGTAACGGCAAAAATCACCAAAACCATTTTTTCCTTTCCGGAAGTGGGCCCGAGTTTTTCCAGTTCAGTATGAATGACCTCTTTGGAGGCGTTGAACTTTAAATCCCGATTTGGGAACATCCACTTCACCAAGACCAAATAGCAAATTGCGATCATGATTAAGGAAAAGGGCAATCCCAATGTCATCCATTTTAAAAACGAAATTTCGGTGTTGTACTCATTTTCCAATAGTCCGATCAAGACTGAGTTTGGCGGTGTCCCAATTACGGTGGCAATACCTCCTGCATTGGCCGAAAAAGCAATTCCCAGCATCACACTCAAGGCAAAATTCTGGTCATTTTTGGTGAAGCCGTCTTCATCATTGATCAAAAGGTTGATAACAGATAAGGCAATAGGTAGCATTACAACGGTACTTGCTGTATTGCTGATCCACATACTCAAAGAGGCGGTGGCAATCATAAACCCTAAAATCACCTTGTTGGGTGTGGTCCCGGTCAATCGGATGATGTTAAGCGCTATGCGACGATGAAGATTTACTTTTTCCAAGGCCAGGGCCATTACAAAGCCACCAAAGAACAGGAATACAATGGGGCTTCCGTAATTGGCGCCAACTTCTGCAATGGGCAATATTTTAAGAATGGGCAGCAACAACAAGGGTAAAAGAGCCGTAACGGAGATGGAAACCGCTTCGGTAATCCACCAGATCAACATCCACACCGCAACAGAAATTACGGCATCCCCTTTTTCGGAAACCAGTTCCATGGGTAAATTGGCAAGAATCAGAAAGGCTACGGGCCCGAGAATGAGCCCTATTTTTTTGCTTAGTTCCATTTGGGTTTCTAAGCTAGGATTTTTTGTGAAATAACAAAAATAATGAAGCCCCTTGCCGGGGCTTCACCATCAAATAATCAAGAAAACGGTAGATTATTTTATCTTAAATGTCAATCTACCAAAAACATAACGGCCATTCTGACCAAATTGAACCGACCTTCTGGAGTAGATAAATCGTCCGCTTGATCTAAAAGCAGGATCGTTCTTGTCTGGATACACATCCAATAAATTGTTTGCACCTACAGTAAGGGTAACATTGTCCGTAAAGCTATAGCCCACAGTAAAATCCGTAATCACTTTTGCACCGAAGGTATAATCAATGGTGGGATCATCTTCATTGGTAGCTTCCCTTACTTCGCCAAAATAGCCGTTCCGAACAAAAAAGTTTAAATGGTCACCAATTTTTACATTGTGTGAAAGATTTCCTTTGGTTGTGGGGACGGCAGATTCCAAATATATTCTACTCGTGGGGTCAAAATACGTATCACTTAGTCCTGCATTTGCTATGGCTTGGGGTACTTTAACTTCCTCTACGCTTGTTTCCGAAAAGGTAAAGGCCAAGGTGTTGGTCAAAGAAACCTTGTCTGAAATATGGGCCTTATGGTCTACTACAAAATCCAAACCTTTGGTTTGTGTGTCCACCGAGTTGGCGAAAAAGGCAGCTTGGGTGGCATTGGCTTGTTGGAAGAGGTTGGCCAATTCAGGATTTCCGTTGTCGTCAAACTGTCCTGTTAGAATAACCCGATCATCAATGTTGATGAGATAGCCATCTAAGGTGAACTTTAGGTTGGCACTGGGAACTCGTGCTGTAAACCCTGCAGTAGCGCCGATTGAAGTTTCTTCCTTTAGAGGCTCAATGCCCAATAGGCGAGCCACTCTAGAGGTGTTGGGGAAAATACCAACCTCATTGGGAATTCCATCCACAAAAAGTGTAGAGGTAGAACTATAATGGATTTGATGCAGGGAAGGTGCCCTAAACCCAGTTTGTCCACCACCGCGCACATTAAAATTTTCGGAAATTTTTAAACGGGTGGCCAATTTAAAGTTCAAGGTTCCTCCAAAATCGGAGAAATTCTCATACCGGACGGCCCCACTTAATAATATGGATTCGGTGAAATCGGCCTCAACATCAAAATAACCGGCAATGGTATTTCTGAAGGCATCCACTTCATTTTCGGGTTTAAATCCAGGAAATACTTGAATACCCCCTGGTCTTGAATTACCATAATAGTCGGTAGGAACAATAGAACTCACATCAGTGGGGTCGTGTGGATTTCCCAAGGTGTTGTATTGTGTATACGAAACTTCTTCCCCGGCTACAATGGCATAGTTTTCTACTCGGTATTCAGCCCCAAAGGCAATGTTTAGTCCGGCCATGGTGTCTTCAAAAAAGCGATTCATATCAAAATTGGTGGTGTTCTCGCTGTAATTGAATCCACCTGAATCAGCTTCAAAAGGGGTTGAGTTTACTAAAGAGGCATTGTTGGAGTTGGTAATTCGATATAAAAATTCATTTTTTCCATAGGAATTACTGAAATCCACATTCCAATCCCCAAGCATTCCCCTAATGCCAAATGCGGCCGATTTATCCGTAATATTGGAGTTGATTTCAGGTAAAAATCCATTAAGGTAAGCGGGAGTGTATGCTCTAGCTTGACTGGGCAAACGGTAGAATCCGGCCGCATTACCATTTTTAAAGCTCAATCCTCCAAATCCATACAACTCCAGATTTTCATCCAGTGGGATGGAAAGGTTGGCAAAGAATTGGGCACCTCTCAACTCGGATTGACCAACACGCATGTTAAAGTCACTTTGATGTAATCCTCTGGCCAAAAGTTCTTGTCGTGTAACATCATCACCAACAATACCGGTTGCTATATTATCACTGTTGAGGGTTAATGTTGATAAGATTCCGGCTTGGGAATTAGCACCATCGTTTATCCCGAAAATTTCTTCAAACGTATTGGCATTGTTTATGGCATCTTTGACCTCTTGAGCAAAATGATCTACTTGTGAGGCAAATTGTTGCACATCGGAAATATCGCTATCCAAAAGTTGCGATATGTCGTAGCCTGCGGCATCTGCTACTCGCTCAATGGCATTGGCAGCATGAAAAATACTCCCTTCCCACGCCTGCATTCGGTTGGTCCATCCTCGGAAATTAAAATTTCCTGTGAAGTTGATGTACCCACCATCCTGGCCGATGGGCAAACCATAGTTTAAGCCCAAACTCACCTTTTCACCATCCACTTTTTTAGCGGGACTGTGTTCACTGGTAAAATTGGCCCCAGTATTAATGTCTACTTGGAGTTCGTTCACACTCTTTTTGAGGACGATGTTAATAACCCCGGCAATGGCATCGGAACCGTATTGCGCAGCGGCACCATCTCTTAGAATTTCTATTCTAGAAATGGAGTTGGATGGGATCGTGGTCATGTCTGTTCCAACGCTACCTCTTCCAAAAGTTCCATTTACGTTGACCAAGCCCGTTTTATGTCTTCTTTTTCCATTGATGAGCACCAAAACTTGATCGGGCCCTAAACCGCGTAATGAAGCTGGTGCAATATGGTCGGTACCATCAGAAATGGTCTGGGGATTCGATGTAAATGAGGGCGCTGCATAGTTCAGGATTTCGGTTACGGTGACCTGCGGCGCGGATTGTGTCAATTCCGTTACATCCAGCACATCAACAGGCACTGGGGTGTCCGTGGCAGTTCTGTTGGCATTTCTAGAGCCAACGACCACTACATTTTCCAATGCAAGTCCGGCTTGGAGGGTGATGTTGAGTTCATTTCCAGTAACAGTAGCTTCTTGGGAATTGAATCCTACATAAGAAAACACCAAAATATCTCCAGTATTGGCTTCGATGGTGTAATTGCCATCAAAATCGGTGATGACACCCGTTGTAGTTCCTTTTACCAAAACCGATGCTCCCGGCAACGGTACATTTTGGTCATCGTAAACGGTTCCGGTTACCTCTTGTGCCACAGCAGCAAAGCATACCAACAGCACAAAAAGGAATGTTAGTTTCATTCTTTTCATATAAATAGGTTTAAGTAAGATTAGGGGGGTATGCTGCTGGAAATTTCCCTCTGATTAGAAAGAAATTGGAGCAATATAGGGCTTTTTTTGCAACTAAAAACCCCTGTTTTTCAATCGAAAAACAGGGGTCTGTATTTATTTTAACCAAAAATGTGCTTGCCTTAGCCGGTGTATTTGGCCAAAAGGGCATCTTCGGTTTTCTCCACTTTTAAAAGCCCATGCTTGGAAAGACTTTTGGTGCTCTTGTCCCATTTTTTACCACTGAGACCTGCCTTTTCCTTAAGGTCCGCCAATGGCATTTGCAGTTGGGGTTTTAGAATGTCGATTATAGTTTTTTCCTCCTCAGTGAGTTCTACTTTCTTCTTTTCGGGTCGCATTTGCGGGAAGAACAGAACCTCTTGAATGGAAGAGTTGTTGGTCATTAACATCACCAAACGATCTATCCCAATTCCGATGCCCGAGGTTGGGGGCATTCCATACTCCAATGCACGTAAAAAGTCTTGGTCGATGAACATGGCTTCGTCATCCCCTTTTTCGGAAAGTTTCAATTGTTCTTCAAAACGCTCGCGTTGATCAATGGGGTCGTTCAACTCGGAATAGGCATTCGCCAGTTCTTTTCCATTTACCATCAGCTCAAAACGTTCGGTAAGTCTTGGATTGCTTCGGTGTTCTTTGGTCAACGGGCTCATTTCCTTCGGGTAATCCGTAATGAATGTAGGCTGGATGTAATGATGTTCACATTTTTCACCAAAAATCTCATCGATTAATTTACCGACACCCATGGTTTCATCCACCTCAATGTTCAACTTTTGGGCTGTTTCACGAAGTTGATCTTCGTCCATTTCAGCTACATCATATCCTGTATGAATTTTGATGGCCTCCAAAATGGGAACTCTGGGGTAGGGAGCCTTAAACTCAATTTCGTGATCACCCACCTTTACTTTTGAACTACCCGTGGCATCAATAGCCACTTTTTCCAAAAGTTTTTCTGTGGTTTCCATCATCCAATTGTAGTCTTTGTAGGCCACATACAATTCCATAACCGTAAACTCTGGATTGTGGGTGCGGTCCATCCCTTCGTTACGGAAATCTTTGGAGAACTCATATACCCCATCAAAACCACCTACAATCAGTCGTTTTAGGTATAATTCATTGGCAATTCGCAAATACAACGGAATATTCAGTGCATTGTGATGCGTTAAAAACGGACGTGCCGCCGCCCCTCCGGGGATGGGCTGCAAAATGGGGGTTTCCACTTCCAAATACCCACGTTCATTGTAGAATTCACGGATGCTGTTGGTTATTTTTGTTCGTTTGATGAAGGTATCCTTTACGTGTGGGTTCACCACCAAGTCCACATACCGTTGACGGTAACGTAATTCTGGGTCGTTAAACGCATCGTACACTTTGCCATCTTCATTTACTTTGGGCAAGGGAAGAGGTCTTAACGACTTGCTCAACAAGCTAAAGTTCTTGACCATTACCGTCTTTTCACCAACCTGGGTTTTGAACAGTTCACCTTCAACGCCAATGATATCCCCAATGTCCAACAGTTTTTTGTAGACATCATTGTATAGGGTCTTGTCCTCACCGGGACAGATTTCATCGCGATTAAAATACACCTGAATCTTTCCTTCGCTGTCCTGCAACTCGGCAAAAGAAGCTTTTCCCTGAATTCTTCGGGACATCAATCTACCGGAAATGACCACCTTCTTGCCTTCCTCAAAATTGTCCTTTATGCTCTTTGATGTGGCATCCACTGGATACAAAGCAGCGGGATAGGGGTTGATGCCCATTTCCCTGAGTTTGGTCAATTTTTCCCTTCGAACGATTTCCTGTTCCGATAGTTGCATAGCCTATAAAAAATTAAAGCGCAAAATTACACTTTTGCGCTTTAATTCCATTCCTTAGCGATGGTTAATGTGCATAATTGGGAATGTAGGGCCTGTTTTGCACAATTTGGGCCATGTCTTCTTCCAGAGAATCAATGGGTCGTTCCACAATCCGGTTGATTTCTTCCCCGTTTTTGAAGAAAACCATGGTAGGAACTTTGATGATGTTGAGTCCTTTTTCTTCTCCGGTCGGGCTTTTTTTGTAGTGTTCTTTTCTGCGGTCCAGAGCAATGATTTCCAATTGTTCCATTGGAAAATCAGCAGCCTCCAGAATTTTGATAAAACGTGGTGTTTCCCGTTTGCTATCGCCGCACCACGTACCCAAAAATAGTTTGATATTGTATTGGGCCAAGTCTTTTTTGAAAAGTTCCACAAATGCCTCATCTATGGAGTAGGTTTTCATGCCCTGATGAAACCATTGTTGGTAGGGTTTGGCGTGAAGCCCCTCCAAATTGATTTTCCCAACCATAAATTTTTTGCCATCTTCTTGCACAATTTCCTTGTTGAACTCTTGGGCGAAGACCACTGTTGTGCAGAGCACTAATAGGGTTGTAAAAAGGTGTTTCATGATTTTTCGATTTAAAGATTTGACTCGAAAATTCAATAAAAACAGCGCTTATAAGGGCTTTTTGAGGATGGAAATGGGGACTAGACCCCAGGTCGATTTTTATTTTTTGAAGAGAACCACTATTTCTTCCCGAGAGGAAACCTCCAATTTTTTATACAGATTGTTGATGTGGGTTTTTACCGTGCTCAAACTTACAAAAAGCTCCGCAGCAATCTCTTTATTGCTCTTTTCCTGAAGGATACGGTTTACAATTTTCTCCTCTTGGGGCGTAAGTTTTTCGCGTAGCGATTTTGCTCTTGCCCTGACATTTAATTTTCGGAAGGTGAGCAGATATACATTGGCCAAAAGTGAAAGAATTAGGGCAACTTGCAAAAGGTATTTTAAATACCAAGTTTTTGGGGTGTTGAACGTGGCAAGTTCTTTATCGGTGGCAATTTCTGCAGCGTATTGTTGGGTAAAGATTGCTTCGGGATAGGTACTTTGCAAACGAGCCAATAGATTTTCATAATAAGGGTTGGTCGGCAAATCTTGAAGATAGTATGTATAGGTCTCGTTCCTTTTGTCCGATAGGAAATCGTAGATAAACAGTTCAACCAAAGGTTCTTCAGCAGTTTTCCCATAGTTCTGCAGGGTGGCAAACCATTTTTTGGAATTGAGTTTTCTGCTGGTCTCACTGGGATATTCCATAAAATCGAACGCCATTTCATCTTTTAGGAATTCCACTTGCAAGAGCTCTTCCGATTTTGAATTGGTAGAGACAATGGAACACAGGGATTGGTCTTCAAACGAGGTGGGGAAATTCACAGTGTCTTTGTTATTGGCAATAAACAGAACACTCGAGCTATTGTTGCACTGTCCCAGAAAGTGATTGGCTTCCGAAGAATCTGAACAACCGTCCAAATGAATGCGGTAAATTCGATTTTCAGGAGGGAGATTGTTTCCCTCAAACTGAAAATGGCCCAACGAATCCACTTGGGTCTTCTTTACAATCTGATCTAGATAAATTCGTGACGATTTCCGATAATCCTCCACCAAGGAAAGATAAATGGTATTTCCAGAATTGGATTGCGACACTTCACCCGAAAAGCGATATTGCGCAACTAGCACAGAGTTGGTCAGGAAAAACGAAATAAGGACAAAAAACCGCATTAATAAATCATTTAGTATAGAAAATACGGGTCTGGTGTAACAAAATCTTCGAGTAAGGTACTAATAAGTATCATCAATCAAAATTTGTACCATGAGTTTCTGGAGAGTCTTGCTGGCCATACTGTTCCCACCGCTATCCGTGATTGGAAAAGGTTGCGGGTCTTTTGTTATTGTATTACTTTTAACGTTCTGTGGATGGGTGCCCGGGGTTATCGGTGCGCTTGTCATTTTAAATAACACTAACTAAAGTAGTATGAAAAAAATCCAAATCTTAGCCCTTGCCCTAGTGGCAGCGGTTATCTATTCCTGCAATTTTACCGAAGAAATTCATTTACAGGAAGATGGTTCCGGAAAGCTGTCCATTAATTTTGATGGGTCGGAGCTTATGGAAATGGCCGGGGACCAAATGGTAAAGGAGAACGAAAAACCCATTGACTCCATCATTTCTTTTAAGGAATTGTCGGAGGAGAAACATGACAGTATAGCCGAACTTTCACCTGAGGAACAGGCAAAACTGAAAAAATTAGAGCCTTTTAACATGCACATGGTGATGAATCCTGCGGAAAAGGTGATGAAGTTTGACCTTTTCAGTGAGTTTGCAGACGTAAACGAAGTGAATGATGCCTTCAACGCATTTAGGGACGCCAGTTTAATGGGCCCCAAAAACCAACCGGAACAAGCCACGCCCATGCCCATGTCTGAGCAGTCCACTGAAGTGACTTACTCCTTTGTTAACAACACTTTCTCCAGAACGGCCAAAATCATTGATCAAGAATTGTTCCAGCAAAATATAGACAGTCTTCAAGGATCAGAAATGTTTCTTTCAGGATCTACGTACACTTTAAAATATCATTTCCCCAGAAAAGTAAAGTCCACCACCGCCGAAGAAGCTACTTTTAGTGCTGACGGCAAGACTTTAATCTATGAAGTATCCTTTTTGGAAATGATGAAAAATCCCAAAATGTTGGATATTGAGGTAGAACTCGAAGAATAGTTTTCCAGCTGCAGGCTTTGTATCTTTGTGGCATGAACAAAAAGGTTGTGTTACAGGATTTAGGCTATAAGGATTACAAGGAAACTTGGGATTACCAAGAACTCTTGTTCCAAAATATTGTGAAAGCCAAAATCAAGAACAGGAGGGAAGGCACCAGCCTTGAAACCCCCAACCATTTTTTGTTTGTGGAGCACCCCCATGTCTATACCTTGGGAAAAAGCGGCGACATCACCAATTTATTGGTGGATGAAAAGGCCCTGAAAGATAAAGGTGCCACTTTTTACAAGATCAACCGCGGTGGGGATATTACTTACCATGGCCCCGGTCAAGTGGTGGGCTATCCTATTTTGGACCTTGATAATTTCTTTACCGATATCCATAAATACCTTCGTTTTTTGGAGGAAATGGTCATTCGCACTTTGGCGGAATATGGCCTAAAAGCTGAACGCTCCGAAGGAGAAACCGGCGTTTGGTTGGATGTGGGCACTCCCTTTGCCCGTAAAATATGCGCCATGGGCGTGCGCGCCAGTCGCTGGGTGACCATGCACGGTTTTGCCCTGAACGCAAACACCGATTTGGGCTATTTTGACCTCATGATTCCCTGCGGTATCAAGGACAAGGCTGTTACTTCATTGAATGTGGAATTGGGAAAGAAAGAAGTTGATGTAAAGGAGTTGAAAGAGAAACTGCTTTACCATTTTCAAGACCTTTTTGAGGCTGAGTTGGTACGGGAGAAGACAGAAGTGTAAGTCTTTAATCTCCATTGTTCAATTAAAAAATCACTAATTTCATCCGGTAATAGCAGCATATAGGTAATTAAAAAAGATTTATGAGACCACTAAAATTAGCCTTCTTTGTATCCGTTCTTTTTTATGTTCAATTTTCCCATGCTCAAAATTGGGAAACCATAGCGGTTAAGGAGCGTTGTACAGCACGACATGAAAATTCGTTGACAGCGGTGGGCAATAAGGTGGTTCTTTTGGGGGGAAGGGGCATAAAGCCCACAGAGATTTTCGATACCGAAACTAAAGCGTGGACAAAGCTGGCAGAAACCCCTATAGAAATGCACCACTTTCAGGCCGTAACGTATAAGGGAGAAGTTTATGTTATGGGTGGGTTCACTGGGGGATACCCGCATGAAAAGCCCATAGAAAACATCTATATTTTTAATATTGAGAAAAACGATTGGCGAAAAGGTCCAGAAATACCAGAGGACCGAAGAAGGGGAGCCGCTGGATGTACTGTGTACAACGATAAGTTTTATTTGGTTTGTGGTATTCAGGATGGGCATTGGGATGGCCATGTGGCATGGCTCGATGAATATGACCCCAGCACCAATACATGGCGAAAACTTGCAGATGCACCACACGCTAGAGACCATGTTAGTGTTGGAGTGGTCAATGACAAAATTTATGTGGCAGGTGGTAGACGTTCTTCTGGAAAAACCGACCAAGTATTTAATTTAACCGAAGGAGCGGTGGATGTTTATGATTTTTCAGAAGGCAATTGGGAGACACTCCCCAAAAACTTGGACATTCCTACCCAAAGAGCGGGCTGTTTTGCTGTGGTGATGGGGCAAAAACTATTGATACTTGGAGGGGAAAGTGCCAGTCAGGTAGATGCCCATTCCGAAGTTGAAGCGTTTGACACAGAAAAAATGAAATGGGAAAAATATCCTAATCTGGTTAGGGGCAGACACGGCACAGGAGCTGCCGTCGTTAATGGTAAAATATATATGGCAGCTGGTTGTGGTCAGAGAGGAGGTAATCCCGAATTGGACACCGTTGAAGTGTTTGAGTAAATCTTCATATGAAACACCTTTCACACTAAGCAAAACTTGCCCAATATTTGGGTGTGTTGCCTTTGATATTGTTCTTAAAAATTCGTTTAATTCTACCTTGGATTAATAGGTGCAAGTCACTTGTTTTCTTTCTTTAATAAAACTCCATCCATCAATTTAAACCACCCATAGATCAATCGGTCTCTCTTATTTGATTTAGGCTCCGCTACCTTCACGTAACACCTTAAAACTAAAATATGAAAAGCATATGGAAAGGGTTCGCATTGTTGTGGAGCATCTCAAGTGCGATGGCTCAACAAGACAGTTTTGAAAAAAACTTAAACAGGTCTATATAGACTCTATAGCAATTGGGCAGGCGAAGTATTAAAACGGATTCATATCCTTAGAGTTTGCTATAATTTGAAAAAAATGCACTTAATATTAGATTTAGATGGAGTTTTAATAATAAATCCAAGTTGGAAAGCTGACCGAATTCACAGGGATGGATATTCTGAATTTAATGAATCTTGTGTTGAGAATTTAAACCAACTTTTCACATTTGCGGAATTTGATGTTTGGTTGAGTTCGACAAGACGAACAGCAAAAACTCTGACTGAATTCAATCTGATTTTTAAAAATCGTGGAATAAATAATAAAATTGCTGGATTTTTACCAAACTATACTGATTGCAGAAATCGGAAAGAAGAAATCGTAAAATTTATTTCTGAATTTGAACTTTCTGACTTCTTAATTATAGATGATGACAAATCATTAAACGGATTAGAAAATGAAATAAAAAGTAAACTGATTTCAACTGAATTAACTAAAGGTTTTAATTCGGAGAAACTAAAAGAGGCAATTGAAAAAATAAAAAACGGTAGCGAACAAGGTGTATAAGTAATAAGATTGAATTTCCACAACAACGGAAAGAACTCGCGTCCTTTTCCCGCAAAAAATCATATACAAATACGATACGTGAAATATCAAAATCCCCCTCTTTTTTAATCCCATCCATCAATTTAAAACACTCATAAATCAATTGGCCCTGATTTTTTGGTAACAGCTCTGCTATCTTCACTCTGCGTCATAAATACTATAAATATGAAAAGTTTGTGGACAGGGTTGGCATTGTTGTTGGGTATCTTAAGTACAATGGCCCAAAAGGAGAGTTTTGAAGAGCGATTGAAATTAGATGTCCTTGATGAGAGCACTATTCAACGTTGGGACTTTGGCGCAACAACCTCCATTTCCTGCCTTAGTGATGGGCTGTGGGAGCATCTGCTTCCAAAATCAACGCTGGGCACTGATAAAATCATCCTTAATCGGAATGAGCTGAATTATTTTCTGGAAGTGGATGCTATTAAAATAAAAACCGAAACCGACCCTTTTGCTAACCCTGGGCATTGGGAAAATCGATTCGGGAAGCAAATCCAAACCATTACCTTGAACAAGCCCCTTGCGGTTTTGGCCATTAAAAATGGCAAATTGACTCGGTTTTCGTTGGACTCCTTGGTAGGAATTCAATATGCTACATTTTACCCTTACGGAGGATTGGATGTTGCAGATTACAATGAGGTTCCCATTGTATACCAACAAGAAAACCAGTTCGATGAGCATTCCCCTGTGTTATTGGTGACCTCCAGTTTTTTGGAGCGTGTGGATTTGGAGACTGCTCAAATACAAAAAGACACCGTTGACACCGTTCTTTATGACACAGAGAATTTTTCGGTAAAGCAATACATAACGGGTGTGGATTTTAACAATGATGGTCAGGACGAAGTGGTCATGTACTATGAAACTACCCAGGATAGATGGGCTTCAGAGGGTGATGAAGGTGGATCGAATGTAAGCTTGCTCATAGCTTTTTACTTCAAGGATCATTGGTATAGGACCTCTTATTGGGAGGATGGCCAGGATGGGATTGAAGGATTTTAATCCATAGAAATAAAAAAACCGAGGACATTGCCCCGGCTTTATTCTTAACGTACTGTATTTATCCTTTATTAGATGTCCTCTACATTTACATGTAAAGAATCCAAAGGCGAAATATTAGCAACAACATCCTTATTTTAAGATAACAATAACCCGGAATGCTTGTAAGAGACATATTTCAAAACCATTTGGATTGGTAGTGGCATCCCGGGTGATATTGTCTTTTGAGTTGTGGAGTGCAAATAAAATCAGCATGCTACTACAAACCCATTTTAATAGGATGATGTTTTCATTTTTATATTTTAAACTTCACTCCTCCGGCAAGCACTAATTGCCCTCCATCAATGATCACATATTTTATTTCGGCAAAGGGAGTTAAGCTTCCGCCTGTATTAAAATTGGCACCGCCGCCCAAATTAAGCCCAAAGCGCCCATCACTGGCTGAAAAATCACCAGCAACACCACCAAAGCTGCTGTCGTCATATTTTACTTTAACGCTGGAGTAGTTTAAACCGGCAATTCCGTAAACATCTATATTGTCTTCATCCAAAAAATAGTAGTTGGCATTGGCGTTTAACTCAAACCAGTTGATTTTTACACCCGCTTCGTCTTTTGGGAAAAAATAAATAATAGATGGTGAAATGGTCAATTTGTTAGCGATTGGGAACTCAGCATTGACACCTAAACCAAGACTTTCAATTTCGGTGCCATACGCCAACAGTCCACCTAATTTGGTTTCTGATGATTGGGCGTTAGCGGTAAAAGAAAAAGTTAGGCACAAGAGTGCAGTTGCAACAATGAGTTTAATTGTTTTCATAATTAAGATATTTAAATGGTTACTGTTTCAATTTTTAGAATGTGCGGGTTTAAGCGAGGTTTTATCAATTTCTAAAATTGAAATTGAAGGATTGGGCCTGTGGCAAGGTCACCGTACAGGGTTCATAGGTGTAAATGGCGGTAGCCCCATCTGGATTTGTAATTTCTGCCAAACGGTCTTCTGAATCAAATAAAATGGTAGCTCCTGCTTCTTTCCCTTCAGTTAGGGTGAATTTTGTGCATCCGCCCCCTCTACAGCTAACCTGTTCTTCGGAAATATTTTCGGCTCCCCTAAACACATTGGGGTGGTAAATAAACACCCACTCAACCATGGGATACCGATTGGGGTATACATGTAGTTCGTAACCGTTGTAAACTATGGGCTCATTTGGCCATTCCAGGTTTACTTCCCCGCCAAGGGATTTTTCGAGCATGTCTGTGTTTCCCATGCTAAACATGTTTACAATGTTCTTGCCCATGCTCTTGACTTGGCTAAAAGGTATTTTGTAATAATTGCCCTTCTCGCCAGAATAGATGTTGCCTTCTTTGTCCCAATATACAGGATCGTTCTTTTTTCCCTTGCTATGGTCTTCCATACGCATGGCCATGGTGTCAAAATCCAAAAAGGATATTATTTTATCTTTTTTGTGCTCCATTACCATTTTTACGTCCGTATCAAATTTTAAATTGATATCGGGTGAAGGTTTTCCATTGTCTTTATTTCGGTCTTCGTCCTCCACGTCGGCAGTCTCATTGCCTTTGGAAGAATTTATGTCCTTAATTTTCACATCTTGCCCGTCACCGTCATCCTCATCTCCTTGGTCATCTATAATTATGCCGTTGCCATTGGTGTCTATACCATTGTTTGGGGTACTGTCTGGATCGGTGGTGCTGCATTGTATAAGTTCGGCAGTGGTCATTAGATCGGAATCATTCAATACAACCACCATTACCGTCATTACGGCACGCTTCCAAGCATCCAGTGTGCCTACACGCCATAGTTTTGTGGATTGGTCGTAGTCTCCTTGGGTCACCGATATGTTTGTAATACTATAACCGCTTGGGATTACAACTTTAGAAGCAATATCATTTGATGTAGCCGGGCCCTTATTGTTCACTGAAATGGTAAAGGTAACGGCCCCGCCAAGTTCGGTAACTTGAGGCTGCACACTATTTTGTACTTGAAGATCGGCTTCTTCATAAATCGGTATCGGCGTAGGATCCACTTTTGGGATTTCCGCTAAAGTTGCAGATGTGGCTAGACCGGTGTTTAGCATACCAAATGCCAATGCCACCTTTAAAAAATGTTGTGCTCTCATGTTTTAGCTTAATTAGAATTGGGATCCATTCCCATTTTAAATAAATCCTGACCTGGCATTTTCTTTTCCACGGCTGCGGGCAATTTAACTTCGCAGTCTTCGTAGAAATATTCTATTTTACCTTTCCCCGAACCGTAAAAAGGGTCGTCTTTCATAACAATGTTTATTTCGACCAGTCTATTTTGGTTGTCGAACAAAATGTAGCTTCCTTCATGTTCCGTTTCCAATACACTGAACTTGGTACACGCTGCACCATCTCTGCAAGACAGTTTGGATTCTTCATACTTTCCGGCTATGAACTCGTCTCTAAAATGTTCTGGCCTAATTGCAAAAGGAAAGTCCACATGCATAAAAGGATAGACGGCCAAACCTTTTTCTTCCATGGCCTCCATGGCTCCAAATATGGCGCTTTCGGGCAGTTTATAGGCATTTGCCATCATACTGGGAGCCATCATGCTCATGCCTGGCATGGCCAACAGCCCAGTTTTGGTGTATCGTTGCTCACTTTCGTTATAACTGATAAAGAAGCCTTCACTATCGGTATAGGAAGTTATGGGCATACCGGTTTCTTGATCGGTATATTCAGAACGCATGGCAACTGCATCGGCATCAAAGTAAGAAACCATGTTTGATTGTTTTTCCCTATCGTAAGAGGTTACCCTTACATCTGAAGTGTACCATGCCCATTTGGCATCGGTGTTTTTGGCCAAGGACGGATTTTCAAACTTGGTTCCGGCAGGCACTGTTGCTGTTCCCTTTTGGGAATTGGAACCGTCCGTGTTTGTGGAACCATTTTCACCTCCGGCAATACCATCAATGGCTTTATCGGTACCTTTTGATACCTCTTCGTCCGTGCGATTTAAAATGGTGCGTTCGGCGGCCTTTTCTGCTTTCTTTGCCAATTTTTTAAAAAATTGCGCTTCTGCTGAAAATGAAATCGCAACACTGCAAATAAGCACTAATTGAAATCTACTTTTCATAATCGTATTTTAGTGTTATATTGAGGTTGGTGGCAAGGTCGGGGGCATGCTTTCTTTCCGTCATCTCTTCCATCAATCACTTTCTTCTTTTGTTATTTCCATGGTCTGGACAACTTTATTGTCCAATAATATATTCAGTTGGTATTTTCCATTTTTAAGGTGGTCTATACTTAAATATATTTTATCAGGATCTATGTTTTTTTTCATGATGCAAGGCGAGATGACCGGCCTAATTGTGAAACTTGTTATAAAAGTATCTTAGGTGATGAAAAAAGAGTTGAAGATATGTTTCAGGTGTTGAAACATATGTTTCCAAATGTTGGGAAACCCTATTTTTACACTAGTTTGGAGAGGTATTCGTTTGGAGTGCAGCCTATAATTTCCTTAAAGCACCGGTTAAAATAGGACGGTGTGTTGAATCCTACTTGATAGGCGATTTCCGAGATGGGGGCATCAGAATTGGCAAGAAGTTCCTTGGCCAGGTTAATGCGTTGCGTCCGCACAAACTCAGAGGCGGACATACCGGTAATGGCATGGAGTTTTTTGTGAAGTTGCGAACGGCTCATATGCATGAGCTCGGCAAATTTTTCGGTTGTAAAATCACTTGCAGCAATATTGTTGTCCAAAACCTTTTGGAGTCGATTTAAAAATTCAGCTTCCGTTTTGGTAGGAACAAGACCAGGATCCACCTTAAAGGTTTTTGAGTAATGTACTTGTAATCTTGCCCTGTTCTCCAAAAGCTTTTCCACCCGAACTTTTAATAGGTTTGGACTAAAGGGTTTTGTTACATAGGCATCGGCACCCGTTTCCAACCCCTTTAATTGGTTTTCTTCACTGGCTTTGGCGGTGAGCAAAATCACAGGAATGTGGCTGGTAAGTTCATTTTCCTTTAAGGATTCGCAGAGCTTTATGCCATTGAGCACAGGCATCATAATATCGCTAATGATCAGGTTGGGGAGCTTGTCCTGGGCCATCTCCAAACCTTCTTTTCCGTTTTTGGCCTTTAAGACAGTGTACTTGCCGTTAAAAATGGAAGCCATATAGGATTGGATGTCTTTATCATCCTCCACAATGAGCAGTGAGGGTTTTTTGCTGCTTTCTTTTGGTATTGGGGAATGATTTGCAAAGTTATTTTTTTGTTGTGTTGTTTTTTGTGGATTTTGGGCTGTGTCCATTGGTGGAGCTATGGGCAAGGTAAGGGTGAACTGGATTTTGTTTCCCCCAATATTGTTCGCGATTATACTTCCTTTTGATAGCGAAACCAGTTCCCGGACCAATGCCAGCCCAACCCCAACCCCTTGGGAGTTTTTGTTGTTTTGATGAAATCGCTTAAACAATTTCCCAAGATCTGCAATTTCAACGCCATTTGTGCTGTTTATGATGGAAAGTACTAGGCTGTCCTGCGTTTTCTTGGCATTTACCAATACCTCAGTGTTCTCTGGGGTGTATTTTATGGCATTGGACAACAAATTAGAGACAATTTTTTCAACAACATCCCTATCAAACCAAGCGTTGTCAAAATTCTGGATTTGATGTTGAATTACAATATTACGTTGTTTGGCAACATAGGAGAACGCATCCACAAGTTGCATCAACAATCCCTTAAGGTCGTCCTGCGCAACATTGAGCTTTAATTGGCCCGAATCTATCATGGAGAGGTCCAACATTTGGTTGACCAGTCCCAGAAGTCTCTGGGTATTTGTTTTTATCAAGGACAATTCCTTTCTGTCTTCATTGCTTAGTCCCGGTTTGGCCAACTGCTGTTCTATTGGGCCGGAGATCAAGGTAAGTGGTGTGCGTATTTCATGCGAAATATCGGTATAGAGCTTGGTTTTTAGTTTGTCTATTTTTTGAAATCTATTTTTTTCTATTTCAACAAGATAAAATTTGTGGCCCAGCCCCATGGAAAATACGAGCAGTTCCAGAAAAACAGCCAATTGGGTAATATTGAAACTGTAAAAACCAAAAACGGTATTGGATTCAACACCACCTGAAAAGGCATTTTGGGACCCATAATAAACACCCACCATGGAAAGCCCTATCAAAAATATGTTGCCAAGCAATATGTAATATCTAAGTGGGGATTTCACCACAATAAATGCCCTTACTACGGCATAGATTCCATATAAATGCAAGGGCAGGAGCATTAAGTTCATATGGCTTTTTACCAAGGTGAAATTTTTGGTGACCAAGACATACAGAAAAGTTAAAAGAGCGGCCAAATAGGTGAAAATTGAAAACCATAGAAGCTCTCGCGAAAAAGAAGGGTTATGTTTTTTGATTTCCGCAAACGAATTCACAAAAGCGATAAAAATCCCCGACAATAAAAAAACCAAGGGCGCTAAAAAATAATATGCCGTGTTTATATCCTTAAAAAAGAACCCCAACTGAAGTTCTAGGTCTATGCGCAGAAAAAAATAGGTGGCAAAGATTAAAATGTAGATCCCATACAAAAGATAATCTTGCTTTCTGAGCCTAAAATAGAGCAGGAGCATAAAGACCCCAATGGCGATAAAACAGCCTTGAAAAATAAAAGTGGTAAATACAGCTGTTGCCGTGTTTGTAAAATTCCAAGGTTGTTCTATTTCAAAATCGTAAGTGGCCGGAACGTCTCCCCAAATACCATCATAATTGCTGGAGAGTACTTGAAAATTGTAATGCCCTGGCGGCAAGTTGGTATAGCGGACTTCATTATCATTGCCGGCATACATCCAATCGTCGTCGTTTCCAATTAACCTGTACTTGTATTGATTTAGGTTGGGTTGCGAAAATTGCAAAGAAGAAAAGGTAAAAGTAATGGTGTTCTGCGTGTGCTTTAGCGGGACTTTTTCTGAAAGACTACGCGTTGCATTAAACACCCTTACGTTGCTGATCACGGTTTTAGGCTTATAAGGGTTGGTTTGAAGTTGCTCTGGAACAAACCAGTTGAGCCCTTCCAGTCCACCAAAGTACAAGGTGGCATCATTTCCTTTGAAATAAGCACCGGTATTGAACTCGTAGGATTGCAACCCATCATAGTTTCCATAATTTTCAACAGAATGTTGGTCTTCTTTGAAAGTAAATTTTGTGATACCACGATTAGAGCTCAACCATAGGTTGTTCTGTTCATCTGGTAATATTCCGTAGATAACATTGTTGGGCAGACCATCTTCAATAGTGTACTGGTGAACCTGTCCTGTGGCGGGCTCATACGATTTTAATCCGTTGCCATTGGTGCCTATCCAAAGTTTTTCATTGCCTTGGTAAAGGGATTTTATTTTGTCGGGAATGGCCTTTACTTGATCAATTTTTTTCGTTTTCATGTTAAGCGAAAAAAGACCGTCTTGCTCTGTTCCAATCCAATATACACTGTCGTTATAACGCTCAATGGTTCTAATGTTGTTGGTGGTTAAGTTGGAGTTTGCCGAGTTGTATCGGTGGACAATGCCATTTTTTTTATCAAAAAGAACCAGGCCACGGTTTCTGGTGCACAGCCAAAGATGGTCATTGGGTGCTTCATAAATTTTCCAAATGGTAAAATTTTGAAATTCCTTTAGGGTGACTATTTTTTCATCGCTCCCCTTTTTTTGAAGCCCATGCTCTTGATGGCCAATCCAAAGTATACTCCCGTCATAGTGCAACGACATTACCCTATCTCCTGACAAATTGGACTCCCCAACTTTTATGGTCGTGCTTTGTTGGGTGTCCATGTTAATTTTGGTCAACCCCTTTCCAGAGGTGCCCAACCACAGATTTCTGTCTTCCATGGCAATGGCCCGGATTACATCTACATGGACATCCTGTGGCACATTATTGTTTGTGAGGCTGTTGAATTTGGCTAAATATTCATCATAGTAACTTGCACCGGCCCCATCGGTCCCCAACCAAATTGTTCCAGTAAAATCTTCAAATAGGTATAAAATATCATTGTAGTGAATGGCATTGGGATCATTTTTGTCTGCCATGAGATGTTCTATGTCCTGTAAAGAAAAATCAATAATGTACAACCCCTGCCCATAAGTTGCCACCCAAAGCCTACCGTGTTTATCCACCAAAAGATCCTGAATGACCAAATCTGTGGGGAGTTTTTCATTTTTAAACCCATTGAACTGGTTAAAAACAGCACCATTCCCCGATTTTATAAAAAGACCTTCTTGATAACTCCCCGCATAAATTTTCTCTCCATTTTTGGCAAAAGAGCTAAAGTTGGTCTGCGGTCTTTCAAACACAGTATTAAGGGCGTTGGTTTTTGGTCTTAGCCTGTAGATTCCACCAGATGCCGCAATCCAAAGATCACCTTCCCATTCAATTAGATCATTGATGTCAAGGTCACCATCATTGTTCAGCATTTTTAGGGAGTCCTTGTTTTTTGCACTGATTCTGAACAGTCCCTTTCCGTAAGTACCTATATAAAGGTCTTTGTGGGAATCTTCATAAATAACACTGGCACTGTCTATTGCTTGTACCTTTTGAAACTTTTCCTCTTCCCTGAGATAATATTTTAATTGCCCAGGATTGGTTATGGCCCACAGCGTATTTTTATGATCTATGTAGATTTTGCCTAGCTTGCTGTATCTGGGCCTGGTAACATCCTGGAACTGCTCTTTTAGGATATTAAATTTTCTGCCATCATATTTATTTAACCCGTCTTGTGTGGCAAACCAAAGGAAACCCGTAGTGTCTTGTGCAATACCTATTACACTGTTTTGTGAAAGGCCTTCGTTAACGGATAGGTTGTTAAAGGAATACCGATTGTTTTTACTGGGATGGCTTTGCGAAAACCCCATTGTAGGATACCCCAAACCACAAAAGAAGAGAATGGCAATAAAAAAATGTGACAGTAAATGGGTTTTATGACTGCTATGAAAACACAATGGGTACAAAGGTTGAGGTTTGTTTACAAGATAGCCTTTTCTTTACTATTGGCTTTAATGGATTTGTTATGGCAATAAAACGAGTTTTCACATTGCGCATTCTAAATATGCGATATAGGATGTGAAAGTTGAAATAAGATTTCCAGTTTTTTGGACTAAGATTCACTTCAGGCTTTAAAACAATAATACCAGAGGGAACATCAGCCTATATATTTTTATACGTTGTATAAAGTTATTGTTTGATGAACTCAACCCTTCGGTTTTGGGCCTTGCCATCTGGGGTGCTGTTGTCCCCCACAGGCTCACTTTCCCCTTTTCCTTCGGAAATCAAACGGTCTGTGGAAACGCCATAGACGGAGACCAAGGCATTTTTGACAGATTCTGCACGATCTTTTGAAAGTTTGAGATTGCTTTCATCAGAACCATCCGAATCGGTATGGCCCACAATCTTGAGTTTCATGGAAGGCTCTTGTTGAAGTACCTGTGATATTTGACGGATTATACCCATAGATTGGGGCTGGATGTTCGCCGAACCCACATCAAAAAGAATCCCGTTTGTTGACACTTTTCCTTCAGACAGCAGCTTTCTTCTAAGGTCAGCCCCACCTTGAGCCACCTTAAGGTTGGAAATGAAGATTTTTTCCTTTCCATCCTTAACGCCACTCACTTTAAATTTAAGCGTGGTCAGTTTATTTTCCGGAACCATTTGGGGAATGTCCACATACTTTTCTTCATTGACCCAAAGTCTGAGACGAGCATTGTTCACTGCAATGGAAATATGGGGTTGGTTTAGAACAGCTTGTCTGATATCGGACTGTACCTCACTATTAATGATGGAACCCTCTCCATGAATGTGGTTTCTAGTGCGGATACCAAAGGCTCCATATTGCCCTACAGGAATCCAGGTTCTGGCATAGTGGAGTCCTGGATTAAAATTCTCATCGTCACTAAGGGAAACTTCAAGACCTGCGGTCGAAGAGGTTTTGCTGTCCATTCCATAGGTCAACATGTCAAATTCTATGGTATATTCTTCAGGAAGGCTGGGTACATTGGGAATGTAATAAATATTGTGTCCGGGAATCAATTCCATCCATCGTTGAGGGGAATCGCCCACTGTGACCACTTCTCCGCTACCGTTGGTGTTCCATTTGGCCGGAAAATCACCAATAAAATCGTTGGCATAGTCATCAAAGAATAAGAGCTTGTCCCCAGGGACATAATCGAACTTACTATAAATGGCGATCGATTTTTCGCTGGAAGCAGATGGTACTCCAGTATTGGTATTGCCATTTCCTGTATTGGTTGGGGCATTTCCACCCTGATTGCCAACATTGGGCGTTTGATTACCACCGGAACCCGGCTCCAAAATACTGTCCAGTGCTTGGTCTGTCTTTTCACTGGTTTCTTGCTCTACTCTTCGCTCTACAGTGCGTTCTGCGGCTCTTTCAGCTTTTTTGGCCAATTTTTTAAAGAATTGTGCATTGATTGTGGAACCGACCATCAGCGCAATGACCAAACTGATGAAGGCTTTACTTGAAGTTTTCATTACAGTGTACTTTAGTTGTGGTTTTTAAAAGCAATTCCAGTTAAAATATTAAAAAACCACCCACGGTACACCTAAAAATGTGTAGTTCGTTTAAACCATTGTATAGGCCGCAGAAAGAAACCGTTAATTCATTTTGTACACGATGATGGAATTGTCCTGATCTTTGGCAACCAGTTCCAATTTCCTATCGTTGTCCATGTCCGTAAGATCAATTAGGGAACTTCCATAGACCGGAAAATTGGGTATGGGTTCCGCTTGGCTGTCGTAGAGATAGATCTTTTGGTTCTGGATGTCGGTTACACTCACATAAATTTTATCGTAGATGTAAAAAATCTTGGGTTTTGAGTAAACGCCCAAATCAAGTTCCACCTTTCTGCCTTTTATGCTGAGGACATTGTCATCCATGAGCACCAAAGTATTGCTCGTAGCATACATGCCATGATCATTGTTAAGGTTGAAATTACTGGCCGTAAGTTTTCCATTAGTATCTATTTGATGCAATACACCCGTTTTGTTCGTCACCGTAAACTTGTTTTTGTACAGGAAGACCTCATTGGTGGAGAAATCAATCTTTTCAGGGACTTTGATCCTATCTGTTCCCACCCGATGCATTATTTTGATGGTATTGTCTTCCAATTTAAAGACCAAATAGTCCCGGTTGCCAACCCTAAAATGTTTCGGAGCCCCTAAAATGGAACTGGCAGCTTGTGTGTATTTGAACCCACTGACAATTTTAGCTTTGTTGTTGTACATAAATATTTTTCGTCCTTGTGTAATTACAAAGCGATAGTCCTTGCTCCCGTCGTAATCAAAAACCGCCAATGGATTAAGATTGCCACCCTCAAAATCAATTTTAAAGGGGGGTACGTCATCGCCATTTCGATCTATGATCATAAATTGATCGTTGGTATTGAACGCCAATTGAAGTCTACCATTTTTATAAATATCCACCTGCTGAATGGGCGGCTGTATGCGTCCTTCCAGTTGTTTGGTCCACAATACTTTGCCTTCTGTGGAAATGAGGTAGAGTACATTGTTTTTATCCTGAACCACAATTTCCTGTTTGTTGGTCCTATGATTTTTTACAAACTGTGGGTCAATGGCCAAATCGGTGTCCAGTTCCAAGGTAAAAAGTGGTGTTACGGTATTCGTCTCAACAGTTTTCTCAATCTTGGAAACCAACATGTTTAAATGTGCAAAATCTGTGTCCCCCACAATTTGTGCGGCGAAGGTGTAGTCCTCTAAATCGGCATCTTTGATGGATTCAAACAAGTCGGGAGCCAGTTCTTTTTCGGCAAAAAGGTCAATTCCTGAAGCATTCGAGACAAACAGCACACTGGATTCGCTTGCCAGAGGAGTTTTTGCGGTTTGGTACAGCGGCGCATTACTAAAAGAAGATGTTCCGTTATGATTGCTGATGATGGTCTGGAGCGATTCCTTATCCTCTGAAAAAACAAAACTGTTTTCCAAGATGGTGCAATAATTCGATTCAAAATCAGTGACCAAGGGTGCAAATCCCTCATTCAAGAAATTCTTGTTCTGCAATTCCATGATCTCACTCCCCTGATAGCTTTCTGAAGATGCTTTCCCACCATCCAAAAACTCAAACAAGCTATCGGTTCCGTAGGAATTCAGCAATACCACTTTTTGGTTGTTCAAGTAGATGACACCCACTTCTTCAATGGTATTGAAAAGAGAATCTACAGGTTTTACCCGATCCAAATAGGTGTTTTGGTTTTTCGCAAAAACCTGATAATCATCAAACGTAAACGAAATTACCGCTTGGGCGTTCAATGGGGCCAGTTCGGGCGTCTTGTTGGTCAATGGAGATGTCCCTTTGAAGAGATTAATAAAATTTTTGGTGGAGTCCGGAGCCATTGCAATGCCGTTCAAGCTCACTTCATCAGAATTGGCAGTAAAATCAAGAGAAATCCATTCAGAAAAGGGTTTATTGGTATCGGTACCTTCTTTTAACGATAGCAGCGATGCATTTTCGCTAAGGTTCATAAAGATTGTTCCCGATTTGTTCGCTGCTGTGGTCTCATACAATTTTTCCAAAGTAGGATTCACAGGGTTGTTTTGCTTGATCCTGACCATGTTTTCCATCAAAAGCATGGAAGAACTCAATATAATCGCCTTTTCATTTGGCATTTGGAAGACCTCATTGCCATCAAGCGTGTACTTGGTAATGGCAGTACCTTCATATTGAAGGGTTTCCACAGTTTTGTTGCTAACGCCATCCACCTTGAAAAGGTCTGGGTTCTTTTCGGCAATAAGAATGAAATCATAATTTTCTTTGCCCACTTCGTAAAGGGCCAAAAGGCAGGTGGTCTCTGTGGAAAGATGGCTCAAATCGTCCAACTTGTCCAAAATGGCTTTGTAAATAGAAAAGTTTTTGGCTTTTGTGAGAAACGCATTGTTCTTGAGCTCACTTTTAAAATTGGATAGATTGGTAATTTTTATGACCAGCGCGGGGCTGGGAGGTAGATGGTCCAGTAAAGAATCTTTGGTCTTGACCTCAGTTTCGCAGGAAAGGATAAAAAGGGCGAGCAAACAGAACAGTACCTTATATCTCATTATTGAAGTTTGACACAAAGTTAGAATTTTTAAATATCCAATGTTAACTGTTCGGGCAGTTGCCGAAAGCTTTTTCTGTGGTACTTGGTCAGCCCAAATTCTTTAATGGCCTCGCGGTGCTCCTTTGTGGGATATCCTTTGTTCTTTTTCCAATTGTACATAGGAAACTCCTCGTGGATGTTGGCCATGTATTCATCCCGATAGGTTTTGGCCAAAATGGAGGCAGCCGCAATGCTCATGTATTTGCCATCACCCTTAATAATGCATTCATGGGCAATGGAGGGGTAGGGTTTAAACCGATTTCCATCCACCAAAATAAAACTGGGGGCCTGTTCCATGGCATCCAAGGCCCGGTGCATGGCCAAAAAAGAAGCGTTCAAAATATTGATTTCATCAATTTCATCCTGGAAGACATGGCATACAGAAAAACAAACCGCCTCCTGTTCCAGAATGGGTCGTAGGCCTTCGCGCTTGATTTCCGATAGTTGCTTGGAATCGTTCAGAATACTATTGGTAAAACCTTCGGGAAGGATGATAGCCGCAGCGGTAACGGGTCCTGCCAAGCAGCCTCGCCCAGCTTCATCGGTTCCAGCTTCGTTCTGATATTTGTACTGGTTTTTGAGCATATTTCTTTATGGACTGAAAGATAAGACCTGCTTTGTTGAAGGCCAAATATGATGTTATCTTTCCAAATTTTAGTTGGCTTTTTGATGGCAAACTTTTCACATTTGTTTAGAAACAAAACCTATACCTTTGCCTGAGCAATACCATGGAATGAGATTGATACTGTTTGCCCTGCTGTTTTTGCTGGGTCAATTTTTATGTGCACAACAAGACTCTTTGCCTCCCCAGAAAGGAGTGGATTCAATGAAGGTAAAGACACTGGACTCCATAAAAGTTAAGGAGACCGATTCCCTTAAGGTTGTGACAGTGGATTCTGTGAAGACCAAACAGAAAGACTCCCTTGCATCAGATCCAACCGCTGTGGCTGAGAGGAAGTTTATAAAGAATACAAAACAAGTTAAAGAGGTCGATTCTGTTTTCATAAAAGATTATAAGATAGTTTCGTATACCAGAGATACTACTTATTTAGACACCACCCTTACCATTCAAAAAGAATACAAATACAATTACATTAGAGAAGACGATTTTGAGTTGATGCCTTTTGCGAATATGGGTCAACCTTATAATGAGCTGGGGAAAACATTTTCAAAAAACCCATACTTCCCGCGCATTGGGGCAACGGCTAAACATTCCAGGTACTTTGAGGTAGAGGATATTAAGTATTATAATGTACCAACGCCCATGACGGAGTTAATGTTTAAGACATCCATGGAGCAAGGCCAATTTTTAGATGCTTTTTTAACCTTTAACCTTTCTAGGCGATTTAATGCCTCTATCGCGTATAATGGATTTAGATCGTTGGGAAAATACCGATATGAACAAGCACAGTCTGGAATCTTTAGCACTACCCTTAATTATAGTACTCAAAATGACCGTTACAACCTTAGGGCCCATATTGCGGCCCAGGATATTGAAGGGCAGGAGAATGGCGGACTTTTAAATCGCGAACAGTTTGAAGCGGATGTGCCCGATTTCCAAGACCGAGCAAAAATAGATGTACGTTATACCGATGCAAATAATAGAATATTGGGCAAGCGCTATTATTTCGATCACCTATATAAATTGGTGAACCATAAAAGAGATTCAATGGACACGAACCCAACCTCGCTTTCCATTGGCCATGAGTTCACCTATGAAACCAAATTTTACGATTTTGGACAGGAAAGACAAAATGATGCCTTTGGTGAAGACCCGTTTTTGACACCCATAGAAGATAGGGCTAGATTAAAGACCATGTTCAACAAGGGCAGTGTGGCGTTTTCAAACAGGACATTGGGTAAGGTAACGGGAAGTGTTGGACTGTATACCTATAATTACTTTTTCAACAGTATTTTAATTACTGACGAAGGTACCATCCCAAATAAATTGGAGGGAGAGGAAATAACCGTAGGGGGAGGGTATGCCAAGAACTTCGGGAGATTATATTTAGAAGGAAATATCAATTACACCATTTCGGGAGAACTTACAGGGAACATTCTCGATGCTACAGCCAAGTATCAAATCAACGATAACAATGCTGTGTTTGGAGGAATCCATGTATCATCCCGTATGCCGGATTTCAACTATCTATTGTATCAAAGTGACTATCGAAATTTTAACTGGTACAATTTTGATGCTTTTGAAAAACAGCAGATTCAAACCATAAAATTTGGGTTTGATTCAAAATGGCTTGGCCGAATAGATGCAGAGTATAGTGCCATTGATAATTATACCTATTTTGCTTCAACAGCCACCCAAGAACAGATTGAGGCCGCTCAAGAAACTGCCTTCGTAAAGCCCTTTCAGGAAGCCAATACCATGAACCATTTACGGGCAAAGTATACAAAGGAGTTTAAATGGCGCAAATGGTCTTTAATGAACACCGTTTTGTATCAAAATGTTACACAAGATAGCCAAGTGCTCAATCTACCGCAATTGGTTACAAGGAACACGCTTTATTTCTCAAGTGATGTTTTTAAAAAGGCCATGTTTCTCCAGACCGGAGTTACCTTTAAATATTTCACTTCCTATAATATGAATGCCTATAATCCCTTGTTGGGAGAATTCTATATTCAAAACAATGAAGAATTGGGTGGTTATCCCTTACTCGATTTTTTTATCAATGCCAAGGTTAGGCAAACAAGAATTTATTTGAAAGCAGAACATTTAAATTCTATTTTTTCAGAGCCTAATTATTACTCAGCCCCAAACTATCCATATAGGGATTTCGTTATCCGATTTGGATTGGTTTGGAATTTCTTTTCGTAGGAAGAATTAAATTGAGCTTGATAAACAGTCACTTATAATTTTATGTCATTTTTTAGAAAAAAATAAGCCAAAACTATTTGCGGAGAAAAAATAACCTACTTATATTTGCACCCGCTTAGCTGATAAGGCTGGGTTGTTAAGGAAGGGGATTTGGTCGGATTCGGGCCAATTTTTTTCTTGAGAAGTGAAGAAGTTCATATACATATTGTAACGACAGCGTAAAGAGAATTAAGAACCATTTTGATGCGGGGGACTCGGTTGTTTCCGGGTGTCGGACAGACATTCAGAGAAATACAATGAAGAGTTTGATCCTGGCTCAGGATGAACGCTAGCGGCAGGCCTAACACATGCAAGTCGAGGGGCAGCACGGATTGCTTGCAATCTGGTGGCGACCGGCGCACGGGTGCGGAACGCGTATGGAACCTGCCCCTGTCAGGGGAATAGCCCAGGGAAACTTGGATTAATGCCCCATGGTACCACGACATCGCATGATGATGTGGTTAAAGATTTATCGGACAGGGATGGCCATGCGTACCATTAGTTAGTTGGTGGGGTAACGGCTTACCAAGGCAGCGATGGTTAGGGGCCCTGAGAGGGGGATCCCCCACACTGGTACTGAGACACGGACCAGACTCCTACGGGAGGCAGCAGTGAGGAATATTGGACAATGGGCGGGAGCCTGATCCAGCCATGCCGCGTGCAGGATGACTGCCCTATGGGTTGTAAACTGCTTTTATACGGGAAGAAACCTCCCCTTGCGAGGGGAGCTGACGGTACCGTAAGAATAAGGACCGGCTAACTCCGTGCCAGCAGCCGCGGTAATACGGAGGGTCCGAGCGTTATCCGGAATCATTGGGTTTAAAGGGTCCGTAGGCGGGCATGTAAGTCAGGGGTGAAAGTTTGTGGCTCAACCATAAAATTGCCTTTGATACTGCATGTCTTGAGTCATGGTGGGGTTGCCGGAACATGTGGTGTAGCGGTGAAATGCATAGATATCACATAGAACACCGATCGCGAAGGCAGGTGACCAACCATGTACTGACGCTGATGGACGAAAGCGTGGG
>JAUIBH010000038.1 GCA_030427985.1 Bacteroidia bacterium | reverse complement strand
ATGGTTATTTGCTGCGCTTCACCATCAGCATTTACCCCTTGTTTTTCGGTTATGGTTCCCCTGTAGTAAATCAATGGGTTGCCGTGTTCATCTTCACGAGAACGAATATACCCATTTTTATCGATCAATGCGAACATTCCAGAGTGTTCAAAGCCTCCCGGAGCAGCCTCATCTTCTTGCGCAAAGATATAGAAGCCTTCTTGCGCCAAACGATATATTTTATCTTGATCGCCTGTCAATAAATGCCAATCTTCATCGGTAATATTGTATTTATCCGCATATTTTTTGAGCACCGAAGGGGTGTCATATCTAGGGTTGATGGTAAAAGACGCCACACCAAAATCTTCTTCATCCTGGAACGTATCCTGAAGCTCCACCAAATTCTTCGTCATTATGGGGCAAATAGTTGGGCAGGTGGTAAAAAAGAATTCAACCACATATACTTTTCCAAGATAATCTTCATTGGTGACCATTGTACTGTCTTGGTCAAGAAATGAGAAATCGGGTACTTTTCGCCTTTCACCTTGGTTTACCACAAAGCCTACTTTATGTTGTTGGGCACCAACACTAATGCGATCATTCTCCACAATGGTTCCACTTTTTACCCTTTTGGTAATTTCGTAGACCGCAAAAATTCCAAAAATCAGGATAATTGCTGATACCCAAATGTAGGTGCTCTTCTTCTTGTTATTTGCTCCTGTCGGCATTGTTCTTTTTTAAAGCGAGGCGATATTCAGCCAAAATTATTTTGACATCATCCTCCATTTTATTGTTCAATTCTGCTACGGATTCTGTATTGAATCCATACTTGACCCCTTCATCCTCATCGTCCTGCCTGCCTCTTAAATTACGGTCTTTGTCTATGATGAACACATAGGGCGTGGAAAGATTTCCGTCTAGGTGAACATCTGTATTCAACCCTTTAAAAAAGGATTCTATTTCAGTTTTATTTGCAAAGACAAAATTCCATTTGTCATTATTGGACAGTTCGTTGAGTTCTTGTTTAAGGGACTTCACTTTGTCTTCATTGCCTTCCAGCACTACCATCAACATTTGAAAATCATGGAATTCACTGAAACGTTTATAGATTTTTTGGTTTAGATTGAAGGCATTGCCCTTTTTTTGGTCAATATCATTCCCCAAAAAACCCAGTATGGTAATCTTCCCCTTTAAGGTTGCCGAAGGGTCCATTTGGGAAACATCTGGTACATTTTCAGTTAAAATGGGCAACTTTCCAAAGTTGTTGACACCGGAGGCAAAAAAGAGATAGGCCACCAAAGGAAAGATGAACAGGATTACTAAAACAAAGACTTTTTTCATAGCATTCTAAACCCTACAAAAATAAAAAAAGACGGTTGAAAAACCGTCTTTTAGTGCTGTTAATACTCTTTTAGAAATTCCAGGCCAAAAAGCCATCCTTGAATACATTATAAATGTAATCGGCTTCAAAAAGAAGTATAAATATTAAGTAACACACCAAGAAAATGGGTGTCCAAACGATTGCTCTTCTCAAGGAACTCTTTTCATCACGCAAGTGCATAAAGTCCCAAGCAATGTAATACGCTTTAACCAATGTTAGGATGATGAATATCCAATTTAAAAGTTTCATCCCAATAAAATAATTATGGGTCAGAAACCTTGGTTTGGTAATACCCAAAGCCACTTCAATTGCGGTTACTATGGAAAGGAAAATCAATACACCCCATATTTTTTGGGTGTTTGACTTAAACTTTAGCAGTCCTCTAAAAATTTCTAGTTTATGATCGTGTACCATTATATCGTCAATATTTTAAACCAAATAAAAGAATGTAAATACGAATACCCATACCAAATCCACAAAGTGCCAGTACAGACCAACCTTTTCTACCATTTCGTAGTGACCCCTACGCTCATAGGTGCCCAAAATGACATTGAAAAAGATAATTACATTGATCACTACCCCGGAAAATACGTGGAATCCGTGGAATCCAGTAATGAAGAAAAAGAAGTCTGCAAACAATCGGCTACCGTACTCATTATGGATAAGGTTTGCGCCTTCCACTACTTGTGTGGCATCCAATAGCTTGGATAAGGATTCTTGTCTATTCAATAGAGTTTTCTCTCCCTCTTCATTGATAGTTTCGGTTCGGATAAGAATATTAGGTGTGGTCTTAAAGCCTTCTACAACCTCATTCAAAGAAAACGAAGTTTTATATCCTTCTTGCTCGAACCAAATTCCTTCCTTTTTTAAATGTTTTACCCTTTCTTCGGGCAAGGTTGCGGCAAAATCGGCCAAAGCAGCTCTTTCACCGGTTTCTGCATTTACAAATTGAAGAATACGACCTCCTTTGGTCTCTACCGCTCCATAATCACCTTTAATAAAAGTTGCCCATTCCCATGCTTGTGAGCCAACGAAAATGGCCCCTCCAATAATGGTAAGGAACATATAAAGGATAACACTGTTCTGTTTCATTTTATGTCCGGCATCCACAGCCAACACCATGGTCACGGAGGACATAATCAAAATAAAGGTCATAAAGGCCACATAGTACATGGGGTAGTTTCCATGGAAAAAAGGCACGTGGGTAAACACCTCATCGGCAATGGGCCAAGTTTCTATAAACTTGAACCTTGAAAAGCCGTAAGACACCAAAAACCCAGAAAAGGTCAAGGCATCCGAGACTATAAAAAACCACATCATCATTTTTCCATAGCTTGCGCCGAGTGGTCTATTTCCGCCTCCCCAAACGCTGTCTTCTGTACCGGTAGTCACCGTTGTATCCATATAAAAAGGTCGTTTTAGTAAAACTTTCACAAATTTACACCTTTTGACGTATTCAAAAAGATAAACTTGAACGAAAACTGATTGAACAAAGATTTATTTCACGAAATACATAAATAGTATTAAATACACCCAAAGAAAATCCAAGAAATGCCAAAATGTGGCACCCAATTCCATCCCCAACATATCACCTGGCATATATTTTCCACGTAGTTGCTGCACCAACACCACCAAGAGTGATATCAATCCAGCCACAACGTGGGCAATGTGCACTGCGGCGATCAAAAAGACATAAGACATTTTAATGCTGCTGGTAGGTCCTGTAAAATAGTATCCGTTTTCCAGCATTTGGGAAAACCCATAGAACTGGAGTACAATAAAGGATATGCCCAACACCAAAGTGACCAACAAAAAGAGGGTTCCCATTTTTTGGTCATTTCTTGCTACAAATTTTTTGGCCACAAAATAGGTGATGCTACTCAAAATAATGATTGCCGTACTGATGAAGAAGGCTTGTGGCAGTTCCAAATCACTGATCCAATCGTCCCGTTTGCTACTGACAATATAGGCGCTGGTCCAACCAGCAAACCCCATAATAAGGCTAACAATGCCAAACCAGAGCATCATTTTTTTGGCCCTTCTGTTCTTCTCCTCCGCTGTTCCTTGGGTTAAATCCATTTTTATGAAATAAACTTATCTACTACGTATATTATTTGAATCAATGATATATAGGTGACACTGGCCAACATCAACTGTCTTGCTGTGGCATTGTCCCGTTTTTCATATAGTTTAAATGCAAAAAAGAGCATCACCAGACCAGCCAACAACACCAATATTGCTGCTGTGATGGACAGACTCAATCTTCCAGTAATACCAAATACTGGCATAATGGAAATGACAATCATCCAAAAGGTGTACAATATAATTTGCATAATGGTGCCTTTATCCTTTTTTCCAGTGGGCAACATTTTAAAGCCGGCTTTCTTGTAATCTTCGTCCAGCATCCAGCCCAAAGCCCAAAAATGGGGGAATTGCCAAAAAAATTGAATCATAAAAAGGGTTCCGGGCTCAATACCAAAATCGTCCGTGGCGGCTACCCATCCCAACATAAAGGGAATGGCCCCTGGAAAAGCACCGACAAAAACAGCGAGTGGGGTCTTTGTCTTTAAAGGGGTGTATACACTGGTGTACAGAAATATAGAAATTGCCCCGAACATAGCTGTTTTAGGGCTTAAGGCAAATAAGGCCACCACCCCTAGAACTGTTAAAATTATGGCTGTGATCAATGCTGTTTTCACCGACATTCGTCCTGAAGGTATGGGACGGTTTTTGGTACGGTTCATCAAGGCATCCAAGTCCTTTTCTATAATTTGATTAAAGGCATTGGAGGCTCCAACCATGCAGTATCCACCAAAGGTCAACAACAATAAGGATACGGCATTAATTTGATAGGCACCCAAAAAATATCCAGCAATGGATGAAAAAACAACACTTACTGCCAACTTGGCCTTGGTAATCTCCTTGAAATCGGAAAATAGTAAGGAAAGGGAAGTATTTTTAACGGAACCTACAGCAGATTTCATCCACAAACATAATTGGCTGGCAAAGATAACGCCAGCATGCATCTTTTCCAACCAAATGCAAGGTTTTATGATAGTTATGAAAAACAGCAACCAACAAAAAAAGCCCTGATGTTTCCATCAGGGCTTTTCCAATTCCCGCCTCAACAGGAATTATATATACTTTATTTTATTGAAGCTTAAATGTAATTGGAATACTAAAAGGCACTTTTACAGCTCTACCTCTTTGCTTTCCAGGAGTCATTTTTGGTAATTTCTCAATGATTCGCAATGCTTCAGCTTCCAAGTTTTTGTCCGGTCCACGCATTCTGATGTTTCCTATGCTTCCATCTTTTTGGATTACGAAAATTACGTTCACCCTACCTTGTACGCCCATTTCTTGGGCAATTTCTGGATAACGGAAGTTTTTACGGATGTGCTTTTGCATCATTTCCTGAAAACAGGCTTTTTTATCGCTAGCGCCTTCGCAACCAGGAAAAACAGGTACATCTTCAATAACAGCAAATGGAACTGAAATATCTTCTTCAACCTCTTCTACTACCACTTCTTCAATTTCAACCACCTCTTCTTCTTGGCTGGTCTCTGTGGATTCAATCACGGTTTCTTCTACTTCTTCTTCATCTTCTACAACTTCAATTACCTCAGGAGCTGCAGGTGGCGGTGGTGGCGGTGGAGTTTTTATCTGTTCGGTCATTGGCACTTCTTCGTCCAATTGATCCTCAACGTTCAGGGCAATGTCATAATCATTCGCCTTGTCATATTTTTTCCACTCTATGGCTCCATACACCAATGCCAAAACAGCAGCCAGCCCTACGACAAAATAGAGCGAACTGTTTCTTCCTACATCTGCTTTTGGATTCTTTTTTAGTTCCATCTTTTTGAATTTAGTGTTCGCTAATTTAATTATTAATTCGTTAAATAAGCAATTAAAATTTCCATTTTAACGGCCTATCCTTAGAAAAAAGCCAATGAATAAGGCCAATTCCTACAAATGCACCCATCATATTTGCAAAAACATCGCCCAATTCGGCCATTCGATCAATAGTAATGGTATACTGTAAAACCTCAATAAGTATGCCATAGGCAATGGCCCCCAACAAAACATATCGAGTCGTCTTTCGCAATTCCAAATTGCCCTTGGTGCGCTCCCTTACAAAAAAAGCGCCCAGAAACGTAAAAACCAAATAAAATACAAAATGGGTGATTTTATCGGCATAGGGAATATTGAGTTGCCCCGTATCCAAGTCCATCTCAGAAAAAGAAAATAAGCTGAGCATTGTTATGAACATTACCCAGCTTATAAATAATAAGGTATATCTGTTTTTTTTAAGCACCAATCAATGCTTTGTAATCTTCGTCACTCATTAAATCGTCCACCTCAGAAGCATCACTCATTTTTATCTTAATCATCCAGCCATCACCATAAGGGTCTGTATTTACCTTTTCTGGTTCGTCTTCCAAAGACTCATTGAACTCAATAATTTCACCACTAAGGGGCAAAAAAAGATCAGAAACCGTCTTAACGGCCTCAACCGTTCCAAAGACCTCTTCTTTATCCAAGGTTTCATCCAAGGTTTCCACTTCCACATAAACAATATCACCCAATTCGCCTTGGGCAAAATCTGTGATTCCTACAGTTGCAATGTCACCGTCTATCTTGACCCATTCGTGGTCCTTGGTATACTTAAGTTCAGCTGGTATGTTCATTTGTCAAAGTTTGAAATTAGTCGATGGGCAAATGTAACGGATTGGTTGATGGTATTCAAACAAACTTTTCAATTAAATCGGGGAAAAATTAATTCTTTTCTTAACTAGTTTCCGAAGTTGTACCGTATCGTGAACCCCGTATTGATCGTAGTTTGGGGAAATGCAGTGGAAACCGCAAATTTGGAGAAGGAGTGATCGTAAAAGAAAAGTGCATTCAAACTTTTGCTCAGGGCATAATCTGCAGTGAATTTTATGGACATTAATTTTTGACCCGATGTAATCTGGTTGTTATCAATATCCAGATTTCGGATGATGGTGATATTATCCCGTAGGGATAAATCGGCCTTGAGGTTTAAATCGCCTTTTAAACGGGTCTTTTCACCACCGATATTGGTCACAAATTTCACATCCTTGAAACGATACCCCAACCCAAGCGTATATTCCTGGCCATTAATTTCAGTCAACAAATTGTTATCGAAACTGAGCGAGAGGGTTCTGTCGGTACGAACCTCGGCCAAGAAACTAAAAGAGTTGGTCATCTCAAAGTCTACCCGCATCAATGGGTTGAATTGGTCTGTCAAAACCACATTATTGATGATATTATCCGGCAATACATCTCCCGTTTCGGGATCTGTGGTGGTATTCCGTTTTTCCAAATTGGTCTGAAATGAATTGATATTATAAGATGCTCGATACCCATGGCTCAATGAAAAGCGCGTGAATTTTTTCCGGAACCACTTGTTCTTCATCAATCCCGTGTACTTGATATTCCAGTTTGGAATGGGGATCTCCCGAAAGGCATCCAAGTTCACCCGATTCACATCTTGCCCCGTGTAGGCTGCAAAGAAGGCCGGAAGCAACACCTCTTGTTGCGTTTTTCCGTAGCGTTCCGGGAAGCCGTCTTCATCCAAAGCACCTGGGTTTTCCCCTCTATCAGCAACCAATCTATTGGCAATAGTGATTCTGTTTTGCTTAAAGGTCTCAAAGGTTTCTGAATCAAACTCATCGCTTTTTTTGAATATGGTACCAATCATTAGGGTTGAAATACCAAAATTCCCGAATGTATTCCCCAACAAGGTCTGGTATTCCAATTCGCCACCTCCTATATTATCTACCCTAAAGTTTTCTTGATAACTGCTGGTCAATTGACGATCTGCTGTTAAGTCGATGGTGATATCTTGAGTAGGTTGGGCCGTGGCCGTTATGTTCAATTGTTTGGTAGAATTCTGCATGTATTGCGAATTGAACTCCGGGAAGGTCGTCAACCAACCTTTTCGGGCTGCTTCGTAACGCACATCGGCTTGGCTACCAAACACAAATCCCAAAGAGGGACGGGTGGTTCCAATGAATCCAATGGATTGGGTATATCCAGGCAATACTTTACCTCGGTTTTCACTATAATTTACGTTCACCCGTTTTACCATGGTTAAAATATCTACCAAGGTATTAAAGCCCTTACTAGTCTTTTTTGGTGTGTTTCCATCTGTATTTTCGGCTGGGTTGCCTGCTTTATCCCTTCGGATTGCCGCTTGGGTCGCGGTGACTTTGCCATCGCGTTTTTTCAATCCCAAGAAATCGTAAAAACGTTGCATGCTCAAATTGGCCGTTAAATTATGGGTGCTGGCATTTTGCACGGTATTTATTTGTTCACCAGGGTTCTCTGCCTGTACTACTTCATTTAATGCATCTCCACCACGTTGCCAGTCAAAATTACTGGTGTAGGTATATTGGGCATTGATGAAATCCAGGAAAGGGAACTTACTGAACGGCAATTCGTAGTTCAACTGCATTTGTTGTGCATGCCTGTTGGGCTCACCAATGTCAAAGAAGCCATCCCATAGATCCAAGGTTTCGTCAATACCTGAATCTGGGTCATCATCCATATTGAAATAATTCCGGACAATGTTGTTGTTGGAGCCTGTCAAATTCAAACGAAGGGATTTACTCAGGCTATAATTTAAGGTATACTGCCAATTGAACAGGTAATTCCGTTGTTGCAACAAAGGCAATTCCAAAGCATCCACTCCAGGTTCCAACACATCTCTAAAACGTTGTTGGTTAAAAGAACGGAGGTAATTTGCATTCACAGACAGACTTGTGGGCAATGCATTAAAATTCAAATCCTTGAGCCATTTCCAGTATTTACTCATAAAGAGTGAATCCTTCTTGGCAAAAGGTGCTACTGGGGCCGGTTTAAAATTGTGATTGTACACAAATCCCGTGTTTACATTCTGATCACGTAAATCGGCTACCTCAAAATCCCTGTGATTGGTTTCATTATAAGAGTAGTTAAAGGTAAAGTTTTCCACATCAAAGAAGTTGGCTTCAGCTTCCTCCCCCCTATTTTTCCGAACTCCAATCAGGTTAATACTGGTACGTTTAGTATAATCCTCAGCTTGCTTTTTTATGGCTTCCGCATCCTCTGGTGTTTCAGCTGCTGCAATACGGTCATCCAGTTTGAGGTCATCATACACGGGATCAAACTCAGGTGTGATCAAGGTTTCGGAAATTCCATAATTGAACGGCAACTGCAAATTCCATTTCTTCGGAAACAACTGGCCCACATTCACATTGGTCACCACATCATAAGAAATAGCATCCTCTCTAGAGCGTTCATTCGGCATTTGATCAATAGAGCCAAACCCTGAAGTACTCTTGCTTCCCGTTGCCGATACGTTGGCAAAATCGGCCATGTTGGCATCCATAGCAGCAATGGCGGCCCATCCACCTTTGTTGTCCAATCCGGCCAAACGGAGCTCATTGAACCATACTTCTCCACGAGCCGGTAAATCATCAATGTTCTTGATTCCCACCATCATTCCTCGGATACTTCCCAACGATGGATTACCTCGAATTCCAATTCGAATCCGACCCAAAGTCCTAGGTGCAAATTCATCCACTGGAATGACTTCCCCATCCACCACTTCATAGTAATTGATTTGATTCAGGGTCTGCTCGGCAATACCACGTGACTTTATTTTGTTAAGGTCATCCAAAGCAATATCGATTTGGTTGACATCTGGCCAAATTTGTTCCGCTGATGTTACATTGAAGGGTGTAAACTGAAGCGGCAATTCTATCTGGTAGAAGTTTTCCGAGAAATCTGTTCCTATCCGAAGAAACCCAACCAATGGGGTATCATCATCGGAATAGTCGCCACTCATAATTTTTTCGGCGTGCATGAACATTTTTATCCGTTCATATTGCCTAACATCAATATTCACATTTTTAAAGACCCCACGGGAATCTTCTGATTCCAAATTCTCCACCACAAAGGACAACGACTGTTCATTTTGGCGAATAATGGTGTTGTTATTGTTCAATTGCTCCCGAACCACGCCTGGGGGTAACACATAGGGTATGGGCTGTCTTCCAAAATTCTCCTCAATGTTCACGGTATTCACGTCCGTAATGGTGCCGTCATCCGAAGGATCATTGTCCACCTCGGGCTGTAATGATTTGGCATAGGTACGCCAGTCGCCACGCACCAAATCCAAGGTTGCAAAACGGAGCACCACATCATCCGAAAATCCGGTAAGGTACATCCGCATAAAACTAATGGACCTAAAATCGGTTATCCCCCCTACGGCATCGGTAAAATCACTCAAAGGAATTTTATACTGAATCCATCGTCTGTTCAACTGGGTGCCGTTGGGCAATGAAGGGGTCTGTCCCTCACGGATATCGGTCACATATTGATCATCAATGGTGGTGTTGGGTTTAATTTGAATACGATATTCATAATAGCTGTTCACCGTGTTCATGGTCAAATCCCGGTCAATATCCTCCACATCAGGCAAGGTGGTAGAACCTCGATTGGTATTGGTTACGGCAACGGGTGAGTTTCCATCGGTGTTGTTAAAGTCAGAATAGCGCTGCAAAATGCCACCATCCCTATTCAAATAATATTGATAGTTGTCCAAAGCGGGGTCTTCTGCCGGACCGTTATAAATGGCTTGCTCCTCCGCATCATCCAAACCATCCAAACCAACATCCTGCAAGGTTCTGTTGGTCTCATCAGCATCAAAGGCGTATACCAAAGATTGTGTGGAAGGCACTTGGCCCCAAATCGTTGATCTTGGTATCTCATTGTTGGTACTCGCGGGCAATCCGTTTTCGTACTGCTTGCGTCCATCACGCAAAATATCTTCAGAAATATTCCCCAAATTCAGCACTAGCTCTCCGGCATTGGCATTGGTGGTCTCGCCATCCACATAAGGGTCAAGTACCCAAAACTGCACAAATTCCACATTGGATTGTTCAAAATTGGTGCTACTGAGCGGACGCATGATCCCCGCCCACTTATCTTCTGCGGTCTCTGCATCAAAATTAGGGTTGGCATTATAGGGTCCCTTTTGATTGGGATAATATACAATATCTAAAGTGCTCTGCACTTGTGTCTGACCTTGGGCGATATCTGTTTCAGTAAACACTTCATCAATAAACACCCTACGGGTGGAGTTCAATGAAATATCATTATCGGACATGCCCGATGGCCTTTGGTTGGTGTAAAAAATGGGATCGATGGTATACCACGCCATTTTTGCCCTTTCGTACCCTACATCAATATCGGTTCGATCCTGTAAAAATTCTACTGGTGGACTCGCCAAGGTCCATCCCAACGAAGAACGAATGTCTATCAAGGCTTGTGCTCCTTCAAAATCATCCAGATAGGTAGTAGTTTCTCCTTGAAAATCAGCATTTTTTGGAGAATTAGGTTGCAAAAATGCTACCTCACCCCTTAGGGACAGGTTGGAAGGCACATCGGTGTCAATATTTGGTAATTTATTGGCCAAGCGCGTCAAAAATGGAATCTCTGTACTGAAGTTTCCGTTCAGACCAAAAATAGTATTATTCACCGGCTCAATGCCATAATTGGATTTTTGGGTCAGTGGTCGCTCATTCAGGTTGAGGAGCGTTCCCCCCAACACAAAATTCTCGTTGAACTTGTGTTCGACATTAACTCCTGCGAATCTTCGAGTTTGTTGCCCAAAAACGGCATTGTTTTCCACAGAAATATTGATAGGTGTGTTTGAAGCTTGCAAACTGGGATCCAAAATTTGAACGGTTCCGGCTTGATAGTTCACGGTATAATCAATTCCTTCTTGAAGTTGGCGTCCACCTGCCGTTACCCGAACTGACCCTCTTGGCACGTTAAAGGCTCCAATGGGGATACCATTATTTCCTTGGGATTTGTATCGACCTTTTATCTGGAAACGGTTCTTCTCGGCATCCTGTAAAGAAGCGGCCTTGGTCTTGGCGTACATGTTTCGGAACACATACCGTTGCTGGTTCACATTATAGCCTTGATCGTTCTCCACATCATAGGTTCCACCTCCCAACTGCTCAAACAAATATTCACCAAAAGGCTCCACTTTGGTAAAAATAATACGTCCCGATTGGGGGTCTACGGTAATGCCGGGCACATAATCAAAGAAACCATCTCCACCGGGCTGTACATCATTATAGACATTGAGTCGGTCCAAGTTGAAGACATTAATCAAAATACGATCTTCCAAACCTGTTGGCCATCCGGCATTGGGATCAACTGGGGTAATATAGTTTCTTGGTGTTGGGTCAGAATAGAGAATGTTCAACTTAAAATCTTCCTCACTCAATTGGAAAGCTCCCGTGGAGTAGATATTTTTCATCATCAAGTCCCAAATAGGATCTTCCACGTTGGTGATGTTACTCTTCAATAATTTTAGGATCAGGGTATTGTTCTCAATAATGGGATTTACACCTCCAGAAACTGTAGTGGCATCCACGCCACCATTGGCAAATTCCCCCACTTGATAGACTTCTCCATTGTAAGTATACTGGAAGGCAACCCCCAATACCTCATCATTGCTCAATCGCTGGTTTAAGGAAATGTAACCCAATTGGGAATCGAATTGATAGTCACGTCCCTGCTCCAGTTTTCGGGCATTTTCCAAAATGGCATAATCAAAGCCTTGATTCACTTGATACCCGGGAATATTGAACCCAGCTTCCACCGTGGCAATATCCCGAATTGAGGGAGTCAATGCCCCAGAGCCAATCTGATTGGGATCATAATCGTTAGCAGCGTTCTGCGGAAGTTCCGTTGCTACTGCGGCAGGGTTAAAGAATCCTGCAGGATCACCATTATTAATTCCAATTCGGGTTTTATTTGACAGAGCTTCCCCTAAATCCTGAATAGCGACCACATTCCGTACATTCAAGGTCTGCTGGTTACGGTTCGTCACCCATACCTCCAATCGGGTAATCTGTATTTGACTTCTGATGAAGGGATAGTTCTGTAGTGCTTGATCATAGTTGTCCCTAAAGTAGTGCGCCAAGAAAAAGTGTTTGTCTTCGTCGTAGTCCAATGCGGTAAGTGCAAACTCATTTAAAGTTCCTCCACCTTGTGCCACAACGGTATTATTTTGTGATCGTTGTTCCGAAAAAACAGCAGTAACCGTGGTTTTCCCAAATTGCAGCTGGGTCTTTACCCCAAAAAGGCTTTGTGCACCTGTAATCAGTGAACTGTTTAGGGGCATGTTCACGTTACCGACCTCTATTTTGCGAAGAATATCATCCTCGGTTGGGGTGTAGTCCAATTTCACGAGGTTCTGAAAATCAAAGGTGGCTTCCGTATCATAGTTCGCGGTCACTTGGAGCCGCTCCCCTACTTTTCCCAGCAAACTTAGGCTGATGCGTTGGTCAAAATCAAAGGAAAGGTTCGTTCGGTTTCTAGGCGACAGCGCTGGATTATCATTCTTTTGCCACAACACCCCCAAATCCATGGCCACCGAACCTTGGGGAATCACTTCAATGGTATTTCCCCCAAAAATGGATTCGAAAAAGTTACTGTTCACATAAAAATTGGGCAGTAGATTTTTTCGAGCCTCCTCACTACCTTCCTTTCGACCAGTAAAGGCATCTATCTTTTCTTTGAAATAGGATTTCATCTGCTCCTTCTCCACCAGATCATAGTATTGCTCCGGGGTAAGAATAAGCGGGTAGCTAACATTGAAATCGCCAATGCTCTCCGTATAAATGTATTGATTCGTATCGGGGTCGTAAGTATATTTGGAAATGATGCTGTCGGGGTTTTCCAATATCAAGCGACCAAGCGATACGCCCGTCTGTACAGAATCTTGAGCCTGTTCATTGGTATCCTGACCCATCATCGTGGCAACGGTCAAGAAACAAGCAAACAAGAAAATGTACTTAAAACTCGATGGTTTAAGCATTGGTTTTGCCCCTCTTTTCAAACTAGTTACAAATTTTTCAGCGCCAGTTTTATAGTGTTCTCAACGCTAAGTGAAGGATCTTGGGAAAGCACTTTGTCAACTACCTTTTCGGATTGTCTTCTGGTGAAACCAAGAACCTCTAAAGCAGATAACGCTTCTTCTTTACTTGTATTGTTTGATTGAGGGGAAACTTCTCCCATATCGTAGACTTTCAGAATCTTGTCTTTAAGGTCCAAGATTACACGTTGGGCTGTCTTGGCTCCTATTCCCTTGATTGCCTGTATAGAAGCTACGTGTTCATTGGCAATGGCATCTCTTACTTCGGTAGGAGAAAGTGAGGACAGCATGGTTCTTGCAATGCTAGATCCCACCCCTGAAACAGAAATGAGCAACCTGAATATTTCCCGTTCAGATTTTTCTACAAACCCGAAAAGGGTGTGCGAATCTTCTTTGATCAGAAGATGGGTATATAAGTGGATGTTCTCTTCATCCCCCAACAAAGAAAATGTATGTAGTGAAATATGTAAAAAGTATCCCACCCCATTGCATTCCACAACGACATAGGTGGGATTTTTTTCTACTAATTTTCCTCTTAGGTGGTTGATCATTACGCGACCTAAAGTTGCTTATTTTAAGACTAGGATTCGGATTCCATCCGAGCTTTTCTTCGTTTTTCCCGTTCTTGGGCATCAATTACGGCCACGGCCGCCATGTTCACCATTTCATCTACACTTGCACCCAATTGTATAATATGGGCCGCTCTTGGCAAACCTACCATAATAGGGCCAATGGAATCTGCTTCGTGCAATCCTTTGAGCAATTTATAGGTAATGTTGGCCGATTCCAAATTAGGGAAGATCAATGTGTTTACTTTCTTTCCAGAAATCTTTGAAAACGGGAAATTGTTATTGCATAGCTCTTGACTCAATGCAAAATCCGTCTGGATTTCACCATCTACCACCAATTCAGGGTTTTTTTCATGAAGAATCTTTACCGCTTCCCTAACTTTTTGGGCATGCGGATGACTGGACGAACCAAAATTAGCATAGGACAACATGGCCATAACTGGGCTAAAACCAAAAGTCTTGACCACATTGGCCGTCATTTGGCCTATTTCTGCCAACTCTTCTGCATTGGGATCAATATTGATGGAGGTATCCGCCAAAAAAAGCGGACCTCTTTCGGTGATCATAATATTTACCGTGGAGGCATTTTTCACACCTTTGGCACGGCCCAACACTTCAAAAACAGGTTTTAAAACTCGAGGGTAGGACCTTGAATATCCAGAGATCATTCCATCGGCATCGCCTTCCTTGAGCATCATGGCGCCAAAATAGTTTCGCTTACCCATATTGACACGGGCACTGTATTTGGTCTCTCCTTTTCGTTTTCTGGTTTCCCAAAGTTTTAAGGCGTATTTGGTCCGCATTTCGCTGGCCTCATCCGATCTTGGGTCTATAATAGGTACCTCGGCGTCAAAGTCAAGTTCTTTCTTTAACTTTTCAATAGTTTCTTTATGCCCTAAAAGTACAGGGATGGCAATGCCTTCGTCATGCACGATTTGGGCTGCTTTCAATACATCCAACAACTCCGCTTCTGCAAAAACAATACGTTTTGGGTTCAGTTTTGCCCGGTTGTGCATCAATCGAACTACTTTATTGTCGTTGCCCGATCTTTGGTAAAGTTCCTCTTCATATTTCTCCCAATCTTGAATTGGATACTTGGCCACACCACTTTCCATAGCGGCTTTGGCTACCGCTGGTGGAATCTTGGTAATCAATCTTGGATCGAATGGTTTTGGGATAATGTACTCCTTTCCAAAGGCCAAACGTGTAGTATCATAAGCAATATTTACCTGCTCTGGGACGGACTCCCTAGTCAAATCGGCCAATGCACGTACTGCGGCCATTTTCATTTCTTCGTTGATTTTGGTCGCCCTAACATCCAACGCACCCCTAAAAATAAAGGGGAATCCAAGCACATTGTTTACCTGGTTGGGATGATCGGAACGCCCTGTAGCCATGATAACATCCTTTCTGGTTTTTAGGGCCAAATCGTATGCAATTTCTGGGTTAGGATTGGCCATGGCAAACACAATAGGATCATCAGCCATGGATTTGAGCATCTTAGGCGTCACAATATTGGCGATGGAAAGTCCAATGAACACATCAGCATCTTTCATGGCCTCTTCCAAAGTATCTATTTTCCTGTCGGTGGCAAATTCCCTCTTCTCATCGCTCAGGTTTTCCCGATCACTTCGGATAACACCCTTACTGTCCAGCATCACAATATTTTCGGCTTTCGCTCCAAAAGCCTTGTAGAGTTTTGTACAGGAAACCGCGGCGGCCCCTGCTCCACTGACCACTATTTTGACCTCATCGATTTTTTGATCGGTCAACTCCAAGGCATTCAGCAAGGCGGCGGCGGAAATAATTGCCGTTCCATGCTGGTCATCGTGCATTACGGGAATATCCAACTCCTCCTTCAGGCGACGTTCAATTTCGAATGCCTCAGGTGCTTTTATATCCTCTAGATTGATTCCTCCAAATGTTGGGGCAATGGTCTTGACGGTTTCAATAAACTTGTCCACGTCTTCAGTGTCCAGTTCAATATCGATTCCATCAATATCCGCAAAAATCTTGAACAGCAGACTTTTTCCTTCCATAACCGGTTTTGAAGCTTCTGGACCAATATTGCCCAGCCCCAAAACGGCAGTTCCGTTTGAAATTACGGCCACAATGTTTCCTTTGGCCGTGTATTTGTAGACATCGTCCTTGTTTTTTTCAATCTCCAAACAGGGTTCGGCTACCCCTGGAGAGTAGGCCAATGCCAAATCTCTTTGTGTTGAATACGGTTTGGTCGGTACTACCTTTATCTTTCCTGGTTGTGGTTTTGCGTGATAAAGTAACGCTTCCCTTCTTTGTTTTTCCTTACTCATATAGTGGTTAATGAAAGGGTAAAGGTAGGGCATTCATTGGTTTTTAGGTAATACCATAGGCACCAATTTTGATACAAAAGTTAAATGTGAAACAATATTGGCCGACCCTTACCATTTTTCCACACCTTATGGTATTTCTGTATCCAGTTCAGAATCTCTTTTGTCCTTTGGGAGGTTAAGACGCATGGCCAGTACTCCCGCTATGACAAAAAATACCCCTCCAAACAGAATGGCGTTTATGGCGCTGTTGTTCATCCAATTCTTTATAATGGGGCCAAAACTTACCGTTTGAATCAACATGGGGATAACAATCATCATGTTTACAATACCCATATACACCCCGCGGCGCTCCTCTGGAATTACTTTGGAAACCATAGCATAGGGAATGCCCATCATGGCGGCCCAACCAATTCCGAACAAGACCATTGGAGCCAGCAACAACCATTTATCGGTAATAAAAGGCATCATCAACATGGCCGCACCGGTCAGGAACAAACAGAGTACGTAAACCAATTTGGAACCGATACGCGATGCAATCGGTACCAAGGCCAAAGCCACCAACATGGTTACAAAATTGTAGGTTCCGTTCATTAAGCCAGCATGCCCTAAAGCTTGTTCGGCCAAGGATTGAATTTGTTCTGCGAAGGACATATCATCGGGACTGATCGTGGCTCCTTCCCGAAAGGAAGACATTATGGATTCAAAACGCTCATTGTCCTCATTGGTTATCCCAAAAAGGCTACTTCGCAACATGGGCGGCATAAACTGCCAGTACACAAAAAGGGCATACCATTGAAACAAGTAGACGGCAGCTAATTTCCATAAAAATCCAGGCATTACTCCAATAGCTTCAGCAGCTTCAAGTAATGGGTTCAAGGTTTCACCCAGTTTTTTGATGGTTGGGTTTCCTGTATTCTTTTTGATAATTCGATATAGCATATACAGCCACAAAAAGGCAAAGACCAGGACAATAATCACCCAAAGGTTGATGTTGTCCCACAATTGTGGATAAACACCACTCACCAAGTAACCCAGTGCAAGTGGTACTGAAAAAATGACAAAAAGCACACTCAAAATTTGAACGATAGGTGCTGGTGTATTCTCATTGAGTTTTTTGATTTCCTCGAGTTCTTCAGGCACTGGAGGAATTTCTGGAGTCTTCCAAACGGACCACATCACCGTTCCAATAGAGGCCAATGCTCCCAAAAAGAAGGAATAATACACCCAAGTAGGTATGGAGGATACACTTTCAGAAGCCGTATCAAAAAGTCCACCTGCCTCAGCCGGAGTGCTAAACCAATGTTGAAAAATAAAAAGCGATAGATTGGCCAATGTAATACCTGCTCCCACAAAAAGACTCTGCATCTGGTAGCCGAAGGTCAATTGACTATCCGGAAGTTTATCGCCCACAAAAGCCCTATAGGGTTCCATGGCCGTGTTGTTCCCTGCATCCAAAATCCATAAAAGCCCTACAGCAAACCACAATTCTGGACTGAACGGAAAAGCAAACAGACATAAACTGGCCAAAATAGCCCCGATTAAAAAGAAAGGTTTACGCCGGCCACCCCATTTGGGCGACCATGTCTTGTCCGAAATGGCTCCTATAATCGGTTGAATGAGCAATCCGGTGACAGGACCGGCCAAGTTCAACAGTGGCAACTCATCATGATGGGCGCCTAAAAATGAAAAAATAGGACTCACAGCGGTTTGTTGCAGGCCAAAACTGAATTGAATCCCAAAGAATCCAACGTTCATGTTCCAGATTTGCCAAAAGCTCAACCTAGGTTTGGTGATTTTCATTATTGTTTGAGTTTAGTTAGTTCGAGCAAGTCAATCCCAAATTGCAACATTAACATTCTGCCAAATTATGACCTTTATTTTTGCGAATATTTCATTTTGAAACCAATCCAATATAATATTTTTAACCTTTCCTTTAAAAAACTTAACATGAAATAGCCAGAAAAACACAACGCAAACGTTGTAGTGAACTTCAGGATTTCAAGAAATCGATATTTCGTTTTAGTCCTGAAAACTTGGTTCGCTTTACAGGTGATTTTCGGAAAACTTGTTTGAATACATCCTCAGTAATTTCTTCCCAATCCTTTTTGGTAAAGGACAACAATTCGGGATTTGGATTGAACAAAGGCTCTTTGTGGGGTTTTGAGAAGCGGTTCCAGGGACAAACATCTTGGCACACATCGCAACCGAACATCCATTCATCAAACTTTCCTTGGAACTCGACAGGAATCTCATTCTTCAATTCAATGGTAAAATAGGAAATACACTTGCTGCCATCAACTACATAAGGCTCCACAATAGCTTCCGTAGGGCAAGCATCAATACAAGCCGTACAAGTACCACAGTGGTTCGTAACCGGAGTATCATATTCCAGTTCCAAGTCCACAATAAGCTCAGCAATAAAATAAAAGGAACCCACTTGCTGGGTCAAGAGATTGCTGTGCTTCCCCATCCATCCAAGGCCGCTTTTGGCAGCCCATGTCTTGTCCAATACAGGAGCTGAATCCACAAAGGCCCTGCCGTGTACCTCCCCTATTTCATCCTGAATGAAATGCAACAAACTTTTGAGTTTATCCTTTATCACAAAGTGATAATCCATTCCATACGCATATTTGGAAATTTTATAGGAATCTGAATTCTGTTTTTCGGAAGGGTAGTAATTCAACAATAAGGAAATGACCGATTTTGAACCTTCGACCAACTTTGTAGGGTCCAAACGTTTGTCAAAATGGTTCTCCATGTACTGCATCTCCCCATGCATATTATTTTTGAGCCATTTTTCCAAACGAGGAGCTTCCTCTTCCAAAAATTGTGCTTTGGAAACACCACAAGACAAAAAACCGAGGCGCTTGGCTTCGGTTTTTATCAATTGGGTTCTTTTTGTGGCGTTCATGCCCTAAAGTTAATCCATTAAAATTTCATTTTATGGTATTCCAATCATTGCGCTTCCTTAATATAACCCCAGCCTTCTTTTTGCTTCATGTAAATTTCAAGAATCCCATCAGGTACAGAGCTTACACCTGGGATAAGATTGTCCATGTTCATTTCATGACGCTTCATCGTTTGCTGGCAAATTACAATGGACACATTGTCTTTTTGGACAATTTCGGACAAGGTCTCCCCTGCCACAGAGGATTTTTTATCCACCATTTCAAAGGCACCACTATAAATGACCATTTCAAACTCAGAATCTGGATATGCCTCGGACATCAATCGTAAATGTTTCGCTGCGGTTCGGTGCACGTCCGGATTACTACTGGTTACATCAAATACTACTTTGATGGGTTCGTTTTGTGCCATGGTTAAACTTGACACTAGTATCGCTATACTTAAAACTAAATATTTCATCTTTAAATGGTATTTCCTGCAAAAATATAACCACATCCCTCTTCTTGGGCCCGGCCCAATGCCCAAACTCCAGAGGGCACAATTTGTATGCCTGGCAAAACAGCTGACTTCCACTCTTCATACACCTCATTAGGGTCTTTGTCCATTTGTTGTGCTACAAAACCACTGTACACATTGAGGGCTAAGTTACATACGCAGAACATAGCTCCTCGTCCAAGCATATCCTTAACACCTTGTATCATTGGAAGTGGAAAGTCTCCCTCTTGTGGCTCATAAAAAGGATTACGATTATAAGGAGTTCCATCTGCTTTTTTAACATGAAACATTTCTCCCAACGAATATTTTTTCCAAAGATCATCTTGCAACGCCAATGGAATGGCATCATGGCGAAATACGGTCATTGCCGTAATTTGATCATCTGATGAACCCATTTCATTATTGGACAAATAGTAGGCCCAGTTCCAAATAACTGGAAATCCCTTGTGCGGGTAAGATCCATCATAGACCACCCGATGATTTCCTTTAATGGTTTTTAACCAAGCTTCAGCATCTTTCATTTCCGAAGTACTAAATTCTGGCATCCCTGCAAAAATAGGGTTGGTAAAGGCTGATAATGTGGAAGCAGTGGCTCCCAACATCATTGCACCCATAAAATTTCTTCTCGATGTTGTTTGTGTTGTTTTCATAGTAGCATTATTTAGATTTATTGATTTTATATTTTTCGGTGTAGTATTCCATAATGGGTTGAAAAGGCCCTAGCTGATGTTGTTCCACTGAAAATGAATCTACATAGGGGCCATATGGGGTAGAAACTGGTTTTTTGACCAAATCGGGGAAGTCTATTTCTCTATTGGGTTTTGTTGGACGTAGCTTTTGGTTAATATATCCCGCTACATCATAAGCCTCCTCATCCGAAAGGACGGGTTTATCAAAAGTGGTTCCATAGGGCATATTGCCCTTAATAAATTGAGCTGCAGTAATTACCCGTGTCATTCCTGCGCCATTATTATAAGAATCTTCACCCCATAAAGGTGGGTAAAGGTACAGTCCATTGTCTTGTACTTGGCCTTGCCCATCCGTACCGTGACATTCTACACAAATGTTTTCAAAAACTCTTTGGCCATGACCAAGGTCAACGGCCCTATTGGGAATTTCAACTTTAAGAAATCCTTGTCCCTCAATCTTTCCGTTTGATGGTGCAGCTCGGCCCAACCAACCCATGTAAGCAATAAGAGCCTGCATTTCTTGGCTCGATTCTGGCATCATTTTGCCGTTCATGCTCCGCTCCATGCATCCATTGATTCGTTCTTCTATAGTTCCCATTTTATCTTCACGTCCACGATATTGAGGAAAGCGCTTAATAACACCAATCAATGGTGCGCCAAAAGGTTTGGTTCCTCCATTTAGGTGACAACTGGCGCAGGCTAAGTTATTGCCTGCAAATATTTGGGTGGAATCTTTCTGTTTGGGACCAATATGCAGTGGAGTATTTCTGAAAATCTCAAAACCAAGTTTAATCTGTTCATTCTTTTTTGAAAAGGAGAGGTTGTACACATTATAGTCCATGTAATAGACTTCGTCTGGGAAAGCAGTGTACGTATCGGTTTCTCCTCTAAATCCAAAACCAATCATTAGTATACCAAATGCCAAAAAAATCATTAGTGCTGTGCAGATGCACATCTTGGTACACAAGCTTCTTATTTGCTTGGATAAGGATTGATCTGTCGCAATGAAAGTATTTGTATTTTCTTCTTTCCCACTCCCCATAATAGTACCATCTCGATTAATTAAAATCTATTTGAAAAACCGAATTTTTAACTGGTAGATTTGGGGATGCTATATACCGCAAGACAATGGAAATAGACCCTATACTTTATAAGAAAAGAACTACATAAAACCTTGCAAACCAAAGCATTGATTTAATTTACAAAAAAATGTTAAAATTTAAGTGGTTAGGGTAGGTTATTTGCCCTTTGCGAGGACAATCAGTAATTAGAACAGCCCTCCTTGCGCTCCTCCTCTCATTTTATCCAAGCGCTTATCAAAATGGTTTTCCATATACTGCATCTCTCCAAGCATGTTATTTTTTTAAAAAATAAGTATGGATTTTGACTCATGGAATTCACTAAAAGCTATAAACACAAAACGGGGCAGTTAGCCCCGTTTGCTTTTTGATTGATGAATTATATGAAAAATTACAATTACGAGGTTGGTGGTTGGTATCCCGGAACCACATTTTCAATAGGTTTGATTGACTTCAGATAGGCAAAAATCGCCTCAATATCATCATCCTTAAGATTGGCATAGTTTGTAGGCATGGGTGGCATTAATGGTCGGGTATTGTCCATTCCTTTAAACTTGGCCTCACGCAATGCCTTGGTAAATTGCTCCAATGTCCAGTTGCCAATTCCTGTGCCATGAGGTGTTAAATTGCCAGCATAGGATGTTCCCCAAGGTCCCACGGCTGCTGTTAAATCTCCTTTAAAAAGTACCCAGGGTCCAATAGGGACATTTTCAGGAACAGGGGGCATCTCTTGGGAGGAATCATAGCCCATTAAATATTTTTCCATATCAAATACTGGGCCTTTATCGGTCATTTTCTTAGGGGTATGGCAATCTGCGCAGCCCAAAATGTCCACCATATATTTTCCATGTGCAACCAAATCTACAGGTGGAAGTTTATTTTCCACTATTTCCTCAAGGGGCTTTTCCTTTTTCTGCTGACATGAAACAAGAAGGGTCAATAAGCCTAATAAGGCTAGAATTTTAGAAAGATTTCTTTGTGTTCTCATTGTTATTACGAATAAATCGCGCAATGTTACAAACAAGAAAAACACGGAAATTCACAATTGTACAATTTGCTTTACCGATTGTACAAAATGCTTAAATTTTAAAACAATTGATTTTGACCACCGTCTTTTAATTTACCCAAATGTTTATACGCCAGTTCAGTTACTTCTCTCCCTCTTGGGGTGCGCATGATAAACCCTTGTTGAATCAGGAAAGGTTCATAAACCTCTTCAATGGTCTCCGCACTTTCGGAAACTGCTGTGGCCAAAGTGGTGATTCCCACAGGACCGCCTTTGAACTTGTCAATTATAGTAGTCAGGATTTTATTGTCCATTTCATCCAAGCCATGGGCATCCACGTTCAAAGCCTTTAGGCCAAATTGGGAAATGTCCAAGTCGATGTTTCCATTCCCCTTGATCTGGGCAAAATCCCGTACCCGGCGCAACAAGGCGTTGCAGATTCTAGGAGTTCCCCTGCTCCGCCCTGCAATTTCTATGGCTGCGTCTTGACTGATGGGGACTTTTAAGATTTCTGCACTCCGTTCCACAATGGTGGAAAGCAGTTCGGTATTGTAGTATTCCAACCGACTTTGGATGCCAAATCGTGCCCGCATGGGAGCCGTAAGCAACCCAGAGCGTGTAGTGGCCCCTATCAATGTAAATGGACTGAGATTGATTTGCACGGTTCGGGCATTGGGGCCCGTCTCAATCATGATGTCAATTTTGTAGTCCTCCATGGCCGAGTAGAGGTACTCTTCCACTATGGGACTCAGGCGATGAATTTCATCAATGAACAGCACATCGCGTTCTTCCAAATTGGTGAGCAGTCCCGCCAAATCACCGGGCTTATCCAAAACAGGACCAGAGGTCACTTTTATGCCCACCCCCAACTCATTGGCCAAAATGTGGGCCAAAGTGGTCTTTCCCAATCCAGGTGGACCATGAAAAAGGGTGTGGTCCAAGGCTTCTCCACGTAAATTAGCAGCCTCTACAAACACTTTCAGATTTTCCAACACTTGTGCCTGACCGGTAAAATCATCAAAAGTGATGGGCCTGAGCGCTCTTTCGATGTCCAGCTCTTCTTGGGAAAAATTCTCGGCAGTTGGGTCTAAATTTTCATTCATCGCTTAACAAATATAGTTGAAAACCCCATGAGCCTGAAACCATTTTACCTAAAATGAGTGGGGGTGCACATCTTAAAAATCTAAGCCTTACCTTAGTTACTCTGAAATAGAAGGCCATGCCTCAACCCTCAAATTATGGTTACCACAGATTATTCCTTGGGAATTATACAGTACATCCCTTTTTTTTATGTCATTTGGTCCGATGACCTCTTATCAACTTCAGAAATTTCTGTTGTTGAAAACACTATTGAAAAGGACACTTCCCTTGATCCTAGTGAAAAAGAGCAACTTCGATATTGGCTCAATCGGGAAAACCCACCCACTGATGATGAGATAAAATCCTGGAAACATACGATTACTACCTCTGGAGTAAAACTAATTGAGAGCGATACCTATCCTTTGACTTCATTAAGTCAACGACTTGCCAATACACATTCCAAAAATTTGGGTTTCAATGACCACCTTAAACATATCGAAATCAATTTAGGGATTCAGCCCAACCATTACAACCATTTGTTTGAGGTTGAAGTGGTTCATGAAAAAACTTCGGACCAGTATGATGCCAACATTCTGGATAATCTTTTGAAAGGCCCCCATTCCTTAGTAGTTGACGAATTTCGAAATTTTTTGGACCAGCCCGTCTTCAAATGGGACATCCGAAGAAACAAAGCGGAATTCCGGGCCAAAGTTTTGGAGCAAGTTCAGGTTTTGGGTAAAAAGGGATATGGCGCCATGGCCTATCCGCCTAAATATGGTGGAACGGGAAACATGCCCGCCTATGCGGCCATTTTTGAACACTTAATGTTTGTTGAAGGTAGCCTTGCTGTAAAATTTGGGGTGCAGTTTGGACTTTTCGGAGGCAGTATTCAAAAATTGGGTGCCAAAAAGCATCATGACAAATATTTATCTGATGCTGGAACAACCAATCTCTTGGGGTGTTTCGCCATGACGGAGACCGGACACGGTTCCAATGTGCGCGGAATTAAAACCACTGCCACGTATGATCCTTCTGCCGACTCCATCATTATCCATACCCCTGGTAAAAATGATAATAAGGAATACATTGGTAATGCACTACATTCTAAAATTGCAACGGTTTTTGCTCAATTGATTGTCAATGGAAAAAATGAAGGGGTACATGCCGTTTTGGTTCCCCTGCGAAATGAAGAGCATGAGTTGCTGGAAGGTATCACTATAGAGGACAATGGCTACAAACTTGGTTTAAACGGGGTGGACAATGGAAAAATTTGGTTCAATAATGTTTCCGTTCCTCGTGAAAATCTTTTGGATAAGTACGGTGAAATCAAACCAAATGGAACGTATTATTCGTCCATCAAAAATCCGAGCAAACGCTTTTTTACCATGTTGGGCACATTGGTTGGGGGACGCATCTGTGTAGCGCGAGGGGCTTTAGGAGGTGCCAAAATGGCTCTGTCCATTGCAGTAAAGTACGCCTTAAACCGAAGACAGTTTAATGATAGCGTAAAGGTGCAAGAGGATTTGATTATGGACTACCCTACTCACCAATTGCGATTGACCCCTGCTGTGGCCAGTGCCTATGTGTACCATGTTACGTTAGAAGAAATGATGAAACGCTATAGCGACGAATCGAAACCAGACAAACGGGAAATTGAAACCCAAGTGGCCGGATTGAAATCGGTGATTACGTGGTTTGCGAATGAGACCATTCAAGAATGTCGGGAAGCGTGTGGTGGAAAAGGATATTTATTGGAAAATCGCATTGCGGACCTGAAGGGCGATGTGGATATTTTCACCACATTTGAAGGGGACAACACCGTGTTATTGCAATTGGCCGCCAAAGGCGTGCTCTCGGATTTTAAGGCGGAATTCAACAGTGCTGGGTTTGCATCCGTGCTCAAATTGTTACAAACACAGCTTTCGGATAAACTAACGGCCATCAATCCGCTTTATTCCAACAAGGTGGATGCGGAGCATTTGTATAATCCCAAGTTTCACAAGCACGCTTTCAACTATCGCACCCGAAGATTGACCTACACCTTGGCGATGCGAATCCGTAGCTATATTAAAAAAGGAATACCCTCCTATCAGGCCTTTTTAAAAGTACAAACCCATTTATTGGCTTTGGGCAAAGCATATAGTGTGGAATTGGCTTATCAAATATTCAGTGATTTTTGCACCACTGTTCACGATGAGGAATATAAAAATCTGTTGGAAAAATTAGGAACGCTCTATGCGTTACAACAAATTCATTCTGATGCGAGATGGTACTTGGAACAAGGTTATATTGGTGGAACCAAATCCAAGGCTATTCGGCAGCGTGTGGAACGCTTGTCTACAGAATTGCGACCCCATATTGAGGTTCTCGTTGACGGGTTTGGTATTCCAGAGCATTGCTTGACGGCTCCTATCGCAAAATAAAATAGGTCACTCCTCTTTTTTGATGAGTTGTGCGGTATCCAAAAACTCCAAAACCGTGATCTTGGGTTCGCCATACAAATAAACCCTGGTCCTTCCTTTGGCTCCCAGTTCAAAATCGCCATGGGCGTAAATGTCGGCGGTGGCATCTTCTTCCAAGGTTGCCTTAACCGTTCCGGCTTCCATGCTTTCGCCTTTGTATTTTGAATTCCCTACCAACCTAGCTTGAATTGTATTGGATGTTCCTTCAAGGGTCAAGGCTGCATTTTCGTCCAAATCCACCAAGCTGGTCCCATTTACGGCATAGATGTAGGCATCCGCCCTATTTCCGATGGTGATGTTGAGCGAATCAACATCTACATTAAAATCGCCATGGCTGGTATTTTCCAAATTAATATTCATTACCGAAGCACTTGCTTTAATATCCAATCGGGTATTATTGAATCCATCCACAAAGAGCTCATCACTTTGGATAACATCATTCGAAAGAATGCTTCCATCTTTCAGCGTAATGGCCCTAAGGTCGGTATAGGTCACCGTAATGTCAAACTGCTTTTTAGCAGTGACATCATAATACGAACTAATGACCAAAGTACCATCTTGAACTTCAAACTTTAGAATATCAATAAGGTTGTCGTCCGCTACAATTTCATAACCGGGTCCGAAGGACTTTTTCAGGACTATATCCAGATTATCATTAAGGATAATTGCGTTGAAGGGTGGGAGTTCCTCATTGACCTCAGTCACAATTCGACTTCCTTTTATTCTGGGTTTTCGTTGCCCCAATACGATTATGGGAACGATAAGCAGTAGTACTACAAGAATATTTTTCAAGGTTCTTTTTTTGGGGTGTTCTGCATTAAAGATATTACAATTGGGAAGAATTATTATACTGATAGCCTTAAGAACAATAATTTGTAATATTGTACAAAGTTGTTTCAATGGCATTTGAAAGTATTACAGATGAAAAAATCGAGGAATTATTAAGATGTTCCAAACATCTTACAAACCCACAAGTAAGAACAAAAGCTATTGAAGGGAGAGAGCAAGTGAATTATAAAGTTGAAGCTACCGATGGGTCAGGTCATAAATTTGAAGTCTATAAAAGACAAAATTTAAGAACTGGTATGGAGAATGATTTCTCCTGTGGTATAAGTTGGATTGCATCAAACGGAGAGTCATTAACTTTAGCTCGTTATAATGGCCCAAGTCATTCACATCCAAATCACATTGAAAAAACCCGACTTGGTTATTGTTGCCATATTCACAAAGCAACTGAACGATATGTACAAGCTAATAAAAAACCCGAAGGCTTTGCGGAAGAAACAGATAGATATAAAACTCTAGATGGGGCATTGCATTGTCTAATAACCGACTGTAATATTTCCGGTCTTCGTACCGAACCTGAAGATACTAATCAAACTAGCCTTTTTGACAAATGAGTCTGGACCTTAAAATATTGAAGGAGAGATTGTGCTCTTTGATGTGCGCAGAAATTATCTTACGTGAACAGGCTGAAGGGCTATTAATGATTGAGACCCCGTTTTTCTTTTCTGATGGGGATCCTTATCAAATATATCTTAAAGAGATGCCTGGAGGTTTGATAAAATTAACGGACATGGGGCATACTTTGATGCATCTGAGTTACGACAACGACGTATCAAAATTTAGAGAAGGTACTAGAGGTAAGTTATTCCAGCAGATTTTAAGCGAACATGATGTTTTAGAAAAAAATGGTGAATTTTATATTCAAGATGAAATTAAAAATTTAAGTTCAAACATATTCAGATTGGGTCAGACACTTACTAAAATTAATGACTTAACGTTTTTGAACAGAGCAAGGGCAGAATCAACCTTTTATGAAGACTTAAACGAACAATTATTTAGGATTATAGGAGAAGATAAAATCACAAGGGATTATCATTATCCAGAGATGGACAATTCTCAAGACTATCCTATTGATTTCTACATTGAAGGTAAATATGCCCCATTATATTTATTTGGCATACCTAATAGGGATAAAGCTAGATTGACAACCATAATATTAGAAAGACTATTAAGAGTCAATCCAGATTTTGATAGTTTATTAATCTTTTCTGATCAATCAATAATTCCCAAACAGGATCTTGCCAGGTTATCTAATGCAGGTGGTGAAATGATTGCTTCATTAGATGCTGAAGATGATTTTTCAAGAAAACTTCTAAGAAAGGTAAGTTGATAATCAAAAAAGCCCATCCTAAAGGATGGGCCAAATATTTTATTCAAAAAACTCCTTAATGGTTGAGTTCTTCTTCGTTTTCTTGTAAAGGTACGTTCTGCGGCACGAAATCTTGACCGGCAATAATGTACTCCCCATTTTCGTAGGTCTTACTATAATCATAGGCCCAACGGTATACGTGGGGAATCTCACCGGGCCAATTTCCATGCATATGCTCCTGTGGCGCTGTCCATTCCAAAGTATTGGAACCCCAAGGGTTTACAGGTCCTTTTTTTCCGTAGAAAATGCTGGAAATAAAGTTGTACACAAATACCAACTGCGCCAATCCAGCGATGATGGCGAATACCGTCATCAATACCTGAACGTTGGTCAATTCATCAAACATGGGGAAAGCTGTGTTTTGATAGTACCGTCTTGGTACTCCAGCCATACCTACAAAGTGCATCGGGAAGAATACCCCATAGGCACAGATTGCTGTAATCCAGAAGTGGACATATCCCAAGTTCTTGTTCATCATTCGTCCTTGGAACATTTTAGGGAACCAGTGGTATACTCCTGCAAATAGTCCGTATAATGCTGATATACCCATTACCAAGTGGAAGTGAGCCACTACGAAATAGGTATCGTGTACGTTGATGTCCAACGTACTATCACCCAAAATTATACCGGTAAGACCTCCTGAGATAAAGGTAGAGACCAAACCTATGGAAAATAACATTCCAGGATTCAATTGAAGGTTACCTTTCCACAAGGTAGTGATATAGTTAAATGCTTTTACGGCAGATGGAATCGCAATCAATAGGGTTGTAAATGTAAATACAGACCCCAAAAATGGGTTCATACCAGAGATAAACATGTGGTGACCCCATACAATGGTGGATAGGAAGGCAATGGCCAAAATAGAGGCCACCATCGCCCTATAGCCAAAGATGGGCTTACGCGCGTTAGTGGACATTACTTCGGAAGTAATCCCCAATGCGGGTAATAATACGATATATACTTCAGGGTGACCGAAGAACCAGAACAAGTGTTCATACAATACGGGCGAACCACCTTGATAGTGCAATACTTCACCTTGGATAAAGATATCCGAAAGGAAGAACGATGTTCCAAAGCTTCTGTCCATAATCAACAACAAGGCTGCTGAAAGTAGTACTGGGAATGAAATCACACCGATAACGGCAGTTACAAAGAAAGCCCAAATGGTCAACGGCAAGCGCGTCATTGACATTCCTTTTGTCCTTAGGTTGATTACGGTTACGATATAATTCAAAGAACCCAACAACGAAGATGCAATGAATATGGCCATGGAAACCAGCCAAAGGGTCATACCAGCACCAGAACCAGGTTGTGCCATAGGCAACGCACTCAAGGGCGGGTAAATAGTCCAACCAGCCGCTGCAGGTCCCGCCTCAACAAACAAGGATATCACCATGATTACAGAGGACAAGAAGAACAACCAATAGGAAACCATATTCAAAAAGCCTGATGCCATATCACGAGCTCCAATCTGTAATGGAATCAACAAGTTACTGAAGGTACCACTTAGACCAGCTGTTAACACAAAGAATACCATGATGGTACCGTGAATGGTTACCAATGCCAAGTAGATATCAGCGTCCATCACGCCATCAGGAGCCCACTTTCCAAGTAGGGCTTCAAAAATTGGGAACGATTCCCCTGGCCAGGCCAATTGCATTCTAAACAGCAATGACATTGCAATACCGATGAATCCCATGATAAGACCCGTAATAAGGTACTGCTTGGAAATCATCTTGTGATCCTGACTAAAGATGTACTTTGTGATAAAGGTCTCTTTATGATGATGCCCGTGATCGTCGTGTCCGTGTTCGTGTCCAGTAGCTGACATAATCTCTCTTAAATTTTATTTTGGTTCTTTTCCTAGCCTTATATTATTCTGCGGGTGTCATGCTCGCCTTAAAGGTCTTTTGCTCTGCCATCCACTTATTGAATTCCTCTTCGGTCTCCACTATGATCTTCATTTGCATGTTGTAGTGGGACTTTCCGCAAATTTTGTTGCAAAGAAGGACATAATCAAACTCCCAAGGGTCTGAGTTTGGCCTTCCTTCAGCAGCCCATTCCGCCCTCAGCGCATTGGTTCTCTTTACTTTCTCCACTACATCTGGATTCAACCGCATTTCTTCGGTAGTGACTGTTGGGGTAAATGAAAATTGCGTAATCATTCCGGGAACACAGTTCATCTGCGCTCTAAAGTGAGGCATGTACGCAGAATGCAATACATCTTGCGACCGCATTTTAAAGTTCACTTTTCTACCAACAGGCAAGTGCAATTCTTTTACGATGACATCGTCCTCGCCATTTGGATCAGACTCATCCAAGCCCAAGACATTGGCACGATCAATATCAATTAAGCGAACACTTGCATCTCCTAATACATTATCATCTCCTCCGTAGCGCGCAGTCCAGTTAAATTGTTGGGCGTATAGTTCAACGATCAATGGGTCATCCTCATCATTTACATCCATGATATTGGTCCAAGTATACAGTCCCCAAAGAATCAATCCTGCTAAGACAATTACGGGAATAATGGTCCAGATAAACTCCAAACGGTCATTATCAGCAAAGAAAAGCGCCTTTTTTCCTTTCTCGCCTCTGTACTTATAGGCAAAGTAGTGCAACAAGGCCTGAGTGATGAACTGAACAAAGAAAATGATGGCAAAAGAAACCCACATCAATTGGTCGTAATCCCCACCATGGGCGGATGAAGCTTCGGGAAGCAACATCTTGGAATATTTTGCAAAACTAAATATGGTGATTCCATAGATAAAAATCAGGAAACCAAACATAAGATAGCCATTGTTCTTATTGTCATTGTCAGTTGCTACCTCAGCGTGCTCTGTTTTAAGTTGGGACAATTCAAAGATTTTGGTCATTTGCCATATTGCAATTGCCACCAGTACTAAAACAGTCAAAGTTAATAATGCAGTCATCGTGTATCTATCTAAGACTTAAATCGTATTAATAATGAAAATGTCTACTTTCTTCAATAAATGGGTTGCGTTTTGGCAACAATGGAGCCTTGGTCAAGGTATTGAACACCCAGAACACAAACAATCCTCCAAAAAACAATATCCCACCTATTTCGGGTAATCCTATATGCCATTGGTCTCCTACGGTAGCAGGCATTACCATATTGAAAACATCTAAATAATGCCCCAATAACACCACAATACCGGCCATAATCACAAACCAGTTCACCCTTTTGTAATCGCTGTTCATCAATACCAATAATGGGAAAACAAAGTTCATGACCAACATGCCAAAGAATGGCAGTTTGTAGTCTTGGAAACGGGCAATATAGTACGTTACCTCTTCAGGAATATCAGCATACCAAATCAACATGAACTGTGAGAACCACAAATAGGTCCAAAAGATACTGATACCGAACATGAATTTCGCCAAATCGTGAATGTGACTATCGTTTACCACTTCCAGATATCCTCTGGATTTTAGGTAGATGCTCACCATGGCAATCACGGTAATACCCGATACAAACATACTGGCAAAAACATACCATCCAAAAAGTGTACTGAACCAGTGTGGGTCTAAACTCATGATCCAATCCCAAGACATCATGGAC
>JAUIBH010000037.1 GCA_030427985.1 Bacteroidia bacterium | reverse complement strand
AGAAGAGCATTTCATTGTTGTTTGTTTAGTTATTAGTTGCTTAATTTTAGTTGCTCAATTTATTCATTATCCTAAAATAATCGAAATCTGCATATCCGCCTGTTTCCTTTGTTGCGTATGTAAAGAGTCCAAAGCGATATCCCATAAAATGCGGTAATGTGTATGACATTTTCAGTTGGGTGCCCATCTTAGTCCATGTATCTCCATCCAAGCTATAATAGAAATCTGCCACGTCCTTTAGATTGGTAAAGTTGCAGGTGGCCCTAAGATATACGATATCTTGTTGCAAAGGGATGCTTTCCATTTCTTGGGGTTGATCTCCCTGTACGCTTACCATGACCAACTTTTTTACACCATTTTCATATTTTACCCCAATTTGGCCATAGTTTTTTTGAAGCAATGCCAATCCGGCAAAATCGCCTTCTTTTATGTTTGAAACATCCAACGAAATGGTTCCTGTGCATTCTGGGCCAATTGTTCTTTGGGTAAGTGTATTTCTAGTCTGTACTAAATTTTCATCTATTCGCCCGGTGGTGAGTCTTAAATACCCCTTTCTATCAGTCAATGACCAAAGGCTGTCCACAGGGTTATGATTCCATTGCCAAATCAAGGGCAATTTGGGGTCATTCTTTTTTCTGTTGAATTCATCACTATCCACAATATTTGGAATCAAGCCCTTATTTGCTGGTAAATCCAAAGTTTCGGGAACCTTACCATCCACACCAAGAACGGGCCATCCATCTTCCCAAGTTACCGGAGCTAGATATGGTATTCTTCCAACGGATCCATAATCCCTGAAAAGGTAGGTAAACCACTTACCATCGGGCGTATCTATCAACCCGCCTTGGGCAATACCCCTGTCTTGTAACGCCACCCTTCCTTCGTAAGGACCATAAATGTTATCGGCACGGTACACCAATACGGTTCGCATACCTCCTTGGGGCCACGTAATATTAAAGAGATAATACTTTCCGTTCACCTTAAAGAGTTGGGATCCCTCTGCGCCCAACATAATGTCATCTCCAGCTGGGGCACTTGCATTTTCCATAAGTACTTTCTCGGTACCAGACTTTACCCCGGACAAATCATCTTCTAACTCAGCAATCATCAACTTTCCGTTGCCCCATATCATATAAGCCTTTCCATCATCATCAAAATGGACCGTAAGGTCGTGATACGAAGGTTCAAAAGACTTGACCTCCCATGGGCCATTTTCAATATCTGTTGTGGAATACACATAGGTTTTTCCTGTTGTAGCCGCAAACGTAAACACATAAAACTTGCTGTTATGATACCGAATACAACTGGCCCATGACCCTCTTCCATAAGCATTTTTGTTATTCTCCAAAGTAAGGGCATCAACATTGGCCAGCGTGTCGTATGCATAGTTGACCAATTTCCAATTGACCAAATCCGTAGATTTCATGATGGGTACTCCTGGGCTCATGTGCATAGTTGTACTGCTCATGTAATACGTATCCCCCACCCGTACCATGGACATGTCCGGCACATCGGCAAAAATGATGGGGTTTTGTGCTTTCTTGTGCTGCGCACTTCCTATAACAAAAATGAAGAATGTCAAATAAAGAACTGTACTTTTCATCATCTGCAAAAATGTATTGGGCATGTCTATTTTTTGGCACGACCAATATAAGTGTTTATCCAACACCTTGATGTTCAATATTCAACAAATTACAGGGAATTAGTTTTGCCTATTATTCTTTTTCCTTTCTTAAGACGATAAGGGGTGAATTTCTAACAATGCCCAAACTGTTACCCACTCCCAGAAGAAATACCAGCAAGATTATCAGTGGCATAATTACAATAAAAGGTATTGCAGAAGGCGTAAATGTCATATCAAACAAAGCCCAAGCCAATAAAAAGTTGGCCAAAACTGCTAGTACCACTCCCATAAAGGCACCCAAAAACCCTAAAATGGCGTATTCAATGGAAATTATGTTTAAAATCTGTGTTCCTTTGGCTCCCATTGTTCGTAGTAAGGCACCTTGTTTTACCCGTTGGTGTTTGCTGCTATAAATGGCTCCCATTAGAACTGCCACCCCCACAAAAATGCTAAAGAAGGCCATGAAATTGATCACCCAACTGATTTTGCCCAAAATATCTTCCAAAAGGGTCAACATGCGATTTAGATCCAAAATGGAAACATTAGGGAACGCCTTTACCAGTTTTTGTTGAAGTTGGGCCGAGCTTACATCGTCACCTGTACGGGTGGTCATAACTTTAAATTGAGGTGCTTTTTCAAGAACTCCATTTGCAAAGACAACTGAAAAATTAGGTTGTAGCCTACTCCAATCCACTGCTCTTACACTCACAACATTGGCTGGCATTATCCTTCCTTGCACATTAAAAGTGACCTGATCCCCCAAGTTTACTTTGGCCCTGTTCGCAAAATCTTCACTCACCGAAATTGCCACGCCCTCATAATCTTTTGACGGTGGCCACTCGCCCTTTATAATTCTTTCGGAATTAATGAGACTGTCCCGGTAGGTTACCCTGAATTCATGGTTTAAAATCCAACGGCTTACTTGCGATGTGGTATCTTTCTGGATATCATCTACATGTCTTCCCTTTAAGCGTTCAACCCTCATGGTAACAATGGGAATTAAATCTATCACAGGTAATCCAGAAGACGTGATAGTGTTGGATACTGCATCGGCCTGCCCATTTTGAATGTCCATTAAAATCATATTGGCGCTATTGGCACTGTCCTCGATAGATGCCTTTTGAAGCAGCATGTCCTTGGTAAAATATAGCGTGCTGATCAAAAAAGTCCCAATCCCTATGGACAAAACCAAAATAAGGGTCTGGTTTTGCGGCCTGAACAAATTCCGCAACCCCTGTCTAGCGGTAAAACTCCACGAGTACGGGAAAAATCGTTTCAACAGCCCCATAAAGAATTTGGCCACCCCGGTAAGAATCAGAAAAACTACGCTTAAACCAATCACAAAATAGAGAGATCGCTCAAAATCTCCCAGAAGCCAAAAGGAAAACCCAAGCACAAAAAGGACAATGCCTGTACCCACAGCTAGAGTAGTCCAAGATGAGCGAGGGACTCTTTCTTCCACCACCCGTAGCGTTTGCAAAGGAGAAACGTACAGTGTCTTTATCAAAGGGTAGAGTGCAAACAAAACGGACATGGTTACTCCTAAAGCAAGTCCCAAAACAACATCTTGAAAGGATAGCGATATCCCAACGTCAATTGGGAGTAAATCTCCAAGTAGTACCGGGAACAACCGTTGAATAAAAAATCCGGTCAAACTACCCAACAATCCACCAATAACACCCATGCAAGCTATCTGGACAAAGAAAATGAGGTAGCTTTGATATTTTGTAGCGCCCAAACATTTGAGCACCGCAATGGACTTTAATTTCATTCGGATGTAGATGCTCATTCCACTGGCAATACCCACACAGCCCAAAAGCAGCGAAATAAATCCGACCAAATTCAGAAATTTTCCAAAGTTTTCGTACCGTCTTCCCATTCGTCTTGCCTCTGACACATGGGTATCAATATCTGCATCTTCATCATCAAGAATAGGGTCAAGTTCATTGTTAAGAACCTCCATATCCTGACCTTCATCGGCCTTAAAATAGTACTTGTAGTCGATACGGCTCCCGGTTTGCACCAAGCCAGTGGCATCGATATAAGTAAAAGGAATAAGGACTGGTGGAGCAATGGCTCCAAAAACCGAATTACTGCCGGGCACTGTTTTTAAACCTCCTGCAATGGGAAGTGTCACCGCACCCAATTTAATACTATCACCTACTTTTAGATTGAATTGAAGCATGGTGGTGGCATCCACCAAAGCTCCATTTTGTCTGAAATCATTAATGGCTGTTGGTGGTTCGGCTTCCAAACCCCCATAAAATGGAAAATCACCATCTACACCACGGACTTCCATCAGTTTTGTGCCTTCATTACCGGGAAAGGCCCCCATGGAAAGAAAATTAATTTCCTTGGCATCCGCTCCACCCAAGGAATCCATAATGCCCATTACCCTTTCATTGACCGGCTTGTCGCTCTCAATAACAAAATCGGCTCCTAAAAGTGCCTTGGATTGTAGAGCAATATTCTCTTTGAGCAATCCACTGAAGGAGTGAACACTTACAACGGCTGCTACTCCAAGAATAATGGAAAAAATGAACAGTAGTAACTTACCATAGCTCGCTTTGCCATCGCGCCATGCCATTTTGAACAACCACAATATGTCGGTTCCTTTTTTCTGTCTTTCGCCCATCAACTAATGCTTTCCTCAATTTTACCCGACCTCAACCGGATACTTTTATCAGTTTTCTGTGCCAATTCCAGATCATGGGTCACAATGACCAGTGCAGTTCCCTGTTCCTTGTTGAGTTCAAAGAGCAATTTTTCAATCTTTGCACCGGTTTCATCATCCAAATTGCCTGTGGGTTCATCGGCAAACAAAACCGCTGGTTTATTGGCAAAGGCACGGGCCAGAGCCACACGTTGCTGTTCTCCTCCAGAAAGCTGGGAAGGGTAATGCCCGGACCTGTCTTCCAATCCAACTTTTGCCAATAGTTCTTTTCCTTGTTCCGATGCTTTTTTAATTCCCCTGAGCTCCAAGGGAACAATTACATTTTCCAATGCAGTAAGGGTGGGCAATAGCTGAAAATCCTGAAAAACAAACCCTACCTTCTGGTTTCTTAACCGAGCTCTTCCGTCTTCATCAAGACTGGCCAAATGCTGATCGCACAGCCAAATGTCTCCTTGATCGGTAATGTCAAGACCTGCACACAATCCCAACAAAGTTGTCTTCCCGCTTCCCGATGGCCCAACAATGGCAAAGGTTTCTCCACTATCCACTTCAAAAGAAACATCATTTAATACGGTGAGGTCATGTTCGCCACTCCGATATGTTTTATGGAGGTGTTGAACTTTTAATATCTTTGACATAAATGCTTTTGGTTAAAACTCTCAAAATACTAAAATTGGCCCTCACCAAAAAAAATCTCCACCTCCCCAAGCAGTTAATGTTTTGTTATTTTTTAACCTTCCTACTTTTGGGGTGCGGAGGGAAAACCTCAGAAAAAAAAGCAACCGAAGCATCGGGGGAGCAGGACGAAACTACTGTGACAACCACTGATTCCAAAAAGAAGATTCTTTTTTTTGGGGATAGCTTAACCGCGGGGTATGGCCTTGAAATGGGACAGGCCTATCCATCAATCATTCAACAAAAAATTGATTCGCTGGGTTTGGAGTACCGAATCATCAACGCTGGTCTGAGCGGTGAGACCACCGCAAGTGGTAAAAATAGGTTGGAATGGGTGTTGGAGGAGAACATTTCCATTGTCATCATTGAATTGGGCGCAAATGATGGACTTAGGGGCGTGCCACTTCAAGAAACGGAATCCAATTTACAATCCATGGTCGATATGGTCCAGGAGAAGCTGCCCAATGCCGAAATTGTATTGGCCGGAATGAAAATTCCACCAAACATGGGACCTGAATATACCGCTACGTTTGAAGGAATATTTCCTGAACTGGCCGAAGAGGAAAACCTCCACTTGATTCCGTTTTTACTTGAAAATGTGGCGGGAATACCAGACCTTAACCAAGGTGATGGGATACATCCAACCGTTGAAGGGCAAAAAATAGTGGCCCAAAATGTGTGGGAGGTTTTACAGCCTATTCTTTAGCTATAACAATTTCAAAGTTGCTTCAATTTCATGCGTCGCGATGTCAATGTCTTCAGGATTGGTTCGCCAATTTACAAGTGCAGCCCGTATTCCTTTTTTGCCTTTGAACATTCCAGGGGTCATAAAGACCTTGCCCCTACTGTTCAACATATTTAAAAACTTATCTATCGTTACACTGTCCGCATTCTTCAAGGTAAAAGACACAATGTTGAGGTTCACGGGAGCCAAAAGTTCAAGCTGTGGGTGCTTTTCAATCCATTTACCCAATTTTTGGGCCAGTTCTATATTATTCTCAACAATGCTTTGGTAGCCTTCTTTACCGTAAGATTTTAGGCTGAACCATACCGGAAGTGCTTTGAGCCTCCGGGAATTTTCAGGTAACAAATTAAGGTAGGTGAAATTCTCGGAGATATCTCCCAAGTAAGGTGCGTTGGAATTTTGGAACGTTGCTACCTGAAGCTTGTTGTGTTTTTCCTTCACAAAAAAAACTGCATTCTCATAAGGCACATTCAACCATTTGTGGCAATCAACGGTAATGCTATCCGCTTTTTCCCAGCCATTTACCAAATGCTTATACTCTGGTGAACAATTTACAAAGGCACCAAAAGCAGCATCAATATGCCACCAAAATTTGTATTTGGATCTTAACGCTGAAATGGCCTTAAAGTCATCAAAATCACCTGAATTTACCGTTCCTGCACTGGAAATCAATATAAACGGAGCCCCATTCAATTCTTGGATGTGTTGTTCCAAGGCTTCAATAGCAATGGCCTCCCTATTCCCTTCCATGGTTGGAATCTGGATAATATTGGTGCTGCCCATTCCCAACAACGCTAGAGCTTTAATGGCAGATGAATGGGGAGTAGCACTCAAAACATTGATTTTAGGGCAATTGTACAAACCTTCTCTTGAAATATCCACGCCTTGCACATGCCCCAACCATTGTCGAGCTATTGCCAAACAGGTGAAATTAGACATCATGGCCCCTGTTACAAATCCTCCTAAAAAATCTTTTGGCAAATCAAGCAAATCCAACAGTAAGTCCACCGTTTCCACCTCTATCAATGCAGAAATGTCCCCATTGCCTTTTATTCCCTGTGTGTTCTGGTCATATACCCCAGCGAGCCAATCTCCCATAATGGCAGCGGGAGTGGAACCACCGGTAACATAGCCCCAATAACGCGGTCCGGAAGAACCCGTAATTACAGACTTGAACCGCTCCATAAACTCTTCAAAAGCTGGAATGGCTCCCTTGCCTTTGTGGTCAAGCGGATTTCCAGGCGACACTTTTGGTTGTGTTGAAGTTGGAACTGCGTTGATATCTTTTAAAAATGAAAGGCTTTCATTTTTAATGCCTTCCAAAAGAATCCCAATTTGATCGAGATCCCGTTTTAATACTGAATTCATATTTTTTGATTTCTGATAGTGATGGGTACACTACCATCCGTTATGTTTATTTCTTAATCCAGACTTACTGGTAAAGCCAAATAATCTGCCCTTTTCTTTAAAAAGCTCCTTGGGTTTGTCCCGGCCAAGCTTTTAAATTCCCTAATAAAATGGGATTGGTCGGCAAAACCATGCTCGTAAGATACTTCGGTGAGGTTTAGGGGGGTGGGCACCTGCATATACTTCTGAACGGCATTGAGACGGGAAAGCCGCATATATTCCTTGGCAGTTATCCCAAATTTTTTCTTGAACTCTCTTTGCAACTGTCTTGGGCTGATATGTACTTTTTGAATAAGTTCATCCAAACTTAACAACCCATGATGTTTACGAATGGTCTCGGAGGCCAATTGAAGATAATCGTACCCTTTGACATTATCCATCATATTTTTCAACAGAAATGCTTCAGTAAGCCGTATTTGCTGTTGAACACTTTTTGATTCCCGTAAACTGGAACAATAGTCCTTGAAATCTGTACCCAATACATCTGTGCTATTTTCAAAAGTAGCCGTAAAAAGTGCTGGGGGAACCCCAAAAATATGGTATATCCCTTCGGGATTAAACCGCACTCCAAATATCTGTACCTGCTGGTTGAATCTAACTTCATAGGGACTGGTCTGCAAGCCAATGAGTGTGAATTCCGGGGATTTGCCCCAAACATCTTCCTTGACCAGTTCGCAATGGTCATGGGTAAGGTGAATGATAAGCTCAATACAGCCGTTTGGCACTACAGATTGCACAAAGTTGTTTTCAGAATACAGGTTAAAATCTCCCGTATAATATGCTTGCACATATGGGCTCAATGCTGAAGAAGGCCTGTATTCTGAAAACTTGACGTTCATTTTATAGTAATTCCGTCTAACTGAATTATGCTGTTTTAAAAGCGCTAAATTAATTATAAACCATTATATATCAACCAAAAAGCAATGACGTATCCACCACATTGGATTCAGTGGGCAGCATTTCATTGTCAAATGTGGCCACAATATTATTGGCACCTCCAAAAACACCAAGCACCTTGGCCGTGGTCTCTCCAATATTTTTAAGGTCGTGGGGGACCATTTCAGGGATGAGTACCAACGCTCCTTTTTGGGCTTTTTTCTTCTCGCCTCCCACTAAGGCCTCCACTTTTCCATCAAGGATGATCAGAAGTTCCTCCGCGCTATCGGTATGTCTGCCCAAATTATCTCCAGGTTGCAATTCAAAGTACACCGTGGCCAATTTTTTTGAACCATGGGCGCCCACCAATGGAAATGTTGCTTTGCAATGTTGCTTCTTGTCCTCTTTTCCAACAAACTCGTTCAGTTCAATTTCAGTAAGGTTTACCGTTGTCATTTTGTTTGCTTTTAAATTAAATATCCTTTTACGTTCGCTTTTCCTGTGTTAAAATCCACAGTTCCCAGACCGGCCACTTGCGCATGGTTTACCCAGCTGTATCTTTCATCATTGGTGTGGAATTCCATATTCAGTTTTAAAGTGCCCTGGTCGTTGATTCCTGTTTCGGTTACTTGAATACTGGCACCGTCATTGGTAATGATGGTAGCATGTAGGTCGAGGAAGAATCGGCCATCGGCCCTTACCTCCAAATAATCAACCCCAGTGATTTTACCATTGATCTTGTCACCAATTACATCACCCTCAAAATAGATATCGAAACGCGCCCCTCTTTTTGGAACGGCTCCGCTTTCCACTACATCTTGCATGCTGAACCCGTATTCCACAAAATCGGTAAGGGTCACATGTTCTTCAAACAAAAGCTCCAAATCGGTTTTTTCTATTACATCTTCCATAGTCTTGATTTAAAAGTTTGAGCAAAACTAGGATGACCGCCGAAGGTTAAATTGTAAAAAAACGCCGTTTTAAGATGTGGGTATGTGTGAAGTGATCATTCTTTCTTTGATTACAACCAGATAATGGTTGTTGGGTGGCCAAAACAAAAAGTATTCCCTAGACCAAAGCAATTTCAACCTTTTTGAATTCCGATTTTTCCGCTCCACAAACCAAGCAGGTGTAATCCTCGAGCAAATCCGTAAATTTTGTATTGGGTTCAATCTGCGATTGGGGCTCACCTATATCGTCATCATAAACCGATAAACAGTGCTGGCATTGATGCACCTCATGTTGCACTTGTTCTTTTTTGGCAGTCTTTTTTGTGGCAGTGGTTTTCTCTTGGCCAAGCTGTTGAAAGTATTCCTTGCTCAATTCAATCAAAAGATTGGGCAATTCCTTTTTGTCCACATCTTGGGCATAAACCAAATATTGCCTTGTATTGGGATCAAAATCCTTAAAGTAACATACGTTATACGTGGGTCTTACCTGATAATCCAAGCCTATTTGTGTTGATGGGTTCCGTTCGATGACTATGGACGAAAAATGCGATTGCTTTCCCACATCTTTGCTGATACCAAAGGTAAGTCCATAGGTGCTAATGTCGTTCTGATCAAAATTGTTGACCAAATACCGCTTGAGCTCCAGTGCTTCTTCATCATCCACAGGAAGGTGCCAGTTCATTTCCAATTGGGAGTGCCGAACATTGATTCCTCTTTGGCCAAGGAACCTTTCCAGTTCGGGGCGACTCTCCTTGGAAATTCCCTTTACAATAAACGATTTCCATGGCGTGATGCATATTTTACCAATACTGTTGTCCAAACAAAATCCGCAGAATTCCTTTAAAAATTTAAGATCATAACGATTGTTCCGCCAATACAATCCCAACCAGAATTGATCTAGCCCCATCCGGTTCATCCCCTCGTAATATGGAAATGTCACAAAAGGGATTTGAAGTTCCTTTTTTATGATCTTGTTGTTATGGGTCTGTAATTTTTGATTCAGTATAGCAAAGAGTTGATCCACGTTGTCCATGGCATGGTACACTTCTTCAATGGCCCTACATACGGAAACGATATCCCAACTATAAATGAGCACCGGGTAATAGGCACTTTTCTTCCAGTGGGGCAGTAATATGTTCAAGTACCAATAATCTTCCTCATCGGAAGCCACAAAATTGAGGTTTCCACTAAAAATGGGTACCAATCGTTGCTTTGGATCGGTAATATTGATTTTTAACCTGGGCATAAAATCAAACTGCTCCAACAGATATAGGTAGGTGGAACCGTTGAGCCAATGGGTGGTATCAAAAATATCGGCAGACACATAGGAACACACAATGTTTTGATACGATCGGTCGGCTACAATATCTGTTTTATATTTTGAGGCTTTTTCCAACTGTTCTTTTTTGATATTGTCCAATGGAAAGAGCAAATCCTGTCTGGAGCCAAAATAAATTTCCGACAAGCCTGCGACCTCAAGCATGGCAATACTGTCTTTAAGTTCGCCCGGTGAGGTGATTCCTCCACTTATCAATATTCTGTGCAAATCATCATTCATAATCTTAAACCAATGTTGTTTTCAATTGTGCGTTCAATATGGCCTGTACCTCTGGTTTGCAACTTCCGCAGCCCAATCCGGCCCCAGTTTGGGAACAAAGCTGTGCAAAATCCGTGCACCCTCCTGCTATGGCATCTTTAATGTTACCATCGCCCACTTGACTGCAGGAACAGACCAAACTTCCCTTGAGGGGCTCCATTGTTGACGTACCCCGAAGCAATTCCTCCCTTTTTTCAGAGAGTTCTATTTCTTCCTCAATAAGTCGCTTAAACTCAGCGAACTCATTTTTATCACCCATTAAAACAGCTCCCTTAAGTGTATCATCTTTTACAATGCACTTTTTGTAAAACCTTTTGCTCACATCCATCAGTAAAATCTCTTCGTAAGAGGGGTCGTTCTTTGGGGCGTTGACCATTCCAATGCTGCACAGGTCAAGGTTTTCAAATTTTAAAATGTTCATCAATACCGAGCCACTGTAAATGCTTCCTAAATCTCCCAAAATGTAATTTGCGGCCACATCGGCCTGCTGTTCCGCTGCCGAAGTGATACCGTAGAGTGCATTTTCAAACTCGGCAATTTCGCCCAAAGCAAAAATGGAGGGGTCACTTGTCTTGAGATAGGGATCCACCAAAACACCTCTTCTGCTCTCCAACCCCGCACTGGTTGCCAAAGCTATATTAGGCCTGGTCCCAATGGCATAAACAATGGCATTGCAACGCAACGTTCTGCCTGTTTTTAGGTTGACCATCAAGGTGTATTGCGATGCTTCATCTTCAAAAATGGTACTGACCTCATTGTCAAAAAACAACTGGATTCCCCTTTCCGAAACATCTTCGGCCAATAATTTACTGGAAACTGGGTCTAACTGACGCTCCATTAACCTGGGAGCACGTTGAATGATACTGATGTTGATATTGATTTTTTTCAACGCGGCGGCAAGTTCAAGTCCGAGCAACCCTCCACCCACGATCACCACATGCTGTTCGCTTGCGGGAAGTTCGGTTTTTGACAGATAGTTTTTGAGTCGGTCCGCATCTCCCCTCTCGCGCATAGTAAATCTGCCGGGCAGGTCCATCCGTACTTCATTGGGCACAAATGCGCGACTACCTGTAGCCATTATCAAAAGATCATATGAGTGGGTGTTTCCCAAACTATCAATGGCGGTTTTTTCCGTTGGGTTGATATTCTGGATGCTATTACTGGGGTACAGCTTAACCTTGAGCTTTTCCAGTTCTCCCTGTTTTAATTTTTGAAGGGCTTCCCATGACAACTCTTCGTTTACATATTCCGGAAGCAAAACACGGTTGTAAAACGGGTGTTCTTCTTTGGAAAACACATGGATTTCGTCTGTTCTATTCTTTTCCCGATAGGTTTGTATAAAACGGTAAGCTGCGGCCCCTGCTCCAATAATGACAATTTTCTGAGTTGGTTTCTTATATTTTTCAACCTGAACAGCACAATATTTAAAGTCGGGTTCTTTGGAAATGGGATCTACAACATCATTGGTAAGGTTGTTGGCCCTGCTAAAATCATCATTCAAAATTTTACCCCAATGCATGGGCAAAAAAACCACCCGTTCCCTAATATCATAATTGATCTTGACCTTGGCCCTTACAGTACCTCTCCTACTCTTCACTACAGCAATATCCCCTTCTTTAAGGTTCCGTAGGTAGGCATCCACTTTGCTCATTTCCAGAAAAGGGGATGGAATATGGGTTAATAGACGTTTTACTTTTCCTGTTTTGGTTCGGGTGTGCCACTGATCTCTGACTCTCCCTGTATTGAGCACCAATGGAAATTCTGGTGTGGTGGTTTCCGATTTATTGTACAGGTTTCGCGGTGCATTAAAATGCACTTTTCCATTAGCGGTGAAATATTTCTGATCCTGAAAAAGTCGTGGTGTACCCTTGTGTTCGGGTGATGGTACCGGCCATTGGAAACTACCTTCTTTTTTGAGACGTTGGTGGGATAGTCCAGAAATGTCGATATTGGTTCCCTTGGTCATCAGGCAGTATTCGTCATATACTTCAGAGACATTGTTGTAGTCAAAACCTCCATATCCCATTTCTTGGGCAAATCGCCATAGGATTTCTGCATCGGGCAAGGCTTCTCCGGGAGCATCAATCACTTTGGGTAAATAACTGATTCGCCGCTCGGAGTTGGTCATGGTGCCTTCTTTTTCCAACCACCCTGCTGCAGGCAACAATAAATCTGCATATTTTGTGGTTTCGGAATTATGTGAAATATCCTGAACAATCACAAAACTGGCCTTTTCGAGAGCCTTCTCGATTTTTTTGGCATTGGGCAAGCTTACAATGGGATTGGTACAAATAATCCACACTGCCTTCATTTTTCCAGATTCCAGTGCATTGAACATTTCCGTTGCCGTGAGACCGGGTTCTCCTTTAATTTCCTTTCCGCCCCAAAACTGCTGGACCTCTTCCCTATGCTGAGGATTTCCCAAATCTCGATGGGCCGCCAACAAACTGGCCATCCCCCCTACTTCACGACCGCCCATAGCATTGGGTTGCCCTGTTAAGGAAAAAGGACCTGAGCCGGGCTTGCCAATATGTCCCGTTAACAAGGAAAGATTCAATAAGGAAACATTTTTATCCACACCGATAACACTTTGGTTCAATCCCATGGTCCACATACTGATGAATCCTTTGGCATCGGCAATCATTTTGGCCGCTTTGCGTATTTCTTCGGCTGTTATTCCACATTTTTCCGCAGCCTTGCGAATGGAAAGCTCAAAAGCCTTTTGCTTGCACGCTTCAAAATTGGAAGTATGTTTTTCTATGAATGATTTATCGATTTTCTTCTTTTCTATCAACCATCTTGCCATGGCATTGAAAAGAATCACATCGGTTCCCGGTAATATTTGCAAATGAAGGTCTGCCAAGGCACAAGTTTGTGTCTTACGGGGGTCCACAACAATCAGTTTAACCTTAGGATTTTGTTCTTTATGCTTTTCTATTCGGCGGAACAAAATGGGATGGCACCATGCAGGATTGGCCCCTGCAATTAAAAAACAGTCTGCCAATTCAATATCGGCGTATGCTATGGGAACAGCATCGTTACCTACTGTTTTTTTATAGCCAACAACGGCAGAGCTCATGCAAAGTCTGGAGTTGGTATCAATATTATTGGTTCCCAAAAAACCTTTAGTAAGTTTATTGGCCAAATAATATTCTTCGGTGAGGCACTGCCCCGAAACATAAAGCCCAACACTGTCAGGACCGTGCTTTTCAATGATACTGCCAAAAACTGCAGCGGCTCTTTTAAAGGCAATGTCCCAAGTAACTCTTTGCTTGGGGTGGTTGCGACTCCATCGCATTTCGGGGTACAATATGCGGTCATTTGTGTCTTGGGCCACATAGTTCAAAGTCTTTCCTTTGGAACAGAGCATCCCCTTGTTCACCGGATAGTCCTCATCGCCTTTAACCGACAGAACACCCTTCGCATTTTTGGTTACCGTTATACCACAACCCACGCCACAATACGAACAAATAGTCTTATGTGTATCTTTTTCCTGCATGTGCTAACACCGTCTTTTTTTGATGTTGAAAATTAAAAAATTACGTATAAATACGTAGTATTAATTTCATAAAAGTGATGCCCTAAATCGAGAGAATGATAAAAATTGTAGCAAAAGGTTGAATAATTGAAACCTACACCAAATTGTATTTGTTCGCTTTTTTGGAAAGATCGATCAAGTTTTTTACCTCCATCTTCTTCATTAGGTTAAAGCGATGTGTCTCGATAGTACGTTTACTATTCTGCAATTTTTCTGAAATTTCCTTATTGGTGTACCCTGCCAAGACGAGTTCCAACACTTGAAGTTCCTTATTGGTTAGATCAAAAGGATTGTCTTTATTGTCTTTTGAAGTGTTGACCTGCTTTCCTGGGCTGAACAGGTTATTTACCAGCACATTTGATATATCCCCACTAAAGTATTTCCCACCTTCTTGAACCATGTGGATGGCCTTGACAAATTCGGTTTTGCCCGTATCCTTTAGAAGATACCCATTGGCACCTGCCTGTACAGATTTCAGAATATATTCCTCAGAATCGTGCATGGAAAGGATAATGGACTTGGTCTTTGACTTTCCTTTGGCATTTAAGCGTTCTACGGTTTCAATACCGCCCAATTCGGGCATTCGAATATCGATGATCAAAATATCAGGGGATTTCTCATCCACCATTTTAAGGGCATCCAAACCATTGGATACCTCACCAATAACATCCAAATCTGGTTCTTCTTCCAATAAAGCACGTATCCCATCCCGAACGAGGGAATGATCATCAGCCAACACAATGGTAATGGTTTGTTGAAGTCCAGAATCTTGCATTGCACAAAAATAATCGAATTATTGAAATACGCTAAGAACAAATGAAGGGCCGCTCCAATATAAAAAGGAACAGCCCCATCAAAGCAAAGCTAATCACTTAAACTATTTCGCCTTGGCTGTAGTAAAAAGTTTGGGTTTAATAATCAACATGGCCCATGCCCAGTTTTGGCTACTTGCCGCATCCGCTTCAGTAATTCCCTTAAGCTCGTACATGCCATCCGCAGGAAACATGTGTGAGTATCCCAATTTTAGGGCATATCCATTAAATTTTTGGGTAAAAACCAAATCAACCTCGGTACCTAAAGCACTCTCTCCACTGGGCAGGTCTTGTTCGCCATTAAAGTTCCAAACTTTAGCCAATAGGCTTGATTTTTCACCTAATTTAAAATTGGCGCTGGCGTGAATATCCACTATTCCAACAGAGTTGGCATGGTTGCCCACATAGAAATAATCCATTAAACCGTTAAACTTGTGGTTGGTGCCATACAGTGGGAAGAAAGCACCGGTTTCCCCCGCAGTTTGTCCATCATTTCCACTAATGATTTCAATTCCAGCACCTAGACCTACTGCACTGGATGCCGCATAGCTTAGGTCCAGACCCAACAGATAAGCTCCTTTTACATCCAGTTCGCCTTGTCTTTCTCCAGTCTGAAGAAATGCATTGGCCGCAAGTCCAAAGCTTCCTTTTTTAAAGGTTAGATGTGTACCTATGGTCTGCAAGCTGCTCAGTCCATCCGCATTGTCATTGTCATCAAAGTTCTGAAAGCCATTGTTGAGCAATACCAAACTTGCCCCAAAGCTTTCCCATGTCTGTTTCAGGTAAAGCATCTGCATGGTCTTGTAACTAAAAAAACCGGTGGTGTTGTAGGCATTTCCAACAGATTGAAAACCCGCTGGGTTGTCAAAATCCTGATTAAAGGCAAAGGCAAAATCAAGCATAAAATTGTTTTTGGAATACTTGATTAAGGCCGCATCGTGATTACGGGCCTGTTGCGTCCAGTCCACACCACCCAAGATACGCTGATCATCATAAGAAAGTACTTGTCTCCCCAATTTAGTGGACCATCCAGAGCCTAGCTCAAGTTGTGCCCAGGCTTCAAACACGGCGAATGTGTCGTTTTCATCATCAGGTCGTAACTGGCGATTTTCGCCCCAGACCATAACATCTTGAAGGCTTAGGTAAAACTTATACTTTTCGGTTTGATATCCCGCATTTAAACGGGCACGGGTAGAGGTAGCAAAACCTGGATCGGCGGCATCAGGGATTAAACTGCCGAAGCCGTTTCTGTATTCTGTTCGTGGCCTAAATTCCCCATCCAACGTAAATTGTGAAAAAGTAAACTGGACCGATAGGATAACCAAGCTTATAAGTGCATATTGTTTTTTCATGATTCTTTTGAGTTTATTGGTTTAAATTCTTGTTAGTTGTTCGTCAATGTTCCAGAAAGTCAATAAGGTGTTTGCGATACTTGTAGTAATCGCTGTGCTCCAGCACTGCCTTTCTGGTTCTGGGGCGTTCAAAATCTATGTTTAGAACATCCCCAATTTTGGCCCGAGGGCCGCTGGTCATCATCACTACGCGGTCTGCTAAGAATATGGCTTCATCCACATCATGCGTGATCATAACGGCTGTAATTTTTTCCTTGTTCCAGATTTCTATCAGAATGTCCTGCAGTTCACCCCGGGTAAGGGAGTCCAACATTCCAAAGGGTTCGTCCAAAAGCAAGACCTTGGGTTTAATGGCAAAGGCCCTCGCTATACCCACCCGTTGCTGCATACCTTGTGACAGTTCACTGGCTTTTTTGTTAAATGCCCCATCAAGGCCCACTTTGTGTAGGTAATATTTGGCAATGTCCTTTTGTTGCGATTTACTGGCATGCGGAAACACACGGTTTACCCCCAACAATACATTTTGCAATGCGGTCATCCATGGCATTAAACTTGGCGATTGAAATATGACCCCACGATCTGGCCCAGGTCCCTTAATGGCACTGCCCAAAACGGCAATGTTTCCTCCAGAGATGGAATTGAGACCTGCTATCATAGAGAGCATGGTGGTCTTGCCGCAGCCCGAATGCCCAATAATGGTCACAAATTCTTCCTTTAGAATCTGCAGGTTCAAATGTTCAAGAACCACATAGTCGCCCTTGGGTGTTGGATAGACTTTTTTCAAATCCTTTAAATCCAACATGATTTTATCTGACGGATAGACAATTCCATTTTCATGGGATATGGTACTGGTTTTGTTCTCTATTTGCATTTCCATAATGGCTATTCTTTTAAATTATACTAGGCCACAAAGCTTTTGGGGCTTAAATCGGGCAGTTCATAAGTTTCTTGTGAAACGGCCTTGCGCTCTTCTCCAATGCCCATCAAGTACTCAATGATGGCATTTCTGGTTTTTTTGTACTCGGGATCATCGTTCAGTGCTGTTTTGTCCCTTGGCCGTTCAATATCAATTTTGAATTCAGGGCCTAATGTGGCCTTGGGGCCAGGTCGTAACGGGATGATTCTGTCCGCCATATAGATACCCTCATCCACATCATTGGTAATGAGCAGTGCCGTGCGTTTGTCCTTGCTCCAAATTTTTAAGATTTCATCTTGAAGGTTCCCCCGCGTCAGGGCATCAAGAGCTCCCAAGGGTTCGTCCATAATGATCATTTCCGGGTTCATGGCCAGTGCTCTTGCCACAGCTACACGTTGTCGCATTCCTCCAGACAGTTCCTTGGGCCTTTTATTGCTGGCAGGTGTAAGATTCACCATCTCAATATATTCCGCCACACGTTCCTTAATGGCTTTTTTGTTTTCCTTTGGAAAGGCTTCCTTCACCGCCATGGCCACATTTTGCCATACGCTCAACCAAGGGAGCAGGGAGTAATTCTGAAAGATGACTCCTCTCTCATGGCTGGTGTCCACAACAGGGTTTCCTTTAAAAAGCACTTCACCACTGGTGGGTTGCAGCAGTCCATTGATAAGGTTCACCAATGTTGTTTTTCCGCTTCCGGTGAAACCGACAATGGCCACAAATTCGCCTTCTTCAATTTTGAGGTTGATATCGGTCAGCACTTCAGTACTGTTGCTGCCTTCGCCATAGGTCTTACATACATTATTCAATTCTAAATATGCCATAATCTCTAGTTAAGCGGTTGCATTTTTATTGAACGATACCATGTTCTGAACCATCAACATGATCCTATCAAGCAAGAATCCGATGATTCCTATTATGAACATGGCCACAATGATCTTTGAGTTTGAATCATTGGCTCCATTTTGAAATTCTTCCCAAACAAAGGAGCCCAGACCGGGACTTTGCGCCAAAAGCTCAATGGCAATCAATACCATCCAAGCCACAGAAAGTGTAATCCGAAGCCCTGTGAAAATCAGGGGCAGGGATGATGGCAAAATCACTTTAAAGACTTTTTGAAAAGGTCCAAGCTTTAGAACCTTGGCAACATTGATGTAATCCTTGTCCACAGAGGAAACCCCCATAGCAGTGTTCACCAAGGTTGCCCACATGGAGCAAAGCCCAACACTGATGAACGATATGATAAAGGCACTGTCTTGATTGGAATCTTTGGTCATGGTCTTTACGATCATAAAAACCAACAACAGCCAAACTACCGGAGACACAGGCTTAAAGACTTGAATCAACCAATTGAAAGAATTCCGTAAAGTTTCGCTTAACCCAATGATGATACCAATAGGAACCGCAATGACCAAGGCCAGCAGGAATCCTGCAAAAACGGTTTCCAAACTGGTGAAAATTTGGTCTACAAATGATGGCCTTCCCGTATAGGTAATGGGGTCTTTGCCCTCAGCGACACGCTTTTCATTGATAGCTGCGGTTTTCTCCTTGAACTCCAATTTATCGGCACTGATCTTCTTATGGTCCGCAATCAAGGTATTGAAGGATTCCCATACTTGACCAGGGGATGGCAGGGTATTGGGCTGACAACTTATATCGCCAGACAAAATACAGGCTTCCATGGCATCAGCCGCTTCTTGTCCTTGGTCGGTCAACGCCTTCTGGATTTTATAATCAGCCTCAATATTGTACAACGCTTTGGCGCCCATGTGCCACACTCCAATAAAAAGAAGAATGGAAATTATGGGAACAATAATTTTTTTGAACACTGACTTGAATTCCAGTTTTGGGGTCTTGACCTTCAATTTGGACAGGAGTGACTTTACCACTCCCATCCATTTGATGTCATTCACTTTAGTTGCAGTTATGCTTTGCTTCATGATTTTTACTGTTTTTTAAAGTGAGGAATCATCCTTGTTTCCAATTTCAAAGCTGTTGATGTAGCCTATGGGATCTTTGGCATCGTAAACTTTACCATCGATAAAATCTGTGGTGGCCGGTTTATATCCGTCCGTATTTGGAATATCGGCAGCGGGGATATGCCCTTCATCAACCAATAGTTTTGCTGCTTTTTCCCAGATATCGGGGCGATAGATGTCCTTAATGGTCTCTTCGTACCACGATGATGGTTTTGACTCTGGAATCTGGCCCCATCTTCTCATTTGGGTCAAGAACCAAACACCATCAGAATAAAAAGGATAGGTGGCATTGTACTTATAGAACACATTAAAGTCAGGCATGGACCGTTTATCCCCTTTTTCAAATTCAAAGGTTCCGGTCATTGAGTTGGCCAAAACAACCTCATCGGCACCCACATATTGGGGCATGGACAAGATTTTAACGGCTTCTGCCCTATTCCCCGGTTCATCCAACCATTTTCCGGCGCGAATCAATGCCTTGGTCACGGCAATGGCAGTATTCGGGTTTTCCTCCACAAACTTTTTGGTCATCACAAAAACTTTCTCAGGATTGTTTTTCCAGATATCGTAATTGGTGGTTACGGGAACTCCTATTCCTTTGAACACGGCTTGTTGGTTCCAGGGCTCACCTACACAATACCCGTAAATGGTCCCAGCTTCTAAAGTGGCTGGCATTTGAGGTGGTGGAGTGACCGAAAGCAGAACCTCTGCATCGATTTGTCCCTGCACATTATCGGCAGTGTACATTCCGGGATGAATTCCGGCCGCGGCTAACCAATATCTAATTTCATAGTTGTGGGTCGATACTGGAAACACCATGCCCATTTTAAAGGGCTTTCCACTGTTTTTATAGGAGGAAATCACTGGTTTTAGGGCATCGGCTTTTATGGGATGAACGGGTTTGCCCTCTTCATCTTTGGGTACATTGGGTTTCATTTTGGACCATACATCGTTGGATACTGTGATTCCATTTCCATTTAAGTCCATGGAGAACGGAGTGACCAATTGGGCTTGTCGACCAAAACCAGCGCCTGCAGCAATGGGTTGACCGGCCAGCATGTGCGAGCCGTCTAATTGTCCGTCTATAACACGGTCCAATACATTTTTCCAATTGGATTGTGCTTCGACCGAAACAAAAAGACCTTCATCCTCAAAAAATCCTTTTTCTTTGGCAATGGCCAAAGGGGCCATGTCTGTTAGTTTAATAAAGCCAAAAGTCAACTGGGGCTTTTCAATTTCAAGTGAAATTTCCGGTACCTCAGCTTGAGCGGTTTCCAATGTTTTCTTCTTCGTTTTTCCGCCACACGCCATGAGAAGTGCGGAGAATAACCATGCGATTGATTTTAAAGTGATGTTTTTCATAATTTAAGTTTTCTACGTATTAGTACTTATTTATAGCAAATGTATACTGACCTTGGGAACTATTTTATGGGAAAGCCCATGTCCTTTTATCTTTTTAATACACAATCTGTTATGCCTTAAACCATGAAAAAACCTGCCATAAAACATATAATGGTTACAACTAGTTATGAATCAACTATTTGTTAATATTTATACGTTACTGAAATGCAATCGTACAATACGTATGAGATTTTGAAGTATTCTTAAACTGAAAACCAATCCATACCATAATGGTAGTTGGATTGCTCTTTCATTCAGTAAAAAATGGAATTTCACAAAGGAAGGATGGGTACTAAAGTAGGTTTAGTGAGGAAATGATGGATAAAATAAAGGTAGTGCAGGGCTATCCAGCCAAGTGAAAATTGTGCTCCAAGATTTCCCTTTTTAGCAAGTCTACATCAACAATACCTATTCTTTTGCCTTTTGCGTTGATGAGATTTTCCCTTTTGAGAGATGAAAAAGTTCTAATCACTTGTTCCTCGGTAGTTCCGGCATAATCCGCATAATCCCTTCTACTTAAGGGCAGGTCAAGAAAGCCATTGAGTTGTCCAAACTTCCGATTGATGTACAATAGCGTATCAATAACCCTTTCCCTAACGGTCATTTGAGAAAGCGACTTTACTTTTGCCTCGCTCTTGTTCAATTCATTGGCATAAAAGAGCATCAGGTCATAAGCAAACGATGCATCGCTTCGAAGCACATCTTGAAGCATATCCTTAGAGAAATAACAAAGGATGGAGTCTTCCAAAGCAATAGCCCCAATGGGATAGAATTCTTCAGTACCAAAACCACGATGACCAATAATTTCACCTGCTTTGGCAAACCGAACAATCTGTTCCCTCCCATTAATGCCAGTTCTAAAAACCTTTACTTTACCTTTTAGGACAAAAAATAAACCGTTTACCGGGGCCCCCTCAATAATAAATTGTTGTCCTTTTTTGCATCGAATATCCTTTTTGTGCTCTGTAAACCGGGCCACAATGGGTGAATCAATGTTCTTTTTCAACAAGCAATTTTTATTGTTGCAACGATTACACAAGGTATCTGATACAGGAAGATTTTCCTGCCTTTTCTTGGTTCCGTAATCGTATGCGCTGTATATATGCATTGGAATGGAGCTTATTTATTTGACTCAACGTAAACGGGTTTGGGTTGCCCCGCTTTTCCGGTTTTTTCTTCTTTTTTATCGGCAGTGGAGAATTTTATGGCCAATGACATGAATGCGGTTAGCACTACAAATACACCTATTACAAAATATCCGCTGGAAACAGCCGAAGCGGCTGCTGAGGATTGAGCGGCCTTCACGGCTTCCTCCCCCAAAGAAGCATTGGCCTTTATTGCCGCTGTTTCTGCCATGGCCGATTTGGATTTTAACAATAGGGCAGCCAAGAAAGCTCCAACATTACCGCCAGCACCTACAATACCCGATATGGAGCCAATAGCTTTTTTATTGATAAATGGAACCACGGAGAAGGTGGCTCCTTCCGCCATTTGAACGGTTAGACTGAATGCCACCAAAAACCCTATCCCAATAGCTATACTAGTGGTTGTGGAAAAAATTGAAAGCATAATGCCTTCTATGGCCAGGATCAGTGCCAAGAAAAGCACACGTCCTCTCAGACCTTTCAATTTTCCAAACCGATCACCACAAAAACCGCCTAAGGTTCTGGCAAAAATATTCATCAAGGCAAATGACAAAACCAAATTACCTGCAGTAGTCCTATTAAGGTGAAACGTATTTTGGAGATAATCGTCCATGGTTCCATATACTGTCAATTCCATTCCAAAGGAAGCCGCGTAGACTACGAACAAAATCCAAACCCTATAATCGGAAAGGGTTTTAATAAATGGTATCTCATCTTTCTTTTTTACGGGTAATTCTCCCTTTTCCTTTAGTTCTGAAAAATTTCCTTCCGGTGTATCTTGGGTGAAGAAGTAATAAACTATCCCCATAGTAAAGCAGATAATACCTGCTATAACCATGGAATAACGCCAAGCTATCTCCTCGGCAACGCCAAAGCTAACCACCGCAGCAGCAATCAAGGGCATGCCCAAGCGGTTGGCCCCTCCACCAAGATTTCCCCACCCCGCCGATGTGGCATTGGCCGTGCCCACAATATTAGGGGCAAACATGATTGAGGTATGAAATTGGGTAATCACAAATGATGCTCCAATAAAACCTATTAAAAGACGACATAATAAAAATTGGAAAGGTGTTTGCACAAACCCAATTAGAATCACAGGAAGCGCCCCAATGGTCAGTAAAAAAGTATAACACAGTCTTGGGCCGTATTTATCACATAACTTACCAATAAGAAGTCTTGCAAAGACAGTACCCGTTACCGCTAAAATGACAGAGTTCCATTTTTGGTTTGGCGTCAACCCTAAATCCTTTACCACATCTGGCATCAACGGAACAATACCGAACCATGCAAAGAAGCAAGTGAAGAATGCTATTGAGGTAATCCAAAAGGTTCTTGTTGGTATACTTTTAAAGTTGAATAGTTCTAAAGCAGTAGCTTTTTGTGATGTAACTGACATAGTTTTTAGCTTTGATGGGCTAAAAATAAGTATAAATACGTATTTATACGTAGTTTTTGAACTGGATTTGCGTATTAATTCTAATTTTTGCGGAGTTGATGATCTTAGAGGAGGAAATAATGAATATGAAAAAAATGCCCCTTATTTTATAAGGAAATGCAAATAGAAAAACTGTTCTTTACATTCTCACATGGATGAGTGAAGTGCCCGCATAACCTCTTCTTCGAAAAAGGAAGGATGGTCGGCAACCACATCTCCAATAACAATGATTCCTGGATGGGATAAATCTATTTTACCCGACATGCGAACTACATCTCCCAATGTACCCGTAATGCAATTCTCATTGGACAAAGTTCCATTTTGGATAACTGCAATTGGCGTATATCTTTTTCTATATTTCCCTATTTCTGTAGCTATTTCAAGCAGTTTTCGGACGCCCATTAAAACTACAAGTGTTGCCGAAGACTGTGCGGCCAGTTTAAAATCTTTGGAAAAAATGCCCTCTTTAGTGGTTGCCGTTACCACCCAAAAACTGCTGCTCACCCCTCTTTTGGTAATGGATATACCCTGACTCGCAGGGACAGCTATGGCACTGGATATTCCTGGGACTACTTCAACAGGAATTCCGTAAGATTCCACATAATCCACTTCTTCCAAACCTCTTCCAAACACAAAAGGATCCCCTCCTTTTAAACGAACCACATGACCATATATAAATGCATTTTCTACAATCAATGTATTTATTTCACTTTGAGTATAACTATGTTTTCCACATCGTTTTCCTACGTATATTTTCGGAACATGGTCAGCTACTTCATCCAATAAAGTGGTGTCCGTCAATGCATCGTACAAAACAACATCAGCTTGTTTTAAAGCTCGTAAACCCCTAACAGAAATAAGATCTGCCGAACCTGGTCCAGCTCCCACCAAAGTAACTTTAGCTTCTTTCATGTATTGCTTCATTTTAAATATTTGTTTTGATTTTTACGAATCCCGCAACAAGAATACGTATTTATTTTTAAAAAAACACTAAATATATACGTAAATATACTTAGTTTTGGTTCGTATTTCAAAATAGTGTGATATGAAAACTGTAATTGTAGTGGGCAACGGAATGGTAGGATATAAGTTTTGCGAAAAATTTATCGCAGCACCCTCCAGTAACGATTATAAACTCGTGGTCTTTGGGGAAGAGCCCAGACCCGCCTACGACAGGGTACACCTCAGTGAATATTTTGAAAACCAAGATGCAAAAGCCTTGGAGCTTGCCCCTGCGTCTTGGTATTCAGAAAATGGCATTGAACTCATTACGGGGCAACGGGTCACTGACATTAAAAACGAAGCCAAGGAAATCCACACGGCTACAGGCAATTCATATACATATGATTATTTGGTGCTGGCCACCGGTTCCGTTCCTTTTGTACCTCCCATCTCCGGAGTGGAAAAGGAAGGGGTGTTTGTCTATCGCACCATAGAGGATTTAGAAGAAATGATGGCCTATGCTTCACAAATCAAGGCTATCAAACCCAACGGAAAAGCTGCAATTCTAGGAGGAGGGCTCTTGGGGCTCGAAGCCGGAAAAGCGGTCTTGGATATGGGATTGGAGCCCCACGTAGTGGAATTCGCCCCAAAACTCATGCCCAGACAGTTAGACACCCGAAGCAGTAATGTACTCCGATTAAAATTGGAATCCATGGGCATTCAGGTGCATTTAAGCAAGGCCACCAACCAAATCTTGGGTGATAAGGTAATAGAGGGAATGGAATTTGGGGAAGATGATTGCTTGGATGTAGATATGCTCATCATCTCGGCAGGAATACGCCCCAGGGATGAGCTTGGCAAAACTTGTGGTCTTGAAATGGGTACCCGCGGCGGAATTGTCGTAGACAATAGAATGCAAACGTCTGCCAAGGATATATTCGCCATAGGTGAAGTGGCCCTGTACAACCAAATGATATATGGCCTTGTTGCTCCTGGCTATGAAATGGCCGATGTGGCCGTGAACCAAATATTGGGCAACCAAGAAGTTCTTATGCCAGACGATATAGATATGTCCACCAAACTTAAATTAATGGGTGTGGATGTGGCAAGTTTTGGTACTCCTTATATGCCGGCCGACAAAGGGTTGTCCATTATTTTTGAAAACAAAACAAAATTCCTCTACAAGCGAATCAATGTAAGCCATGATGGAAAAACACTCTTGGGTGGAATTCTTGTAGGAGATGCGGCAGACTATAATATTCTGCACCAGATGTACTTGAATGGAATGGCTTTGCCTGATAATGCTGAAGAATTGATTGTAGGAGCACGCGGCGAAGGAGGCTCTGCCTTTGGTAGTGCAATGGACCTACCAGACAGCGCCCAGATTTGTTCCTGTGAAAGTGTTTCCAAGGGAAGCATTTGCTCATCGCTCTTAAATGGCGAATCTGATTCCCTAAAGGATATTATAAGCTGCACCAAGGCCACTACAGGTTGTGGCGGATGCAAGCCCATGGTTGTGGAACTCGTTAATGAGACGCTTAAATCCATGGGGAAAGAGGTGAAAGATGTTATTTGCGAACATTTTGAGTATACCCGACAAGAACTCTATGGTATTGTTAAAGTAAAGGGTATTACCAGCTATGATGAAGCCCTTGACAAATGTGGACATGGTGATGGTTGCGAGGTGTGCAAACCTGCACTAGCCTCCATTTTTGCGACCATTTACAACGATACCGCCAACAAAGAGGATGTAATTCAAGACTCCAACGACCGTTTTTTGGCCAATATTCAACGAAATGGCTCCTATTCGGTGGTTCCAAGGATACCTGGAGGCGAAATTACACCCGATAAATTGATCGTACTGGGCGATGTGGCCAAGGAATATGGCTTGTACACCAAAATTACGGGTGGACAGCGCATCGACCTATTTGGCGCCCAACTCAATGATCTTCCAGCTATTTGGAAAAAATTGATAGCTGCAGGATTTGAAAGCGGACATGCCTATGGAAAAGCTTTGCGAACTGTAAAAAGTTGTGTAGGCTCCACGTGGTGTCGCTACGGAATGGACGAAAGCGTAAGTTTTGCCATTGAATTGGAAGAGCGGTACAAAGGGATTCGGTCTCCCCATAAACTAAAGGGCGGTGTATCTGGATGTATCCGTGAATGTGCAGAGGCCCGTGGGAAGGATTTCGGAGTCATTGCCGTGGAAGGTGGATGGAACCTTTATGTATGTGGAAACGGCGGTGCAACACCAAAACATGCCCAATTATTGGCAGAACAAATCGATAATGAAACAGTCATCAAATATCTAGATCGCTTTTTAATGTATTACATCCGAACGGCTGCACCATTGATGCGTACCGCTGCATGGTTGGAAAAATTGGAGGGCGGCATGGAACAACTCAAAAAGATTGTGGTTGAGGACAGCTTAAACATTGCCGAAGAATTGGAAACGGACATGCAATCCCTTGTGGACAAATACGAATGTGAATGGAAGCAAGCCGTAGAAAATGAAGAAATCGGTAAACGCTTCAAACATTTTGTAAACACCGATGACAGGGACGACAATTTGGTATTTGTACCCATGAGAGAACAGAAAATGCCAGAACCATGGACCAACTAAACACAAATAATATGGAAACAGTTTTTCAACAATACAACCCAGTTCCTTTAGAAAAAGTAACCGTTTGGTTCAAGGCCTGCCATGAACAGGACATCCCAAAAAATGGCGGGGCATGTATCAAATACAAGAACAAGCAAATTGCCGTGTACCACTTTCAACGAAAACAAAAATGGTATGCTTGCCAGAACCTGTGTCCCCATAAAATGGAAATGGTTTTATCGCGAGGTATGATAGGAGATTCCGAAGGCATAGCCAAAGTAGCCTGCCCCATGCACAAAAAAACATTCTCTTTGGAAACTGGCGAAAACCTTAACGGTGATCTGCCCTCAATTGCTACTTTTCCCGTAAAATTGGAAAATGGCTTTGTTTATATTGGTTTTTCTGAATAGTTTTAAGAAAACCAATAAATCAAATCATGGGCAAGTCCAAAAAACTTTTGGAAGCATTCAAATTGTTTGATGAAGCCAACGCACAAGACCCCAACAAGGAAAGTTTTGAAGGAAAAGCATATCCGAAAGAGCTTTTGTACGCACAACGAATGACGGATATTCTAAATAAATTTGAACCTGATGCATCGGAAGCATTGCAATTAACGGCGCGTTGCCAACACATCTGCAGATGGGAAATACCCAGGGAATCCTATGAAATGAATCGGGTAGGCTATCTAAAATGGAGACAGGAACTTAAAAAATTCCATGCCGAGAAGGCCAGTGCCATATTGCAAAAAGTGGGCTATGATGAAGATATTATTGACAGGGTATCCTTTCTGTTGCTCAAAAAGCAACTGAAAAAAGATGAGGAGACCCAAACCCTGGAAGATGTTATTTGCTTGGTCTTTTTAAAGTATTATTACGAACCTTTCCTCATAAAGCATGATGACGATAAAATCATCTCTATATTGCAAAAAACTTGGAAAAAAATGTCTCCCAAAGGCCATGAAGCCGCTTTGGCCCTGTCGTTTTCTGAAAGAGGAAAAGAACTGGTCGCCAAGGCCCTATCCAATTAATGCCCAAAAATGGTGCAGCTAAACAAATGAAAAGGAGCAATCAACAGCAAACCTTGGATGTCTCAACCTTTTTGAGAATCCGAAAGTGGTACTTATTGGCATTATCAGCGATTGCCCTTACCGTAATTATTGCCCAAATCCTGATACAACAGCACCTCAACTCCCAATTGAACGACTCCCGAGTGATCAATGTGGCGGGCCGCCAACGCGCCTATAGCCAAAAATTGGTCAAGGAGGCTTTACTGCTCAACCAAGAAAATCTAGGAGAAGGCGAGCAACAAGACCTTTTGGGAAAACTGAACAACACACTTTATATCTGGAAGACCTCCCATGAAGGGCTTCAGAAAGGGAATGATAGTATTGGACTTCCCAAAGAGGATAATACATCCATTTTAAAACATTTTGAAGAACTATCCCCACATTACAATGCCATGGTGGGGGCTGTTGAGACCATGCTGCTGCAAAAAGATACCTCGGGGCAAGCGTTGGATGTTTTATTGGTGAACGAAAGCCCTTTTCTAGAGAAAATGGACAATATTGTCAATGAATATGATGCCATCAGTAAAGAGCGGTTGCAGAAACTGAAAATAAAGGAATACCTGTTATTGGCCTTTTCTTTGCTGATTTTGATTCTGGAAGTCCTCTTTATCTTCAGACCCTTGTCCATACAGATCAAGGAAACCATACGCAATCTGGTCAAAAGCCAGTTGCAATCAGAACAAGATGCCCAAGAAATCAAAAAAATATTCAAGGAAAAGGAGCGTTCACTCCAAGAGCTGAAAGAATTGAATTTTGTTATTGACAATGCTGCACTCTTTGCCAGCGCCCGTAGTGATGGAACCGTGGTTTTCATCAGCAAAAAGTTCCTGACCCTTTTGGAGGAATCCAACATTCCACCTAATACACATCTTTCTGAAATATTGACCACCGATGAAGGCCAACGGCAATATCTTGGTGAAATTTTAACGAAACCCCGAAAGAGCATCAGAACGGAGGAAATTGAAATTAAGACCAAAGCGGGCAATAAATTATGGTTGGACATGTCCATTATACCCATGCACCAAACAAGTCTTAAACAAAGCGTATTGTTGCTATGCTCAGATATTACAGAACGTAAGAACAATCAAGAGAAGGTGGAACAACTCACCCTTCAAAATTACGAGGACCGCATGCGCCAGAAGCAGTTACAGGCCAGCCTTATTGTGGAGGGTCAGGAAGAGGAACGAAAGCGTATTGCCAAGGACATTCACGATGGCATTGGACAAATGCTTACGGCATTGCGGTTCAATATCGAATCCATTAACCTAGACCAAAAAGAGCGCACCAAAGAAAAAATAGCTTATCTAAAAGAGCTCACTTCCGATTTAATAAAAGGGGTGCGTACCGCCACTTTTAACCTTACCCCACCCGAACTGGGGGATCACGGTATTTTTCCCGCATTGCATAAAATGACATCGGAATTGAGTAAATTAACAGGAAAGAACATTTTGTTCGAGAACAAGGCCGAGGAGAACATCCGTTTTGATTCGTTGGCGGAAACCAATATTTATAGGGTAACACAAGAAGCCGTGAACAATGCCATTAAATACGCCGATGCCAATTATATTTTGGTCACTATTAATCATACGGACAATTTGTTGAGCGTGGTCATTGATGATGATGGTAAAGGATTTGACCCTTCCATTTTAAATCGTCCTCCCAAAAACAATAGTGACGGTGGAATGGGTGTATTTTTTATGAAGGAACGAATCAGTTACATTAACGGTAGATTGTTCATCAACTCCAACCTTGGTGAAGGAACCCGGGTTACCATTAATTACAACCTGAACAATACTGAAAAAGCAAAAAAAGAAACGCATGAAGATTAGGATAAAAGGAAATTCTATACGATATAGATTAACGAAGACCGAGGTGGAAACCTTTTGCAAAGCAGGATTGTACAAAGAGACCACAGATTTTGGCAATAGCACATTTACCTATGCCTTAAAAGCTAAAAAAGGGATTGAGGGTTTAGAGGCGTCATTTAATGAAAACACCATTACACTGTACCTAGCCGACAAGAAACAATTGGGGTGGGACACTTCGAATGAGGTTGGTTTTAGCGACATCATGGATCTACCCAACGGAAAACAACTTTCGTTATTGGTTGAAAAGGATTTTGTTTGTTTGGACAATACTACTGAAGATCAATCGGACAACTACCCCAATCCCAAGAGTGATACCAACGTATGCTAAGTCTTTAGACCAACCCAACCATGAAAATAATTTAACAGCACTAGAGCGGAAAGAACTCTTCAACACTCTGTTTTCCATCAATCAAATCCAAAATCGTAGTATTTTCAAGGACATCGATAAATTTGGATTTGTTGGCGCCAACAAGCTTATGGAGCACGCAAGGGTTGTTCATATTACAATCCCTGATGCCCATGACACATGAATTGACACGCTTTTCCCCATCAATGACTTTTACAATATCCATTAAGGTATGCTTTCGGTCATCCTCACTCAAATAAAAACCTCCCTTCGGTCCCCGTACTGAAGAAATAACACCATGCCGGGACAATTCTTGCAATAGTTTGGCCAAATACGCTTCCGGCACATGTACCACTTCAAAAATATCCCTGACCATGACTTTATGGTCCTCGCTGGAGTTCAAGGCTAAATAGAGTACTCCCTTAATGGCATATTTAGATGAATTGGAAAGCATTTCTTTTAAATGTCCAACAAAGATTAAAAGACATTCTTATCCTTTTTATGATTTATATCATGTTATAGGTCTATACCACTACATACTTTTGAAACGAAATTTTAACCATTTATCACATGAAAGCAATAGTAAAAAGTATAACTCTGCTCTTCGCCCTTATTATGATTGGTTGTGGTGGAAAGAAAGAGGAAAAGAAAGAGGACGGATTTAGCGTGCAACGTACAAAGACTCCTACAGAACAAGCTGTTGAAACCAACACAAGTGAAGTAAAGGCTTCCGAAAGGGTGGACATGACCACTAAGGGTGTGGGTCCTATCAAATCCGTTGATTTGGCTCCTGAAATTGATCAAGCAATGGCGGACAATGGTAAAGAAGTTTACGATCAAATGTGCTTGGCATGTCATAGGGTTGGGAAAAAATTCATTGGTCCACCGCCAAATGGAATTTTGGAAAGAAGAACCCCAGAATGGGTCATGAACATGATTTTGAACCCTCAGGAAATGGTGCAACAAGATCCTTTGGCCAAAGAACTGTTGCAAGAGTTCAATGGATCACCAATGTCTAACCAAGGACTGACCGAAGATCAGGCCAGAGCTATTCTCGAATACTTCAGAACCTTAAAATAAATGTTATGAAATCAACCATTAAACTTAGTATGATGGGGCTGTTCTCACTACTGACGATCATGAGTAGCTGTAAAAATGGGCCTCAAAACGAAACAAAGGACTCCGGTCAAAACGAATCCGCCGTTACTTCAGAATACACTGAGGGGCAAGCCTTTATTGAAGATGATGAGTCTACCCCCAACGTATTGCAGATAGCATTGCAATCCGAGGATCACACTACACTAGTTGCTGCTGTACAGGCGGCAAAATTGGAAAATGTATTGGTCAATGCCGGGCCTTTAATGGTATTCGCCCCTACCAATGCTGCTTTTGAAGCCTTGCCAGCAGGTACTGTGGAAGACCTCTTAAAACCTGAGAACAAGGAGTCACTGGCAAACATTCTCAAGTACCATGTAACTCCAGGGAACTATTCCAAAGACTTTTTGATGAATTTCAAAAAATTGGGACAAGCAAATGACCAAAATGTAGCTGTGGAAGTAAAAGACGGCGAGGTATATATAGGTGGTGCCAAAATAATAGCCAGTGTACCCGCAGGAAACGGAATTGTTCATGTTGTGGACAAAGTAATCCTACCTCCTACTCAGTAATAATTCAAAAATCAAAATAATAAAATTTAAAACAATGAAAATCTATAATCGTTTATTGATGGCCTTGGGGACTACCTTATTACTTGTTTCCTGTGGTCAACAAAACCAAAGTTCTAACGGGGCACTCTCGTCCAGTGCCGCCGAAAAAGTATACGTAGCTCCAGGAGAGCAAGATGAATACTATGCCTTCCTATCCGGTGGGTACAGTGGTAACCTTACTGTCTAC
>JAUIBH010000133.1 GCA_030427985.1 Bacteroidia bacterium | reverse complement strand
ATAAATTGATATTGTTTTAATGTTCAAAAATCAAGTAGTTGTAGTCAAATTTTAAAACACATTTCTCAATACTCATGATACTTGGTCTTTGGTAAGAAACAGTTTTATGCAGAGTACGTGCTACACACCTTTTAAGAAGTAAGCACAATTAATTCCAAACAATGTTCTTAGTCATTCAGCTTGAGTACGGCCATAAACGCTTGCTGCGGAATCTCCACATTACCCACTTGGCGCATACGCTTCTTACCCTTTTTTTGCTTTTCGAGCAGTTTTCGCTTACGGGAAATATCACCGCCGTAACACTTGGCCGTCACATCCTTCCGCAAGGCTTTTATGGTTTCCCGGGAAATGATTTTGGAACCTATGGCAGCCTGAATGGGAATATCAAACTGTTGTCTGGGGATGAGCTCTTTCAATTTTTCGCACATACGTTTACCAATGTTGTGTGCATTATCAAAATGGACCAATGCGGATAAGGCGTCGACGGGCTGGGCATTCAAAAGTATATCCACTCGGACCAGTTTGGATACTCGCATACCTATTGGCGAATAGTCAAAAGAGGCGTATCCTTTTGAAATGGTTTTCAATCGGTCGTAAAAATCAAAAACGATTTCAGCCAAGGGCATATCGAAAATAAGTTCGACCCGTTCAGTGGTCAAATACGTTTGGTTCACGATCTGTCCCCGTTTTTCTATACAGAGCGACATTACATTGCCTACAAAATCGGACTTAGTGATGATAGTTGCCTTTATATAGGGCTCCTCAACTCGGTCCAAAGTGGATGGGTCGGGCAAATCCGAAGGATTGTTGACAGTAACAGGGGTTTCCGTGTCCTTGGTGGTGAAAGCGTGGTAACTCACGTTGGGCACCGTGGTGATGACCGTCATGTCAAACTCACGCTCCAAACGTTCTTGGATGATTTCCATATGGAGCATGCCCAAAAATCCGCATCGGAACCCAAAGCCCAAAGCTGCACTACTCTCTGGGGTAAAAACCAAAGAAGCATCATTGAGCTGCAATTTCTCCATAGAAGAACGGAGTTCCTCAAAATCCTCGGTATCCACAGGATAAATCCCTGCAAAAACCATGGGTTTTACATATTCAAACCCTTCAATGGGATTTTTAGTGGGGTTGGCGGCATCGGTTATGGTGTCCCCAACCTTAACCTCACGGGCATCTTTGATTCCAGTGATGAGGTAGCCCACATCCCCTGCTGATATTTTGTTTTTGGGAAATTGCTTCAATTTTAAGGTGCCAATTTCATCAGCATCATACGATTTTCCCGTGGCGACAAATTTTATTTTTTGTCCTTTTGTGATTTCCCCATTAATAACTCTAAAATAGGTTTCAACTCCTCGGAAAGGATTGTAGACCGAGTCAAAAACCAAAGCTTGCAGTGGCTCATTTGGGTTTCCTTTTGGGGCTGGAACACGCTCAATAATGGCCGTTAGGATTTCCTCTATTCCAATTCCTGTTTTGGCACTGGCCGGAATGACTTCTTCAGGCTTACATCCCAACAAATCTACAATGTCGTCCGTAACCTCTTCAGGGTTGGCGCTGGGCAAATCTACTTTGTTCAACACAGGAATGATTTCCAAATCGTTTTCCAAAGCCAAATACAGGTTAGAAATGGTCTGCGCTTGAATACTTTGTGCAGCGTCCACCACAAGAAGCGCACCTTCGCAGGCTGCAATGGAGCGAGATACCTCATACGAAAAGTCCACGTGGCCGGGAGTGTCTATCAAATTAAGAATGTAGGTCTCCCCTTCATGCACATATTCCATTTGAATGGCATGGCTCTTAATGGTAATCCCACGTTCGCGTTCCAAGTCCATGTTATCCAACAACTGATCTTGTTTTTCCCGTTCGGTGACAGAACCGGTAAAATCCAATAATCGGTCTGCCAGGGTACTTTTTCCGTGGTCTATATGCGCAATGATGCAAAAATTCCTAATCTTCTCCATATCAACAGTTGCTCAATACAAATAGGCTGCTAAGCAACTGCAAATATAGTTGTTTTAAATACCTGAGAATGGTTTTTTGCAAATAAGAAAATAGGCTTCGCAACGCTCTAAAATAATTTCTTAGATTTGATGTCCAACCCCAACTTAAATGAAAAACCTCACCTATATTGTTTTATTGGTGTTTGTTGTGGTCAACCACGTGAGCGGTCAGACCTATCAGATTACGGGAAAGGTTGTAGATGAACAAGACCAAATTATACCTTTCGCCAACATCTTGCTTTTGCAGGCATCCGATACCACTTTTGTGAAGGGTACCTCGGCGGATGACAATGGTTTTTTTGCCCTTACAGAGGTAGAGCCCGATTTGTATCTTTTGCAAGCCAGCTATGTGGGGCGGGGTTCAGACCCTAGAGCGTTGGATATTCGCCAAGATGTTTCCCTTGGAGCATTAATTATTCCTTTAGAGACCAATGAACTGGATGAGGTGGTAGTGACCGCTCAGCGTCCAAAGCTGCAAAGATTGCCAGACAGACTGGTCTTTTCGGTAGAAAACACCATCGTTTCACAAGGAACAACATGGGATATCCTAAGAAGTACCCCAGGGGTTATTGTTAACGATGATCGGATGTTGGTTAGGGGGGAAGAAGCACGGGTCTATCTGAATGGCAGAGCGGTACAATTGTCCGGGCAAGAAGTACAAGATTTGTTACAGGGCCTTTCAGGTGTGAACATAAAATCGGTTGAGGTATTGATGAACCCACCTGCCCAGTACGATGCTGAAGGTGGCCCTATTTTAAATATCGTCACGAGCAAAAATATTATTCCTGGTTATAAGGGAAGCGTCAACGGAACATATACACAGGCAGTGTTTCCAAAATTCAATTTGGGAACCAGCCATTACTACAAAACGGACAAGCTCAACCTCTTTGCCAACTACTCCTTCAATCCACAAAAGGAAATCTGGAAAACGGAAAAAGGGATCAATTTTATGGATGATGCCAATTCGGTTTTTTCGCGCTGGGATACACGGTATAACCAAATCAAAAGTACCCAATCCCACACAGGCAGTTTGATCATGGATTACGATTTTGATGACAAGAACAGCATAAACCTTACATCCAGCCTACTGTTCAACCCCAATCAAGAACAACAAACCCAGCTAAGTAACGAGATGCGGAATGCCCAATATGAGTTGGATTCCACTTTTACCACCCTGAACAATACCACGATGGACAACACCAATTTGGCTGTTGATCTGAGTTATGTACACAAATTAAAAAAGCCTGGCGCCCGATTGAGCTTTAATGGCCATTATACCTATTACAATGGGGGGTCCTTTCAGAACTTGGCGTCCAATTATTTTGATTCCAGTGGAGGATTTTTACGGGATTTTGGTTTTGATTCCGATTCGTATCAAGACATTCAGATTTACACTGGTCAGGTGGATTTTTCAACACCCATGGGCAATGCTTCCATAGAAACGGGAGCCAAGATTTCTTCGATTGATTCCGAAAGCAACATGGATTTTTTCAACTTTAATGGTACAAGCAATACGGTGGATTCTTCCCAATCTGACGACTTCACCTATGATGAAAATGTGTATGCAGCGTATTTGAGTTATGTGAAAAATTGGGAAAAATGGTCCATGAAAATGGGATTACGGGGGGAACTTACCCAAGCGGAAGGAGTATCCTTGACGTTGAACGAGACCAATACCCAGGATTTCTTTGAGCCTTTTCCCTCTCTATACCTACTCTATTCACCATCAGACAAGCATAGCTTTTCCTTTGATTATGGTAGAAATGTAGACCGACCAAAGTATAACGACCTTAACCCGTTCCGGTTTTTCTTCAATGAGAACGATTACGAGGAGGGCAATCCAAGGTTAAGACCTAGTTTTAGTAACAATTTTAACCTTAACTACACCTTTAACAGCGAATACTTCTTCGACGTGTATTATAGGGATAACGGGGCCAATATTGCCTATTTGGTCTTTCAGGACAATGACAACCAAACCTTGGTTGAACTTAAGCAAAATGTATTGGAGAGCACATCCTATGGATTGGATTTCACGCTGAGCAAAACTATTATGCCTTCTTGGTTTTTATATGCGTATACCTCCCTTTTTCACGAAGAAGAAACCTTTTTGGCCGTTGAAAGCGGAAACGTGGAATACACCAATGAAGTGGATGGGGTCTATGGCTATTTGGCCAACTATTTGACCCTTTCCAAAGATGGAAGTTTAACAGGAGAGGTTACCATGACCTATATCTCCAATTTTTTATTTGGTTCCTATATCTCTGATGAACAGTTGAACCTTACCTTGGGATTACGAAAATCGTTGTTCAACAACAAGGCCATAATTTCCATAGCTGCAGAAGACCTTTTGGGAAAATGGGTTCCTACCTATACTTCCAGATACCTCAATCAGGATAATTTTTATCGGAGACGTGCCGAAACCCAGTTTGTCCGGGTAGGGTTCACCTATAACTTTGGAAACTTTAGGTTACAGGATAATAAGCGAGACATCGACAAAAAAGAGCGAGATCGACTTGAAACCCAAGAGTAATGCCTTGATTATCGGGTATTTTGTACTTTTGCAATCCAAAAAAATAAGATTTGCCTAAAATTGGAAACATAGAACTTCCTGATTTTCCATTGTTGCTAGCGCCAATGGAAGATGTGAGCGACCCTCCTTTTCGCGCTTTGTGTAAGGAACAGGGTGCCGATGTGGTGTATACGGAGTTCATTTCTTCCGAAGGACTGATCAGGGATGCCGCCAAGAGTGTCATTAAGTTGGACATTTACGAAAAGGAACGTCCTGTGGGCATTCAAATTTTTGGTGCCGAACTGGATTCCATGTTGCAAGCCGTGGATATTGTTGAAAAATCGAACCCAGATATCATTGATATCAATTTTGGGTGTCCCGTAAAAAAAGTGGTCTGTAAAAATGCAGGGGCAGGGATTCTTCGCGATATTCCCTTGATGGTTAAACTGACCGAGGAAATGGTAAAGCGTACCAAACTGCCCGTTACCGTAAAGACGCGATTGGGCTGGGACTCCAATTCCATCAAAATTGTTGAGGTCGCAGAGCGGTTGCAGGATGTGGGGATTGAGGCTATATCAATACATGGACGCACACGAGTACAGATGTACAAGGGCGAAGCCGATTGGGCCCCTATCGCCGAAGTAAAGAACAACCAAAGAATGCATATTCCGGTATTTGGTAATGGTGATGTGGACACCCCCGAAGCCGCTGTAAAAATGCGTGACGAATATGGTCTGGACGGTGCCATGATTGGTCGTGCCAGTATTGGAAACCCCTGGTTTTTTAAGGAAGTAAAGCACTATTTTAAAACCGGGCAACACTTGAACCCCCCCACCATGGAAGAGCGTGTGGAAGCTGCAAGGCGCCATTTACAGATGGCCATTGATTGGAAGGGCGAAAAATTAGGGGTTTTTGAAACCCGAAGACATTACACCAACTACTTTAAGGGGATTCCCCACTTTAAGGAATACCGTATGAAAATGGTCACCAGCGACGACGCTGCAGATGTTTTCGCTGCTTTTGATGAGGTGTTGGAAAAGTTTGGGGATTACCAGTTTGCTTAATCCATAATCAACTTTTTGGTAATTCGGCTACTCGCAATTTTGGAAGAGATAAAGCCCAATACCACAATGGTGGCCAAAACCAACAGTACATTCATAACATTAAATTCTACGGGATAGGCCAAGGAAGGTGTGATTTTCAACCAACCAAAAGCAAGTTGCGAGGCAATCAACAAAGAACCGATCAAAACTCCGATAAACCCTCCCAACGAAGTCACCAAAAGTCCTTGGACAAAGTAAATTCTTCGCAGTTCTTTAAGCGTGGTTCCCAA
>JAUIBH010000036.1 GCA_030427985.1 Bacteroidia bacterium | reverse complement strand
TAATATCATTGGTGTCCCATGGGTTCATTACGGCAAGCATTAAGCTTACATCATCGGAAAGTGCGAAATCTGCTTTCACTCCTAAGTGAGAGAACGGTCCATTAGAGAACAAGTAAGAAACACTATAGTTGAAGTTGGCTTGTGGGGCGATAACTTCATACCCTAAAAAGGTGTTGAAACGACCCATGGTCAAGGTAGTGCTCTCAGAAACATTCCAGTACACATAGGCCTGGTTGATGATTCCGTTCAACACATCGTTGTTAAAAGTGGCTTCGGTACCTCTAGGTCCAAAAACCAAATCAACAACTACTCCAGTAGAACCCATATCGTAGCTACCTACCAAATTGGCCATACCCAGGGCAAAACCTGTTTGGTTGGCAAATGATGTAAAAGTTGCTGTTGTGGCGTCTCCACCATCTTTAGTAGTAGTTCTCCAATAAGCATCTACAGAACCGCTAATTGAAAGTTTTGAAGTTTCTTCTTCTTCCTGTGCAAAAACAGAAATTGAAAGCATTGAAAATATGGCAATCGCCAAATTTTTTCCGAAATTTGTATTTATAATCGTTTTCATATCATAATCATTTTTAGATGTCCTTGTTTCGAGGACAGAATTGTTAAATTGTGAGTTGTGTTTGAAAAGGTTATTTAACGGAGCGTTTGGCAGAACGCTCCGTTTCCTTTTTTATATGAGTTGGTTTGGTTGATTTATTTATCCTGCGAAATATGCTCAGGGTAGGCTTCCACACCGTGTTCATGAATATCCAATCCATCTACTTCTTCTTTCTCTGAAACGCGAAGTCCGATGGTTTTCTTCAAGATGAACAATACAACGAATGAAGCAGCAGCAGCCCATAGGATATATGCCAGGGAACCATAAGTCTGTACCCAAAGAAGTTTAGCACCTCCTCCGTAGAACAATCCACCATCCAAGGCAAACAGTCCAATCAATACAGTACCTAGGAAACCACATACACCGTGTACGGAAATGGCACCAACGGGATCATCGATTTTTAACTTTTTATCAATGAACTCAATGGACAATACCACAACAATACCGCAGGCAAGGCCAATGGCCAATGCGCCCCATGCGTTAACAGAACCACAACCGGCAGTAATACCTACCAATCCGGCCAAAGCACCATTCAAGGTCATGGAAATATCAGCTTTACCGTATCTGGCCCATGTAAAGAATAGTGCGGCAATGGCACCAATGGCAGCTGCAAGGTTGGTGTTGATGATTACGCTGGTTGCACCAACGGTATCACTTCCACCCCAAGCTAATTGGGAACCTCCGTTAAATCCGAACCATCCCAACCAAAGGATGAACACACCCAATGCGCCAAAGGCCATATTGTGACCAGGAATGGCTTTCGCCTCTCCATCAACATATTTTCCAATTCTAGGTCCTACCAAAATGGCAGCTACCAATGCGGCAGCACCACCAACGGCGTGTACTACGGATGAACCGGCAAAATCAACGAAACCAGCTACATTTAGCCAAGCATCGTCATCAAATGGCCAGTACCAGCTACCGGAAATTGGGTAGATCAACGTGGTCAAAACCGCTGAAAATATAAGATAGGTGGAAAACTTTGTTCTACCTGCAATGGCTCCAGATACAATGGTTGCAGCTGTAGCACAGAATACGGTCTGGAAAAATAGGTTGTACCAATCATCGGCACTAAAAAACCAATAACCTTGGTCTGCGGGGCTTGAACGGAAGAATCCGCCACCCACTAAATCGCTACCGTACATAATGGCATATCCAAATGCCCAAAACATTACTGAACCTACGGCTAGGTCCATTACGTTCTTCATAATAATATTACCGGTATTCTTGCTACGGGTAAACCCTATTTCCAATAGTGTGAATCCCGCCTGCATGAAGAATACCAAAACGGCTGCCAGTGTAATCCACAAAGCACCCATATCGCCAGTGATGGCCTCAACGGCTTTATCTATTGCTTCTTGTTCTTGTACAATCATAATCTAAGTTTTTAAGTTTTTGGTTATACATTAATTGATTCCAGCACTACCGCTTTCCTTAGTCCTGATTCTGTAAGCTTGAATCACATCTGAGACGAAAATTTTCCCATCTCCCACATTTCCTGTGCCCGCTGTGTCCAATAATACATTCACGGTCTTGTCTAGAAAGTCATCGGATACTACGATAACCAAATACCTCCGCTGTATATCACTGGTACTATAGGAAATACCACGATACACATGTCCTTGTTTCTCATTTCCAACTCCTGTTACATCCCAGTAACTAAAGAAGTTGACCTCAATTTGATGGAGGGCTTTTTTCACCTCATCAAATTTGGATTTTCTAATAATTGCCTCGACTTTTTTCATAATTAAGTAGTTAATTGATCGCTCAAATATATGGCAATTCATCCTAGACCATAAAAAAATAAGGGGTGATGTGTAAATTTTTATGGTTATAAAAAAAATACCCCATATATTTTAGGGGTATCTGATTTTATACAAACATTTGTTAAAAATATTTTGATTGTTTCTTAACGTTTACATCATGTGCATTATGATTTATCATCAAAATCAAGGATTTCAATGATTTATGTTTAATTTTTAACAAAAATTAACTACAAAAATGAAATTTATAACTATTCACCAAGTTTGGAGAGCCATAGCCCCAGTACCACGGCCAATACACCTATGACAATGCTGGAGATCATGTAAATGGAGAAATGAAGAAGGTCACTGTTCTTCAGTAGAAAGTGTTTTTCAAAAGCAAATGCCGAAAATGTGGTGAAGCCACCACAAAAACCAGTAGCCAAAAACAGTGTTGTATTATATGAAAGAAAATTGCCTCTTGCCGATAGCCCCAAAATGAGACCTATAAGTAGACAGCCTAGAATGTTTACCAAAAAGGTCCCAAAAAAGAAATTGGAGGATAGAAGATTTAAAGGTTTGGAAATTAAGTAACGAAGAACGCTACCAAATCCCCCACCTAAAAAAACAAGAAGAGCCTGTTTCATCCCCTAAAGGTACAAACTATACGGCTTCTTTGTACTCGGTTTCAGAAGTCTCGCGGGGGAAGAGTTTTGTGGTTGAGGCCTCTGAAATTTTCTGAATAGGTTTTCTTAACCTTTCGCGGGCTCCATTGACACTAAAAATCAACAGAATCGCATTAATAGCAAGCAAAACGAAAAGTAGAATAAAGAATGTTGCCATTTGTTGTGCTAAATTAATGTTAAACAAAAGTACGGTTTTTCCTATAGTTTGCGAACTATAATGGTTTTTTAGTTGTAAAACCCGTCATTTTTGTTGCGTATGCAATCTGGCCGTTAATTTTTAAGGAAGTGCTTGATCAAGAACAGTAAAATTATAAAAGTCACAAAGGAAATGAAGACCCATAGTACGCCTTTGTAGTTTTTTTTGTGCAGATTTTTGTCCTTTCTATATGTAAAAGAGATGATTGCAATAAAAACAACCAAGAAAAGCGCTGCAAAAATTAACTGCCCTGTACTGAACATATTTTATATTTTTACGCAAAGCTAAATCAAAATACCTGCAATGGAAAGTAAAATAAAAGCGGTTGAACTGTTTCACAATTCTTTTGGTCTTGGAGTTTCCAAACAACCTGTAGCGGATTTGGGTGCAGAAAAGAATAAATTAAGGTTCAACCTTATGGACGAAGAGAACAAAGAGTATCTGGAAGCTGCCAATGAAGGCGATTTAATCGAGGTGGCCGATGCCTTGGGAGATATGTTGTACATTCTCTGTGGAACCATCTTGGAACACGGCATGCAATACAAAATTGAAGAGGTTTTTGAGGAAATCCAACGCAGCAACATGAGCAAATTGGGCGCCGACGGAAAACCGATTTATCGTGAGGATGGTAAAGTGTTAAAGGGTCCCAATTATTTTAAACCAGACATTCAAACCATAATGGACAAATAAAAAAAAGCACCTTTAGAAAGGTGCTTTTTGTTTTAGACAACTTCGTGTCGCCATCCAAACTTGTCTTCGGCCCTATTATATTGTATATCGGTGATGCGTTTTTTCAACAAAGAAGCATAACTGTCCTCCAATTCTGGAAGGTCATAATCAACTCCTTCATAACCAAAAGCAGATATGGGCGACACCACTGCAGCTGTACCTGCTCCGAACATTTCTTTTAACGAACCATTCTTGGCGGCTTCCACCACTTCTTTCACTGAAATTTTACGAATTTCGGTCTGTATGCCCTCATCTTTGGCAATGTCCAAGATGCTTTTTCGGGTAATGCCATCCAAGATACGATCGTTGGTTGGTGCAGTAAGCAAAGTATCATTGATGCGAACAAAAACGTTCATGGCTCCGGCCTCTTCTATAAATTCGTGGTTGTTGTCGTCTGTCCAGATAACTTGTTGGTATCCTTTTTCAGCGGCCAAACGGGTTGGGTAAAATTGACCTGCGTAATTTCCACCGGTCTTGGCAAAACCAACGCCACCATTGGCAGCGCGTGAATATTGTTTTTCGATCAACACCTTAACCTTACCTGAGAAATAGGAGCCGGAAGGGGCACAGCAAATAATGAATTTATATTCATCTGCGGGAGAAGCATGAAAACCGTTACCCGATGCGAACATAAAAGGTCGTATATATAAGGAACTTCCAGCGTTTTGCGGAATCCATTCACCGTCCACTTGCAAAAGTGCAGTGAGCCCATCCATAAAATAAGATTCAGGAAGTTCTGGCATGGCCATTCTTTTGGCCGATTTGTTCAGGCGCTTAAAATTCTCCAAAGGGCGAAACAACCAAACACTGCCGCTTTCATCCTTGTACGCCTTCATTCCTTCAAAAATAGATTGGCCGTAATGGAATATTTTTGAGGAAGGGTCCAACGTAATGGGTTGGTAGGGAACTACCTTTAGAGCTTGCCACTGCCCATTTTTGTAATCACAGACGAGCATATGATCGGTGTAAACACTTCCAAAGGAAAGGTTGTCAAAATCTACATCTTTAATTTTGGATGTTTTTGCTTTCTCGATAGTTACGTTGTTCATCACTGCTTCCATATCAATATATTTGGAGGGTTAAAATTAGCTATTTATCCCTAGTTTTTGTTATTTCAAGTTTGTAATTTCAATTCTAGGTTAAGAATTTCTCAAAAGCTGATAAAAATGAGACCTTTTAACATATATCCTGCTGTTTTTTTACTGTTTTTGGTCAATTTGATAATGGCCCAAGAGACCACCACTGGAAATTATTATGGCGAAAGGTTCAAAATTGAAGGTGGCATCCAACAAAAAACACCCGTATATGGTCAACTCGCTGCTGCAGATACCGTCATGACCCAGATAACCGGAAAGATCAAGGAGGTCTGCCAAGTTAAAGGATGCTGGATGAAGGTTGCTTTAGATGCTGATGATGAAGTCTTTGTAAGGTTTAAGGACTATGGTTTTTTTGTGCCGAAAGACGCTGCCGATAAGACTGTTTATATGAACGGACTGGCCTTTTTGGAAGAAATGTCGGTTGAAGATCAAAAACATTATGCACAGGACAGTGGCGCATCGGAAGATGAAATAGCGCAAATTACGGAGTCAGTTCGCATACTTCGCTTTGAGGCGGACGGGGTGCTCATTAAAGATTGAGTTTGAAACGAAAAATCATTACCACAGGAGATGGTTCAAAGACCATTCAAATAGAGGATTGGGACGAACAGTACCATTCCAAACACGGAGCTATTCAAGAAGCCTATCACGTTTTTATTGAGCACGGGCTTCGGTTGTTTAAGAATTCGCATATCCACATCTTGGAAATAGGGTTTGGAACAGGATTAAATGCCTTCATTACCCTTTTGGAAGCAAAAAAGCAACAGCTCATTGTGGACTACGTTGGGGTGGAAGCCTATCCAGTTTCCATGGATGAAGTAAAAGAACTCGATTATTGCGAACAGCTCAATGCAAATGGCCATCAGCAAGTTTTTGATACAATGCACAGCTCTCTTTGGGAAGGGCAGGTGTCCATTTCTAATGACTTTTCACTGTTCAAACAAAAGAAAGATTTTCGGGAGGTGAATGAAGTGGATTTGTTCAACCTTATCTATTTTGATGCCTTTGGCGCTCGTGTGCAACCCGAGCTCTGGACCGAAGAAATCTTTGAAAAAATGTTCAAGGCCTTAAAAAAAGATGGTGTTTTGGTCACCTATGCGGCAAAAGGCAGTGTGCGCAGGGCTATGCAAGCCGTGGGGTTTACCGTGGAACGCCTGCCAGGCCCTCCAGGCAAGCGTGAGATGCTGAGAGGTATGAAAATATGAGAAATTGCCAATGTTGTGTTAAGGACTTCCGTAAGAACACTCTTAAAATCATATAAACTTTAAACATTTGTGTTAAACCTAAATTAATGCCTCAAAAACAGTCGCTTAAACCACTAAATTTGTATCAAAATGATTGTATGAAGGTGTTGATAACAGGGGCTACCGGCTTGGTTGGTCAAGCCATTGTAAGAGTCTTGCACTCCCAAGGCATAGCTGTAAATTATTTGACTACAAGCAAAGATAAAATTTCCCATTCCGAAACATACCAAGGGTATTATTGGAACCCGAACAAGGGAAAAATCGATTTGGAGTGCTTTAAGAATGTCGGTGCCGTTATCAACTTGGCAGGAGCTAGCATAGCCAAAAGGTGGACGCCAATTCGGAAAAAGAAAATACTTTCCAGTAGGATCAATAGTCTTCGAACCTTGTACAGGGGTATGGAACAGGTAGACATATCGCTGATGGATTCATTTGTTTCTGCCTCAGCCATTGGCATCTATCCCAATTCCCTTTCAAAGTTTTATGATGAAGATGTGAACGAAGTGGATAATAGCTTTGTGGGAGAAGTGGCCCAAAAATGGGAAAAAGAGGTAGACGCCTTCAAAAAATTCGACATTAATGTTTCCAAAGTGCGTATTGGCATTGTGTTATCCACAGAAGGTGGTGCTTTGCCACAAATGGCAGCACCCATTAAAAATTTTATAGGAGCTCCTTTGGGCAGTGGAGACCAGTGGCAATCCTGGATTCATATTGAAGATTTGGCACAAATGTTTGTATTTATCCTAGAAAATAACCTTAAAGGAGTTTATAACGCTGTGGCCCCAAACCCTGTCACCAACGCTAAAATGACCAAAGAATTGGCCCGGGTCATGGAACGGCCCTTATGGATGCCGAATGTGCCTAAGTTTGCCCTTAGGTTGCTGTTGGGCAAAATGGCGTATTTGTTGTTCTCCAGCCAAAGGGTAAGCAACAAAAAGATTGAAAAAGAAGGATTCGTTTTTCAACACCCCAATATTTGTGTGGCGCTTCAAGAATTGTACTCCGAAAAAGATGAAAAGGAAACCGCTCCCATCGAGTCCACCAAAAAGGAATTTGTTTGATCCATAACGGCACAGTAAAATAGAGATAAATCCGCTTAGGCGGATTTTTTCATGTTTTGTGGTGACATTTTGACATTTTTAGACAATTGGCAGTACTTTTGCCACTTCAAAAAAGAATAAAATAAACGTATATGAGCAAGAAAAGTAAGGTTGAGGAAATGGATGAGGCAACACAAGATGCCCAAACTGTTGAAAATCCTGAGCTGAACGAAGAACATATAGAAAAAGAAAACACAACCGAAGAAAAGGAGGAAATTTCGGTGGAAGATCAGTTGCGTGATGATTTGGCCAAGGAGAAAGACAAGTTTTTACGACTTTTTGCCGAATTCGAGAACTTTAAACGAAGAACATCCAAAGAACGTATGGAGTTGTTCAAAACGGCCGGGCAAGAAGTAATGGTCTCGCTATTGCCCATTCTTGATGATTTTGATCGCGCCTTAAAGGAACTGTCCAAATCGGAGGATAAGGAAATGTTCAAAGGTGTGGAGCTCATCAGCAATAAGTTTAAGGAAACCCTTAAAGCTAAGGGGTTGGAACAAATAGAAGTTGGAGAAGGTGATACTTTTGATGCTGAAGTACATGAGGCCATTACCCAAATTCCCGCACCCAATAAAAAGTTGAAGGGAAAGATTATCGATGTGGTTGAAAAAGGATTCAAATTGGGGGACCGTATCATCAGACACCCAAAGGTTGTTGTTGGAAACTAAGATTTTATGAAAGAGGATTATTACGACATATTAGGAGTTTCAAAAGGCGCATCCGCAGCTGAAATAAAGAAGGCTTACCGGAAAAAAGCCATTGAATTCCACCCAGATAAAAACCCAGGAGACGTCAAAGCAGAGGAAATGTTCAAGAAATCGGCTGAAGCCTATGAAGTATTGAGCAACCCGGACAAACGCGCTAAATATGATCAATTCGGTCACGCAGCCTTTGATGGTAGTGGTGGTTTTGGCGGCGGAGGCATGAACATGGATGATATTTTCAGTCAGTTTGGAGACATCTTTGGCAGTGCTTTTGGTGGTGGATTCAGCGGATTTGGAGGCTTTAGCGGTGGAGGCCAACGTAGGGTCAAAGGCAGTAACCTTCGCATTCGTGTAAAATTAACCTTGGACGAAGTTGCCAATGGCGTTGAGAAAAAAGTAAAGGTCCGCAGAAAGGTTCAAGCCGAAGGCGTAACCTACAAAACCTGTCCCACCTGTAATGGTAGCGGTCAAATCACTAAGATCACCAATACCATTTTAGGTCGAATGCAAACAGCAACTACCTGTACCACTTGCGGGGGTTCGGGTCAATCCATAGACAAAAGACCTGCTGGGGCCGATGCCCAAGGGTTAAAAGTGGAGGAGGAGACTGTTTCCATTAAAATTCCACCAGGCGTGGAGGACGGCATGCAGTTGAAGGTGGCCGGGAAAGGTAACGGAGCACCGGGCAATGGAATTCCAGGAGACTTGTTGGTGGCCATTGAAACCATTGAGCACGATACCCTAAAAAGAGAAGGGGACAACCTGCACTACGATTTATATGTAAGTATTTCCGAAGCGGTTCTGGGCTGTTCCAAAGAGATAGATGCAATAGGAGGAAAGGTCCGCATTAAATTGGAACCCGGAATACAGTCTGGGAAAATATTGCGATTGCGCGGCAAAGGAATCACCAGTATCAATGGGTATGGTAGTGGGGATTTGTTGGTGCATGTTAACGTTTGGACCCCAAAAGAGCTAAATAAAGAGCAGAAAGAGTTTTTTGAGCGTATGCAAAGCGATGAAAATTTCATTCCAAAGCCCGAAAAATCAGATAAATCCTTTTTTGAAAAGGTAAAAGATATGTTCTCGTAACAATAAATATCTTTCTGTTTAAATAAAAAACGTATATTTGAGACTGATGTTGGGTGACCAATATCTAATTTTCTTTTTCATAGCAATTTTTTTCCCATCCTTGAATTTTTTAAGGGTGGGTTTTTGTTTTTATGGGATAAGGGCTTTATTGACCAATTACATATCTTTGAAAAAATAGTTTACATGGATCACATCCTTGTTGCCAAAAATGTTTCCAAAACGTATGGAAATTATACTGCGCTGAGCAACATTTCACTCAACATACCCAAAAATTGCATTTACGGTCTTTTGGGCCCCAATGGGGCTGGTAAAACCTCTTTCATACGCATTATCAACCAAATTATTTATCAAGATTCCGGGGAGATTTTGTTTGATGGTGAACCTTTGGCACCAAAGCATATCGCACTGATTGGATATTTACCCGAAGAACGCGGCTTGTACAAAAGCATGAAGGTGGGAGAGCAGGCATTGTATTTGGCACAATTAAAAGGATTATCTAAATCCGAAGCAAAAACCAGATTGAAATACTGGTTTGATCGTTTGGACATTGGCGATTGGTGGAACAAAAAAGTTCAAGAGCTTTCCAAAGGGATGGCCCAAAAGGTACAATTTATAGTTACCGTGCTCCACCAACCTAAACTGTTGATTTTTGATGAGCCGTTCAGTGGGTTCGACCCCATAAATGCCAATATTATTAAAGATGAGATCCTTCAACTCAAAGAGCAAGGTACTTCCATTATATTTTCCACACACCGAATGGAATCCGTGGAAGAACTCTGTGAATACATTGCGCTGATCCATAAATCAGAGAAAATATTGGATGGGAAACTGTCCGACATCAAAAAAGCATACAAGAACAACATTTTTAATGTTGGGCTTCAGGTACAGCAAAATGAGGAAGCTTTGATGAAAACTTTGAAGGAAAAGTTCAACATTATGGCCCCAAAGTTCGATGGTTTGGAAAATCAATTGGATTTTAAGATCCAACTACCTTCTGAAGAAACCGCAGGAATTTTGGCCGAATTATCAAAAATGGCCAATGTGAACCGTTTTGAGGAAACTATTCCTTCGGCCAACGATATTTTTATCCAAACCGTAAATAATAAGGATAATGGTAGGTAAGCTCGGTTTGATCATAAAACGGGAGTATTTGGCCAAGGTGCGGAACCGCTCTTTTATTGTCATGACGATTTTGAGTCCCTTGCTAATTGTGGGTATGATTGTACTTATTGCCTATCTCACCAAGATAAACTCTGATGAGGTGCGGGTGGTTTCAATCCTGAATGAAAGCAATTATTTTCAGCATCAGTTTAAGCCAACAAAGGGCATTTCATACCTCTATCTGGATGGGCTTACCCTGGAACAAGCCAAAGATTCTACCAATGCACTTGGGTATGATGGACTGTTGCACCTACCCAATGAAAAAGATGTGGAGCAAGTGGCAAAGTCAGCCTATTTATACACCAAGGACAATCCCAATACCAATGTAATTCAACAATTGGAATCGGTTTTTCAAAGGCAATTACGGCAAGATCGATTGGAAAAGCTTGGGGTTTCATCAGATCAGTTCTCCAAAGTTGAGCAACCTTTTGACCTTCAATTGGCCACTTTTGATGGTGAAAGAAGTATAAAGGGTATCAATGAGATCAAAGCATTTATTGGGGGTGGATTTGGCTATGCCATTATGATGTTCATTATTATTTATGGCGGTTTTGTGATGCGCAGTGTAATCGAAGAAAAGACCAGCCGGATTATTGAGGTGATCATTTCTTCCGTAAAGCCTTTTCAATTGATGTTGGGAAAGATTATCGGCACCTCTTTGGCAGGAATTACCCAATTCACAATATGGCTTATTTCGGCTTCCATTTTGCTATTGTTGGCCGTTACATTTTTAGGAATAGATTCGGGAGAACTTTCGGGAAATTCGGCCGCAATGCCAGGCATGGCACAATATGCAACCATGGACAGTGATATGATCATGTACGCACGGGAAATATTGGACATACCCTGGACCCTTTTAATTCTCTCTTTTTTCATTTATTTTGTATTGGGGTATTTGATCTACAGTTCCATTTATGCGGCCATTGGCGCTGCAGTGGACAATGAAACAGATACACAACAGTTTATTTTTCCCATAATACTACCATTAATGTTGGCCATTTATGTAGGTTTCTTCTCGGTTTTCAGCAATCCACATGGCCCAATAGCCGTTGGGTTTTCGTTATTTCCCTTAACTTCACCCATAGTAATGCTCATGCGCTTGCCGGGAGGAATAGGGGAAGGCGGAGTGCCTTTGTGGCAACTGTTGTCATCCATAGCATTGCTCATATTGACTTTTTGGGGAATTGTGTCGCTGGCATCGCGAATCTACAAGGTTGGAATTTTAATGTATGGCAAAAAACCTACCTATAAAGAGTTGGTCAAATGGTTAAGATATAAATAGATCATGCAGGAAGATGCAAAAGAAATAAAGGAAATCATTAAAAAAGATATCTGGGGTTCCGTAAAGGAATTTTTGGATTTGGGATTTCATATTGGAACTGGGGAAAAATCCATTCATCTAACGGTTGGACTCCTGTTGCTTTTAACCTTTGCCCTTTTTGCGACCAATTTTATATTAAAATGGCTTCGGCATCTTCTAACCCGTAAAATGGAACGGGAAGATAAACAGAAGTTTGTCAGCATTTTTAAGTTCATCAACTATGTGGTCTATTTGGTGGCCGTTCTGGTGACGCTTAGTGCAGCTGGAGTTGACATTACCTTGGTGATAACGGCCTCCGCCGCCCTTTTTGTGGGTTTGGGTCTGGCCCTGCAAGAGCTGTTCAAGGATATTTTGGGAGGTATCTTCATTATTGTGGACAAATCTCTGCAAGTTGGTGATATCGTGGAAGTTGATGGCAAGGTTGGGAAGGTCTTTGAAATCAAACTCAGGACAACCCGTGCCATCACTAGAGATGATAAAGTATTGATTCTGCCCAACCATAAATTTATCAGCGACATTGTTTATAACTACACCCAAAACCATAAGACAACTCGGGAAAGTGTGAGTGTTGGAGTGGCTTACGGCAGTGACGTGGAATTGGTGACCCAGATTTTACAACAAGTAGCCGCAGAGCAGAAGCAAGTGCTCAAGAATCCGAAACCTTTTGTGCTTTTTGATGACTTTGGGGATTCGGCCTTGGTGTTTTCCATTCACTTTTTTACCAACGATAGTTTCAGCGATCCCCGGATAAAAAGTGAAATGCGCTATAAAATCAATACAAAATTTAAAGAAAATAACGTTACCATACCGTTTCCACAACGCGACGTGCACCTTTTTCAGCAAAAACCCTAAGAAAATAAAAACATCAATACACCATACTGCAACCAGGGGACTGTGGGTTTTCCTTGTAATTCTCTACTGCCAAATTGGATTGGGACAGAGTACCGATATTTTCAGAATCGATTATATGAACATTCCCGAAAATGATACGGGAATAAAAACACAGCGTTACAAAATACTTTTTAACCTTCCCATAAAATTGAATGAGAAAAAAGACTACCTCATTACAGGTATGGAATACAATCGATTTGATTTTGGGTACTCCCGGAACTTTCCTTTTGACAAAAGTGAATTGATTCGGTTCCATGTCATTGATATGAACCTGGGATTGATCAACAAATGGAATGAAAATTGGAACCTGGTTACCATTCTAACCCCAAGGTTGGCCTCTAATTTTACCAGTGGGACCATTACAGATGATTTTTTCATGAATGCCACGGCTGCATTTTGGAAGGAAAAACCCAACGCGGACAGGCCTTATAGAATTGTATTGGGGTTGACCTATAACAGCACAACCGGTTTGCCCGTTCCACTACCATTGATAAATTACTACAGGAAGTTTCACCCCAAATGGTCTTATACCTTTGGAATACCGCGTTCCAGCTTCAATCATTATATAAATAAGAAGCACTCGTTTGAATTGGCATTGTTCTTGGATGGGTATTTTATAAATATCCAGGATAATATTGTTTTGCCCGATAATCAGATTGCATCCAAAATATCATTGACCGCTTTGGTGGCCACAGTGGGATATCAATACAATGTTTCCAAGAACATGGCCCTTTTTTTAATGGCCGGACGCTCCATTGAGCAAGAAGGAAAGTTGCGGGATGACAATCAAGGTGATGTATTTTTGTTGAATGATGAGGCAAATTTTTATATTAGGACTGGCTTCAAAATAGGAATCTTTTAAATTATAGCATATGCCTAAAATCTTGGTAATTGAGGACGAATCGGCCATTAGGCGGGTTTTGGTGAAAATTTTGGTGGAAGAGAGCGACACCTATGAGGTCAAAGAAGCTGAAGATGGCCTAAGTGGCATTGAAGCTATCAAAAAAGATGATTTTGATTTGGTCCTCTGCGACATAAAAATGCCAAAAATGGACGGCGTTGAGGTCTTGGAAGCGGCCAAAAAAATAAAACCTGAAATTCCATTTATCATGATCTCAGGTCATGGCGATTTGGACACTGCTGTGAATACCATGCGCTTGGGTGCCTTTGATTATATCTCCAAACCCCCAGATTTAAACCGATTGTTGACCACGGTTCGCAATGCTTTGGATAGGAAGGAACTTGTTGTGGAAAACAAGATTCTAAAAAAGAAGGTCTCTAAAAATTATGAGATGATCGGGGAGAGCGACGAAATAGGGACTATAAAAGAAATGATTGAAAAAGTGGCTCCAACCGATGCACGGGTCTTGATTACGGGTTCCAATGGTACGGGGAAAGAATTGGTGGCCCATTGGCTTCACCAAAAAAGCAATCGCTCCTCGGCCCCTTTTATTGAGGTGAATTGTGCCGCAATTCCCTCAGAATTGATAGAAAGTGAATTGTTTGGGCATGTGAAGGGTGCCTTTACCTCCGCAGTAAAAGACAGGGCCGGTAAATTTGAGACCGCCAATAAGGGCACCATTTTTTTGGATGAAATAGGAGATATGAGCCTATCGGCCCAAGCCAAAGTACTTAGGGCGTTACAAGAAAATAAGATTTCCAGGGTCGGGTCGGACAAGGACATTAAGGTTGATGTTCGGGTTTTGGCCGCCACCAATAAGGATTTGAAAAGAGAGATTGAAGATGGTAAATTTAGGGAAGATCTCTATCACCGTTTGGCCGTAATCTTGATCAAGGTACCCGCATTGAACGATAGGAGGGATGATATTCCACTACTCATTGAACACTTTTCAGCTAAAGTTGCTTCAGAACAGGGAATTGCACAAAAAGGTTTTTCCAAAAAAGCCATAGAATTGCTCAAAGGCTACGATTGGACCGGAAATGTCCGGGAACTCCGCAATGTAGTGGAACGATTGATCATTCTTGGCGGTAAGGAAGTTTCCGAGGAAGATGTAAAACTCTTTGCCAGTAAATAATTACTTGCTGGAACACGTCCCCAAACGCTCAAGAGCTTCTTGGGATAGGGTCATAACACGTTGGTGATATTGTTTTTTATGTTCTGAAAGTTCGGTGTTCAGCAATACCAACCTAGCTTCTTCATGGATATTGTTGATGAACCTGTGAGCCTCTTCACAGTCCACTTCGTTGACAACTTTGTCCAATGAAGATTCAAAACCCAAAAGACAACTATGTACTTGTTCTCTTATAGTGTGTGTTGGGGTTAAAAATAGTTCATTTTGATCGTTCAGAGCATCTTTGGTGTTCAGTACTAAAATATCATTACCGTAAGTGCTGGCAACTTCCTGCTTAAATATTTGTAGCACTTTTATGCCGATTAAAGTACTTTCCAATGCCAAATGCAACGATTTTTTGGAAGTTTCAAGCGTTTCGGCTTGTGTTGCCTGTTTAAGTTCTGCTGTTGCACTTTCCAAACTTTCAATGGTGCCTTCACAACCACAATCCTCAAAATTGGCCCTAGTCTTTTCAATGCCGTTCAATGCCTTATAAGTATGGTATTTAGCCATTTCAAAGTTATTGGAAACAATGGCAGCCTGAATCTTACTCTTAATATATTCTAAATTGGAGTTGGCATATTCGCAGGCATTGCGAAACGCAAAGGAAGACATGAACCATAGGAAAACAATGCCTAATACAAAGACCACAAGTAGGATAACCTTTCTAGTTTTCATAACGCTGATTGATTTGGGACAGTGCGTCATTGATTTCCACTAAGTTAGCTTATGATACGGGCCAGATGCGAAAAAAATCGATAAAAATACATTCTATGACCATGAGCGGTAAAAGTATCGATGAACTGCACTTTTTTCATTAGGGTTGAAGGAGTGGTCAAAATGAATTATATTCATTCCTATGGAAAAAATTGACACAGATTCGTATCAGGTTAAAAGCAAAGTAAAAATATCGGATTTAAGCACTCTTGAAGATTTTGGAGCTTCAGACAAGGAACTCAAAAAAGAATTGAAAGGTATCCGTAAAAAATTGGGAGAATTTCAGGATACGCTGTACGCCCATGGAAAATATGGGGTTTTAATATGCCTGCAGGGAACGGATACCGCTGGAAAGGACAGTCTTATCCGTGAGGTCTTCAAGGATTTTAATGCAAGAGGGGTGGTGGTCCACAGCTTTAAAGTACCTACTTCCTTGGAATTAAGGCACGATTATCTGTGGCGTCATTATATTGCCTTGCCGGAACGCGGCAAGTTTTCAGTATTTAATCGTACCCATTACGAAAATGTGTTGGTGACCAAAGTGCATCCAGAATACATTTTGAATGAAAATCTGCCCGGAATTGAATCCGTTTCCGATATTGATGAAACGTTTTGGGAAAAACGATATCAACAAATCAATGAATTTGAGAAGCATGTGACCCAGAACGGGACCATCATATTTAAATTTTTCCTCCATCTGTCTAAAGAAGAGCAACGTCAACGCTTGCTGCGTAGGCTGCAATTAAAACGGAAAAATTGGAAATTTTCCCCAAGTGATCTCGAGGAGCGAAAACTTTGGGATGTGTATCAAAAGTATTATGAAGAAGCCTTGAACAAGACCTCAAAAGAACATGCACCTTGGTATGTTGTTCCCGCAGATAATAAAAAAGCAGCTAGGGTCATTGTGGCTTCCATTCTGCACGAAGCGTTAAAAAAGTATAAAGATATTGAGGAACCCGAGCTTGACGAGGAAATAAAGGCTAATTTAGAAACCTTTAAACAAGAACTGGAAAAAGAGACCCCATGAGAATCGTGTTGCTTTTTACCCTTTTGTTGGTAAACACCCCATTTTTTGCACAATCCGATGATGAAAAACAAATCAAGGCCATTTACGATATGGCTTTGACCGAAGGTAAGGCCTATGACTGGCTCAACTATCTGTCCAATCAGATTGGGGGACGACTTTCAGGATCGGTGCAGGCCCAACATGCCGTTGAATATACTAAAGAGCAACTCGATTCTTTGGGATTGGACCGCGTATGGCTGCAACCGGTCATGGTACCCAAATGGGTTAGGGGCACCCCAGAATTTGCTTATATTGAAACCAGACCGGGACTTACCACTAATGTGCCCGTCTGTGCTTTGGGAGGTTCTGTAGGTACCCCAGATGGAGGTTTAAAAGCCAATGTGGTCGAAGTACAAGGCATAGAGGATTTGGAAAAACTGGGACGTAAAAAGATAGAAGGTAAAATTGTGTTTTACAATCGTCCAATGGAGTCAACTTTGGTAAACACCTTTTCCGCCTATTCCAATTGTGTAGATCAACGTTACTCTGGGGCGGCAGAAGCTGCCAAGTATGGTGCCTTAGGAGTAATTGTAAGATCTATGAACCTACGCTTGGACGATTACCCCCATACGGGTTCCATGGGGTATGGCGACACGCCCGTAAAAAATAGGATTCCGGCTGCGGCCATAAGTACCAACGGGGCGGAGTTGTTGAGCACCACCTTAAAACTAAATCCTGATATCAAGTTTTATTTCAGGCAAAATTGCAAGCAGTTGGAAGATGTACAGTCCTATAATGTAATCGGTGAGATTACAGGAAGCACTTACCCCAATGAAGTAATGGTGGTAGGGGGTCATTTGGACTCTTGGGATTTGGGTGATGGTTCCCATGATGATGGTGCCGGCTGTGTTCAAAGTATGGATGTGCTCAGACTTTTAAAAGAAACCGGGTACAAACCCAAACGCACACTACGTGTGGTGTTGTTTATGAATGAGGAAAATGGCCTAAGGGGCGGAAATAAATATGCCGAAGTGGCTAGGAACAAAGGGGAGAACCATGTATTTGCTTTGGAAAGTGATTCAGGCGGATTCACCCCAAGAGGCTTTTCTTTTGACTGTTCCGAAGAAAACTTTCAACAAATACAAAGCTGGAAGGGGTTGTTCGAGCCTTATTTGATTCACCTTTTTGAAAAAGGAGGAAGTGGAGCCGATATAGGGCCGCTAAAAGAAGAAGGCATTGTCTTGGCTGGGTTGAGGCCGGATTCGCAACGCTATTTTGACCATCACCATGCCGAGAACGATACGTTTGAGCATGTAAATAAGCGTGAGCTTGAATTAGGCGCGGCCACTATGGCCAGTTTGGTCTACCTTATGGACAAATACGGAACCGTTCCATCCAAGAAAATTAAAGGGTAGACGCAATTCGAATCAAATTAGGCTTTTTCACAACGCAACCTTGCTTTCAAGAAACGGGACTTATTGTCCTTTTTTTGGATAGGGCCTTAGGATTGTTCTTACCGGTTTTTCGCATTTTCTTGGGACCGTACCATAGCCAAAACCCCGTTATGGTGAACATCAACAAGGAAACACCCATAACAGTAGTATAGATCAGTTTTATGACCCCCGATGTGCCTAAATACTCGTCAAGAATGGAGCCATCGTGTACATTTTCCAGAAAGTCCGATTTTCGTTGCCCAATGGAAAGGACATTTCCAGTTGCTCCGTCAAGTTGTATCTCATTATACTGCTCCACAAACACAAATTTCACCATGCCTTTGTCCTTTCTAATGTCAATTCGGTCCAGTTCCAAGGACAAATCTGGCGATACAGAAGTGTGCAGGGTATTACAGGCAATGGTGTGAAGACTGTCCACAGGCAACCAATTCACCAATTCCGTGGAGGTACCATTTTGTGACTCGGGAAGGAAAATGCCGTTGGTATTCTTTTTCCACCCCAGCAATAGCCCAGTTACCGAAATAAAAAAGAAAAAAATAAAAAGTAATGCTCCTGTAGTTCTGTGAATTTTTCTAAAAATGCGCAACACTTTCGCCTGCTTCTTTCTTTTCCCCATGTTGATCTCAGCTATCGATGTAAAACAATCCTGCAAAAATCGAAAAATTACCGAGAAAGAAATGTTCAAGTTTTGTTAAAGACCTTATGTAATAAAGTATATCGAATAAATTTTTCATTGCCCACAAGCACGGCCCCATCTTCTTTAAATCCAAGTTTAATCAGGCCTTGTACCCGTGTTCGCGTAGGTGGAAACAAGACAGTTACAGAAGGGAATTTCATTTGAACAAAAGCATAATGAATGATTTTATGGTAAATTGTTTTGCCCATGCCCCAAAATTTGGGATGTAGCACCAAGGCCAGGTCTATCATACCATTTTCGGGTTGAACCCCACCCCATCCAGCAAATTTTTCATCAATGCAAAAGGCCCAGGGTCCGTACCCATGTTCGGCCCAAAACTTTTCTTTGGCAGCAATGAACCTTTCACAGGCTGCTTCATCAAAATAGCCTTTCAATAAAGGCATTTGCCGTCTTACCAAGGGATGGTTCATGAGGTTCATCAATTCATGTTTTTTAACCTCGGTCAACCGCTTAAATGCTATCTGCGCCATATGTGGCACATTGGTCGTAAAAGTGGGACGATGTTATCAAGAAAAATACCGTTTCTACTTTTTGCCTTTGAAGTATTCTATTGCTTTTGCAATATTTTCATCATCCAATAGATGGTCAAAATTGTCGCCTTTTGACACATACACATCTGGTTTTATTTTTTCATAGGTGTTTTTATTTCTGTCGCAGTCAATACCAGTGGTCAAAGCCATAAACGCACCAAAGGGGAGGTCGCGCTTTTCATTGGATGTAGTGGCTCCATAGGTGTCCTGTCCAATAAAGATGGTATGCTGTCTTCCTTTAAATGATATGGCTACAATTTCACCTGAACTTGCCGTTACGCTATTTATTAGGATTGCTACTTTGGATGTGGCTGTTTTTTTTCCATCAGCAATGACATAAGAAGTAATTTTATTATTATCCAAGTAGGTTCCGTTGATGAGCCTTACGTTGCTCATGAGTTCTTTTTCGGAATCCAGACTTCCCCACACCTTTCCATTACCCAGCAAGTCATAAAGACCCAATAGCATGGGATAAACATTTCCACCGAAGTTTAGTCTTAAATCTACAATCCAACCTTCAATTTTATGGTGTGTTTTGAGGGAATCTATCTGATCATATAAAGGTTGGGCCAATTTGTGTATTTTTTCCTCGCTGATATTTTCAAAATTCCATCCAGGTAAAAAAACATACCCATATTTTTTATCCAACAATTTAACCTCAAATTTTCCATCTTCATAAGTGGAATATTTTTTAACCCATTGTTCGCTAAAGTTTTCTAGAGAAGGTTCTTGTTTTGGAGCACTATAGGCTTTATGCTCATAAAATACCTGACAATGGGAGGCTTTAGCGTCCTCAAAAAGAGTGTTGATTTCCTTTAATGAACTTTCAAAATCATTATAACGTTCAAGTCTTTTGTGCGTATTGTTTTTGAGCGATTTCCATTCCACTTCATTTTTGTGCAGATATTCCGTCTCCATAAATTGAAACAGCGAGCCATAAAATACGTTTATACTATCTTGGACAGAAAGTTGTTCTTGGGCATTTAAGGAAATGGTAAAAGCGGTCAATACAATTGACAATAGGCTAATTTGCTTCATTTTTATATAGAGTTTTGATTGATGACAACGGTCTCATGTATGAGTAGTAGCCGATTTCTACTCACAAACTTTTCAGTTTAGCACTGACCTTTGTTTTATATGTTATCTTTCGTTTTATCACTTAAACCGCCATTACTTATGCAAAATGTTGGCTGCTGGCTTTTTAATTTAACTTAACTCCTTGAATCAAAATGACAGATTCAATGGATTGCTCTTTCAAATGAAGAAATTTTTTCCGTTCCTCATCCATCTTAAAATTGTCAAAATCCTCTTGACTATCAAATTCCACTAAATGAATTTCGTAAGGAACTTCAATATTATTTTCAATTATAGAATTTTCATTTGGTCGAATTCGTAGCGTAAGTCGTCCATTGTACTTTAGGATAGTTGGAATTGCTATTTCTTCAAATTCGTGAAATATTGCCTCTTTCCCCTTCTTTACATATATCAATTGGGTTATGTATATCATTCTGATTTGGTCAATTCTTTAAACGATTCTATTAATTTTTGTAATTCAGTTTTTGTGATTTTATCTATTATTTCTCCATCTCTTGAGACTTTCCCCTTTATTCCTTGAATCAAAAGAGTTGTGTCAGCTGTAAAAAAAGTTTGAATGGTTTTCATGATCAGTTTTAGTTCCTCGTGTCCTTTTTTTCCACTCGCCGAAGCTGTTATAAGTCCAACTGGTTTGTCCGAAAACACCGTTGTTGAAACACACCATTCAAGTATATTTTTTAGTCCACTTGGAATGCTGAAAACATATTCAGGTGTGCAAATTATTATTCCATCCGCACTGAATATCTTATTTCTGAAATCGGCAATTTTTTCGGGTACATTTTTATCGGTTTGGTCAGTTCTAAAATGTGGGAAATCGGTCAAGTCCTCAATAATTTCAAAATTGAATTCGGATTTTTCCGATTCGGATATGAATTTTAAAATTGCCAAATTTCCCGAATTTTGGCTGGCACTTCCGCAAATTCCAATTATTTTCTTTTTATCGTCCATTTAAAATTTTACGGCTGTTTTTCAGCTTGCAGGTAACGGCCACGCGGCTATGTCGAGTAGCGTTGACCCGCATAGCGGGGCAAAAGCTACCGGGAGCCATTAGACGTTTATTCGCTATAGCCGTCAGTTACAAGTTTTAGAAAACATGTACAGCTGTAGACTAGCTAAAATAATTGAATTTTAGCTCGTAGACCAATTTAGTGCTATTCCGTGGCTTTCACTCTTGCGCATAAACCCGTATCTTTGCAGCCTTAAAAACGGATGTCGAACAATCGATTGATCCAATAATCAAAAAAAATGCAAGACGGAATCTACGCTAAATTCAATACCACCAAAGGTGAAATATTGGTAAAACTTACCCATGATAAAACCCCGGGAACGGTGGGGAACTTTGTGGCCCTCGCAGAGGGTGATATGGAAAATTCCATCAAACCCCAAGGCAATCCGTATTATGACGGACTCAAATTTCATAGGGTCATAGCCGATTTTATGATTCAAGGCGGATGCCCATTGGGAACAGGAACCGGAGACCCCGGTTATAAGTTTGATGATGAGTTTCACCCAGACCTTACCCATGAGGGTCCTGGGGTGCTTTCCATGGCCAATGCAGGTCCCGGAACCAATGGAAGCCAATTTTTTATCACCCATGTGGCCACACCTTGGTTAGATAATAAGCATACAGTTTTTGGTTTTGTGGAACATGGACAGGAAGTGGTGGATGCCATTGCGCAAGGCGATGCCATTGAAAGTCTGGATATTGTTCGCGTAGGCGATGAAGCCGAAAAATGGAATGCCATTGAGGCTTTCAGAACGTTTGAAGGTGCCCGTGAAAGACGAATCGCCGAGGCCAAGGCCCAAGCTGAGGCTGAAATGGAGGAACTGGCTGCCGGTTTTGAAAAGACCAACAGTGGATTGCGCTATAAAATCATTCAAAAAGGAGATGGTGCCAAGGCCGAAAAAGGTAAAACCGTTTCTGTACATTATGAAGGTGCGCTTTCCAACGGACAGGTATTTGATTCTTCCTACAAAAGAAACCAACCCATTGACTTTACTATTGGTGTAGGTCAGGTTATCCCCGGATGGGATGAAGGAATTGGATTATTGCAAGTAGGGGATAAGGCCCGTTTGGTAATTCCATCGCACTTGGCGTATGGCAGTGCAGGTGCCGGAGGGGTTATTCCACCAAACGCCACTTTAATTTTTGATGTGGAATTGATGGCTGTGAAATAACATCGTCTTTTGATTCAAAAAAATAAAGCTTCCAGAAATGGGAGCTTTTTTATTTAGTTCGATTCACACTTACCAAGAGGAGACATAGATTAAGGGCAAGCAAAACAAATAGAACGCTAAAAAAGGTATTCATGGTATACGTGTTTTTATAGGTAACACTTCAACGCAAAAATACCCTACCATATTGCCTTCACAAATAAACGATGACTTTCAGTTCTTTTCTAAAGAACCCCCAAAAGACCTCTTTTTGGAACCGTTTACGCTTAAAGCTAGCAAGAGTACATTAATGACTAAAAGTAAAAGAAGGACTCCAAAGAATGTGTTCATGCTATTATTTATTTAATGGTTATGGGGAACGTGTCTAGAAGACAGATATAAAAAAAGAGCAGGGGTTGCGTGAAGAATGAAAAAAAATAAAAAGCCCGGGCAATGCCCGGGCCTGATCTATAAAAAAGTATACTGTAACCTTAATCTATAACTTGTACATTTACGGCGTTCAATCCTTTTTTACCTTGCTGTAGTTCAAATTCTACAGCATCACCTTCCCTGATTTCATCGATTAAACCTGAAACGTGTACAAAGTGATCTGTTTGTGAACCTTCTTCGGTGATAAAGCCGTAGCCCTTAGAATCGTTGAAGAATTTTACTGTTCCTTTACTCATAATAAATATTAAAAAAATTAAATAAAGCACGAAGGTACATTTAATTTATTGGGAATAAGGGTTTTTATACTTTTTTCTCAAAAATAATTAAGCCGTCGGGTCTGGCGTTAAACGTAAATACGGCTTAACTTCCTCAACACCTTTGGTAAAGATTTTCTTGGCTTCGTCCGTAGGAATGGCTGGACTTACCACAACTTTTTCGCCATTTTTCCAGTTGGCAGGTGTGGCCACTTTGTGGTTGGCCGTCAATTGTAGGGAATCCACCACGCGCAATAGTTCATAAAAATTACGTCCTGTGGAAGCCGGATAGGTCAAGATCAACTTAACTTTTTTGTCCGGCCCAATAATGAATACCGAACGAACAGTAAGGGTGTCATCCGCATTGGGGTGGATCATATCATACAGATCGGATACCTTCCGGTCCTCATCCGCAATAATAGGGAAGTTGACGTTGGTAGCCTGGGTCTCGTTGATGTCCTTAATCCATTCCTTGTGCGATTCGGCGCCATCCACGCTCAATGCCATCATTTTTACATTGCGCTTGGCAAACTCATCCTTGAATTTGGCCGCAGTGCCCAACTCGGTGGTACATACAGGTGTAAAGTCGGCTGGGTGGGAGAAAAGAATGCCCCATCCATCACCCAAATAATCATAAAAATTCAATGTTCCTTCTGAGGTTACCGCCGTAAAATCCGGGGCGGTATCACCCAATCTTAGTGTAGCCATATATATTGTTTTTTTGGATTAAAGAATGATTACTCTACAAAGTTAGTAGATAAATCAATCCCGTGATTTTAACACAGTTAAAAGTGTATTAAAATTACACCATGTTCAGTGAATTCCGTTTTTTGATGCGTCACTTTTCAGCCTGAAGTTCACTACCTTTAAAATATGGAAAAAGAAACTTTGGAACAGCTAAAATATCCCATTGGGCATTTCAAGATCCCAGAAACCATTACGGAAGAGCAATTGAAAAAATGGATTACTATTTTGGAAGAATTGCCACAACGGTTGGAGACCATGGTAAAGCCACTTTCAGCTAAACAATTGGAAGCTCCGTACCGACCTGGCGGGTGGACAGTACGGCAATTGGTGCACCATATTGCGGACAGCCACCATCATAGTTATATTCGATTCAAATGGGGCTTAACGGAAGATAATCCTCTAATAAAGCCGTATGATGAAAAGGCATGGTCCGAACTTTTTGATGCCAAAACGGCACCGATTCAAATATCCCTTGATCACCTAAAAGCGGTACATGCCAAGCTGGTGTATCTGTTGCGGGGATTGACAATGGCTCAATTACAACGCAAGTTTACCCATCCTGATGGGAATACGGAGACCACCCTTGCAGAAAATATTGGGCGCTACGCCTGGCATGGAAGCCATCATTTTGCCCATATTGAAAATTTAATTAAACGGGAAGGTTGGTAATCTAAAGCGGTTTGGTCAAAATCCACATGGCTTTTTCCGATGGTTTTGCACCGGGTAGGCTGAGTTCGCTCTCCCTTTTGATCACAAATCCATTTTTTTGGTAAAACTGAATGGGATTTCCTTTTTGCATGGTATCCAGCCAAAGCACTTTCTTTTTTAGACTTCTGGCATGGTTTTCTATCCATTCGAGTACCTTTTTTCCAAGACCTTGGCCAGCGTAGGCTTTTAAAAGATAAATTTTCTCAGCCTTTAGGGATTCCTCTGGAGAAAATTCGTCCACTCCACTATCCCTTACCAATTTTACAATGCCTACCACTTCATCTTCCATCTTCACCAAATAATTTAGGTTATTGGGGTCAGCGAGTTCCTTTTCCACAACAGCTGTAGTGAGTCCATTGGAGATATAGGGTGTGGGGTCCTCATTCTCCCAAAGATGCAAATAATGTTCGTGATAAGATTGTATTCCAACGGAAACATAAGTGTCCAACGTTGCGGGTTGCACTTCTTCCAGAATGATTTCTTGGCTCATGGGTTGCTTTCCCCTCCTTCTGGACCATAAAAAAATACCCAAGTGGCAAAATCTTCGGTAAAGTTTTCAAACCGATGCTCCACGCCTGCGGGAACAAACAGAAAATCCCCTTGGGAAAAAGTGGTGCGCTTGCCACCGTTCAAAAATTCGCCACTTCCCGAAATCACTACATAAATCTCATCTCTTGAATGGGGTTGTTGCAGGTCTACTTTTTCAGGTCGATAAATTTCTACCGCCAAAGAGCCATGCTCAAAAAGGGTCAAAAATGGAGAATCCACTTCCGAAAGTTTCCCCAACGCTTCTTTTGGACTTATTTTCATAGCCCCCTTATTAAATTAGTTCTGCTTCCATTTAATGTTACATCCAATACTCGGTTTTTGATCGGGGTCGATGGCTTTTCCTTCCAAAAGCGCATCCATGGCATTCCGAAGATCGGAACCCGTGAGGGGTAAACCATTTCCGGGTCTGGAATCGTCCAATTGCCCGCGATATACCAATTTTGAATCACCATCAAAAAGGTAAAAATCGGGTGTGCAGGCGGCATCGTAGGCCTTGGCCACTTCTTGGGTTTCATCGTACAAATAGGGAAAGGTATAGTCCTCTTCTTGGGCTTTTTTCTTCATCAAATGCGGGGCATCCTGTGGATAGTTTTCCACATCGTTACTTGAAATCGCCACAAAGTTGATGCCCTTGGCCTGGTATTCCTTGCCCAGTTTGGAAATTTCAGGATTCACATGAATCACAAAAGGGCAGTGGTTGCATATAAATAGGACCACCGTTCCTTTTTCACCCTTTAGTTTTTGTAATGAAAGGGTTTGGTTGGTTACGGTGTCCAATAGTTCAAAATCCGGGGCCTTGGTGCCCAGAGGTAACATATTGCTTAGGGTTCTGGCCATAATTGTTCTTATTTTTTGATTATTCCATTCTTTTTAAAATTAGTTGATGCAGGTCCGTTGCCCTTACATCATTTGCCCAAAGAAAATAGCGTTCATCAACAGTTTGTTGGTGCCGTACCAAAATGCCCGAAAGTTGGTGTTGTCGGTAAAGAGAATCACTCTTCCTTTGCCCAAAGATTGCACTTTGAAAGGCACACTGTTTTTGATGAGCTCCGCATTTTCTTCAGAAATATAGCCACTCAGCAACGGGTTATTGGTATACTGAATGGGATTATCATAGCTGTTTTTTTCCGGTTCCAAATAAATGTTGGTGTTTCGGAAAAGGGCCAAATTATCATTTTTATAGCCGTAGTTAATGGGGTGGGAACGGTCTAGATTGGCCTCAAAAATAGCGCCTCCGGTGACTTGGGCTCCTTGAAAATCCTCTTTTTGATCAAAGGCAATGTTTTTGGCGACCAGTGTGTCTTTTCGCATTTTCAAATCCATGAATTCATTGCTCAAGAACCAATTGGCCGTAGTTCGGTAACCGATGACCGTACCTCCATTTTTTACCCATTCCTTGATTTTTTCAGCTCCTTTTTTGTCGAGCATGGTACCACCGCCCCAACCAGTTCCGGGCAGTATCAAATCGGTATAGGAACCCAAATCAACACTATTAAAATATTTGGTGTCGATTTTGGTGATTTTTATGTCATAACGTGTATCAAACAGGTGCCAGATTTCGCCAGCGTCGTAGGAGCGAGTGCCATCACCCACCAAAATGGCCACTTTCTGTTTTTTTAGGGGTTCAAAATCGCCACTGCCCAAATCTATTCCTTCGGTGAGGCCAGTGGACACTCCATTGATGGTAACACCACTTTGTTGGGCAATCTCATATAAAAAATTATAGAGTTCAGTGGCATCCAATTTTTGGTTTTGTACGGGAACCATAATGGAACCGTAATCGTATCGAGTGCCTTCCAATGTAAATGGGGTTCGTGCAGTTTTGGCACGAAGGCCTTTTTCCAAAATGGCGTTCAACACTTTTGGCGTATAGTATTCATGCCATTCAAACACATAGGCATAATTACTTTTTTTATCCACTTCGCCGGTTGGGCGTTGAAAATCAACCACTTCTGGTCCAGCATTGGACAAGGAGGAGAGTTCCGCATAGTCCACATTAAAAGCCAATGGGAAGGTCCAAGCAGAAATGTCATAAAACAGACTGTCGGCAAAAGTGGTCCGCTTTTCAAACATGGCATTGATCAACCTTGGATTTTTCTGGTTCATGGGCACCACATAGCTATATCCTTTCTTGTAGTTCTTTCCGTCTATGGTGGCATCCGAAGCGAGTTCGTGGAACTTTATTTTGTGTCTTTTTAGGATTTCGGCCAAATGCCAAGTTTTGGAAGCATCTTTACTATCACCAAAAACGATGGCCTTTGTTTTGCTCCGTGAACCTTCATTACGCAAATCAGCATAATAGTTTTTTTGATAATCCAACAGTTTTGTTCGCATGTTGTGGGCCGCTTCAACGGTGGACAATGCAGTGGTAAACTGATTTCGGATGGTAAAGGGAAAAGTCAGCAATCCATTTTCACTTTCTTGGATGTGTCCTCTTGAGCTGGCTTGTTCAAACAATATTCCAATACTGCCATTCACATCTGGAAACGTTGAACCTTTTCCATAATAATAATCATCATAATTTTCTTCCGAAAAATACAGCGATCCAATTTTATCCAAAGCCTTTACATGATAGGTGCCAATCTCCTTGGTAAGCTCTTGGTTGATTTTAGGGGTGAGTGGATGTACCCGTTTGGGTTCTCCAGGCTGAAAGAAAAAAGTGGAATTGGTACCCATTTCATGATGGTCCGTTACAATGTTGGGCAACCACTTATGGAAGGATTCAACACGGGCCCTACTTGCGGGCAATTGAGCTGGAAGCCAGTCGCGGTTAAGGTCAAACCAGTAATGATTGGTACGCCCTCCTGGCCATACCTCGTGGTATTCACGCTCGTTGTTATCGGGGTTAAGGTTCTCACTTCTGTTAACGTTGGCCCAATAGGCAAAGCGTTGCAAGCCATCTGGATTAAAGCTGGGATCCATAAGAATGACCATATTGTCCAGTATAGCTTCAATTTCAGGACCTTGGGCTGCGGCCAGATAATAGGCATAGGCCAATCCGGCATTGGCACCGCTGGGTTCATTTCCGTGGATGGAAAAACCTTGGTACACAATAATGGGCATATCAGCAGTGTTCAAATCTGAATTTCCTTCGGAAAGCGCAATGTGCTGTTGCCGTATGGTTTCTATATTTTGATGATTTTTTGGGGTAGTTACCGTAAGTAGGAGTATGGGTCTGCCCTCAAAAGTAGTTCCTCTATTTTCAATGGTGATTCGATCACTGGACTCGGCAAGCTGGTACATGTAGTACACCAATTTGTCGTGGGTAACATGCCATTCACCCACTTCATGCCCGATTACATCTGCGGGTTTCGGAATATTGGGATCGTAAGAGATGCCATTTGGTAAATAATAATCCAAGGTTACCTGTTGTGCAGAGAGGCTGAGACCAATCAAAACTGCAACGAATAGGAGGTTACATTTTTTCATGAGTTGAAATGAGTTAGTTCGTAGGGTTAAAAATAAAAAACGACCTGCAGAGCGCAGGTCGTTTTTAGATGTTTTTTAAGATAGTGCTACCTAAATGTCGTCAAAACTAACATCGGTGAAGTTGCCAGAAGCAGTTCCGTTTTCACTCATGCCACCATTTTCTTCTTTTTTGAAGTCTTTTTGGTGTCGTTCAGAGATTACTTCAACTCCTTTTTCATCAATGATGTAGTCCATCATTTCCTCCATAATTTCCCTGAATGCTGAAAAATCCTCTTTATAGAGATAGATTTTGTGCTTTTTGTAGTGAAAGGAACCATCATCATGGGTAAACTTCTTGCTTTCTGTGATGGTTAGGTAGTAATCACCGGCCTTGGTACTCCTTACGTCAAAAAAATAAGTTCTTCTTCCTGCTCGTAAGACTTTCGAATAAATCTCTTCCTGATCCATTAAATCTTTCTCACCCATTTGGTCTAATGTGTTTTAAACTTTGGTTGTTTATTCTCCCAAAAATGGAAAAAAAAAGCTAATCCAGCAACTTTTTTATCATTCTTTCCCTGAGAGCTGGTTGAGATAGAGTTCTTTATAGTACCCATCAATGTTGTTCAACTCCTCATGGGTGCCCTCTTGGAGTATGGCGCCATTTTCCAAAACAATGATCTTATCCGCATTTTTGGCAGAAGAGACCCTGTGGCTCACAATTAAGGTGGTTCTATCTTGCGATTCGCGCTTTAAATTATTCAGGATTTCTTCCTCTGTTTCGGTATCCACAGCAGACAAACAATCATCAAAAAGGTAGATTTTTGGGTCTTTGAGCAGCGCACGGGCAATGGAGACCCGCTGCTTTTGACCACCACTCAGCGTTATGCCGCGTTCACCCAGTATGGTGTTGTATTTTTTAGCGAAACCTTGAATGTTTTTATGGACCACTGCTTTTTTGGCCACGTCAACAATCTCATCATGGGTGGCATTTTCATCCCCAAACCGGATGTTGTTTTCAATGGTATCCGAAAATAAAAAGGCATCTTGGGGTACGGCCCCAATGGAACTGCGTAAACTGTTCAAGTTCAATTTTTGAAGGGGGACACCATCAATCAATATTTGTCCGGAACTAACATCATAAAGTCGTGCCACCAAATCCAGAATGGTGGATTTCCCGGAGCCTGTTTTTCCCAAAAAGGCCACGGTTTCCCCGGCTTTAATGGTGAAGGATACATTGTTAAGCGCGGTGATGTTGGTGTCCTCGTAGGTAAAGGTCACATTTTTAAATTCGATGTTTCCTTTTATTGGAGTGTCCTGGGTTACTTCATTTTTAATGGAAGGCGCTTCCTTTAAAAATTCATTGATACGTTTTTGGGATGCTTCCGCCCTTTGAATAATGGAAGTGAGCCATCCCACAATGGCAACTGGCCAGGTGAGCATATTTACGTACAGGATGAATTCGGCAATAATGCCAATGGACTCAATTTGACCGTTGATGTACTGTCTTCCCCCAATATAGATCACAAATATGTTACTGATACCGATCAACAAAATCATCAATGGAAAAAACCAGGCATTCACTTTGGCCAAGGCCATGCTGGTATCTTTTCCCTCTTGGGCCAAATCCTGCAATTCTGAATTGATTTTGGGCTCAAGACTATACGCTTTGATTACGGCCACCCCCGAAAAAGATTCTTGGGTAAACGTGGACAGGGTGGACAAAAACTCCTGCACCTTAGTACTTCTTTTATGGATAATCTTACTGATTTGATAAATCAAAACCGATAAAACAGGCAGCGGAAGTAAGGTGTATGCTGCCAAGGTGGGCGCCTTTATGAACATCAATGGAATTAAACAGGCAAAAAGGGTGAGTGTCTGTATCCCATACATAATGGCGGGACCGGCATACAACCGTACTTGGTTAATGTCCTCACTGATTCGGTTCATAAGATCACCGATTCTATTTTTTTTATAAAAATTTAGGCTGAGCAATTGGTAATGGTCAAAAACCTCATTTTTTAAATCATATTCAATGTATCGGGACACATTAATGATGGTCTGTCGCATTAAAAAGGTAAAAAGCCCCGAAAGGATAGCGGCTCCAACAATGATCAAAATGTACTGGAGCAACATTCCCTTTGCATCGGATAGGGTAATGGTATTCGCCATAAAATCCTCAACGGCCTGTATGGATTTGTTCACATACGAGGGCATGATCAAGGAAAAAACACGGGCAATAATGGTGATCAAAATCCCCAGCAACAGCTTAAACCAGTATTTTTTAAAGTATTTATTTAGGTGTTTTAGTTCCTTCATAAAAGGGAAAGATGGTTTTTGAACGTCATTTTTTAATGACAATCCAGCAAATATATGCCATTGACCACAAAGTAAATGTTATAAAACTGATAAGAAAACAACTTTGGTAGGTAAGATTGAAATATAAGATTACTTTTGCGGGGTGAAAGCCAATCAATGACTTTAAAAGTTCTTTAAAAATGCTTACCCGCAGGCATATCAGAGTAAAAGTGATGCAATGCATTTATGCATTGATTCAATCCAAGGACGATTCCTTGGAGAAACAGGAAAAATTCCTAAGAGTGAGTATAGAGAACATGTATGTGCTCTATTTACTTGTTCTCAGCCTTTTGGCCGAACTACACCAAATGGCCAACAAGCATGTAAACCGTGCTTCAAAAAAATATCTCGCTACAGAAGAGGACAACTATCCCGACCGTGAAAAATTTGTAAAAAATAGACTGTTGCTGCAAATTGCCAACAATGAATCCCTTAAGGCAGCTTTGTCCAAAAGGAAGTTGAACAATTGGTATTTGAACGAGGAGTACGTAAAGATCATCTACAAAGAAGTGGTGGGGAGCGATATCTACAAAACCTATATGACCAATGGTAAGGACGATTATGAGGATGACCGCGAAGTGGTACTGCAACTTTTTAAAGAGATCATAGCTCCCAATGACAAGATCTACGAGTATTTCGAGGATGACAAACTCACTTGGGTAGATGACATTCCCATTGTCAATACCTATTTAATGAAACGCTTGCGAAAGGCCAATGAAAGCTCCAATGAAAAGTTTTTTCTTCCTGCCTTGCTCAAAGACCAACAGGATATGGACTATGCCAATGATCTGTTGACCAAAACATTGCTCAACGATGCCAAATGGGAAAAGGAGATAGAAGGTAAGACCCCTAATTGGGACAATGACCGCATCGCCGAGATTGATTCCATTATATTAAAAATGGCTATTTGTGAGTTGCTCAACTTTCCATCCATCCCCGAAAAAGTGACGCTAAATGAATATTTGGAGATAGCCAAAGAATACTCCACGCCCAAGAGCAGCATCTTTATTAATGGGGTTTTGGATAAGTTGGCCAAGGAATATAAATCCACTGGAAGACTGCAAAAAATAGGGAGAGGGCTACAATAAACAATATTTGCTTAATTTTGGGAAAACAAATTTTTATCATGAAAAGAATAACGACAATTTTAACTTTATTCCTAGCAGTGGGCGTAGTGAGTGTTTCCTGCAAG
>JAUIBH010000035.1 GCA_030427985.1 Bacteroidia bacterium | reverse complement strand
AGGGTGGGTCACTTTCGTCCGGCCAGCTATGGTCACTTTAACCCGGCGTGGGTGGTATACTATGTCCGGCGTTTCCAGCCAAGGAGCACTGCCCCTTTATTCCTTCCAAAAATGCGAGGCGACTCCATCAAAATTTTACCGATCCTTCCAAAGTTGAAGGCTCAGATGAGGAAGTGCATGAAGCTTTTGTGAGTACCCGGGATGACATAAAAGAATTTTGCCACGATTTTGTTCGGGAAGAGCTTATGGATTGATATTAACCAAGCTGCTAAAAACCATAATCCATGGGAAGCATATCTCCTATTCTATAAGTGGACATGTGCCCTCCAAAAACCAAGTTTTCAAAAGGAGCATAATTACCGTACCTATCTAAAACATAGGTCGTATCAATTTGATTTATAGTAAGGGTTGATCTATAATTACTACGTTTCCTGTGATAGATTACATATTGATTTCCCAAAAAATGAACTTTCTTCAAATCTCCTACAGAATCTTTTTGGTTTTCCATAAAATCAGTTATCCCAACATCTTTATATTTCTTCTTCAACCTAAAATTTTGGTTTTCCAAATCGCCATACCAACAAGCCCTGATAAAATGTCTTGGAGAGCCGAAATAAATCCGCTCTCTTCGTGACTCGGTCCTAGGGTCGCCATTGGAGATATCATAAAACCGGGTAGTTCCGTCAAATAAAGTATGGTAAATATTGTCTGTGCGTTTGAGACTTTTTGTTTTGAAGAAAATCTTAAACTCATCAATATAAAAATGAATCCTGTATCCCAAATATTCATTCTGAATAACTACAGGTTTATCACAGCTTGCCAAAAGGGTGTTGTCCTGTGAATTGAAATAAAGATGAATATCCTCTTCATTGACAATTTCACAAGCCCGACCTCCTCGGGTATCTCCCAAAAACTCAAGCTTAAAAACTTCCAGTTTTTCCTTTCGGGAAAAGGGGTCCGATGTAAGTACAACCTCATCCAAACTTTCAATTTCCTCTTCCAGTGCTATTTTTAGCGTTGTACTACTGGGTAAGTTGACTATTTTTTTGGTCACATAGCCCAAATGACTAACAACAAGAACGGCTCTATTCTGATAGGGCAGTTCTATCCTAAAACTCCCATCTTCATCAGTCATAGTGCCCACGGAACTGCCATCATAATATACAGATACCCCAAAAATGGGCTCGTTGGTCTTTGCATCAAAAATAACTCCCTGAGCTTCTTGGGACTGAATTTGGAGTATAAAAAAAAGAAAAAGAACTACGGACAATTTCATAACAATCCAATATTTCTTTACACATCATTAGTGGTTGATGTCCCTTCGGCCATTTTACGCTCCAATTCTGCCTGAAACTCTTCCATTACGGGTTTCACGGTATCTTCGGGGAGGTCTGCAATTCTGATGTACATTAATCCATCCACAGAATTATTGAAAAGTGGATCCACGTTAAAGGCCACTACTTTTGCATTCTGTTTAATGTATTTTTTTATCAAAACCGGTAATCGCAAGCTTCCGGGCTCCACTTCACTGATCAACTTATCAAACTTGTTGAGGTCGGCCTGGGTTTCATCAAACACAAACTCCTTGTCCGCATCCTTCAACTGTACCTTGAACTCTTTTTTAGGACGAATGTACTGGGCCACATAAGGATCCCAATAATTGGATTTCATAAACTCGATCATCAAGGATTTGGAAAAATTGGAGAACTGGTTACTGATGCTCACGCCCCCAATCAAATATTTATGTTCTGGATGGCGCAGTGTGGTATGCACGATGCCTTTCCACAATAAGAACAAGGGCATGGGCTTTTGCTGATATTCCTTAACAATGTAGGCCCTCCCCATTTCAATGGATTTCTCCATCATTCCATAAAGTTCTGGCTCAAAACGGAAGAGATCCTGAAGATAAAATCCATCAATGCCATACTTTTTGAAGATTTCCGACCCCAATCCCATTCTATAGGCTCCTACAATGGTCTTTGCATCGTCGTCCCATAAAAAAAGATGATGGTAGTACGAATCAAATTTGTCCAAATCAATGGCATTATTGGTGCCTTCGCCCACTTCCCGAAACGTAACCTCGCGTTGCCTTCCAATCTCATTTAAGCAAAAAGGAATGTCTTTCTGCTGCGCCAAATAAACCTCATAATTTTTGCTCTGCAACACCCTACAGTCCTTTTCACGTAATCTTGCGATTTCTTCTTCCAATACTTTTGTACTGACCTGGGTTGCTATTTTTTTGGGAGGTTTTGGAATTTTTAAGCTGGTGGGCACCTTGTCAATCAATCGTTCCTTTTCAAACACATTGGCCAGCAGGTAGGTTTTTTTCCGAAGCAATTCTGTGAAAGCTTCCAAGGTTTCCTCTTCGTTCTGGGTATTTACCGAAATGGGTTGCCCAATTCGCACTTTAATGGGTCTTCTGCTCTGCGAAGTCAACTCTGAGGGCAACTTGGCCGTTCTAAACACATCATTTATTTTGGACAGCCTGTAAAACAATCGACTATTACGGGCGTGAAAATAAATGGGGACCACAGGAACCTCGGCCTTGCGTATCAACTTAATGGCGGCTTCCTCCCAAGGCCTGTCCACCACCAATTTACCATCCCGGTAAGTAGACACCTCACCAGCAGGGAAAATCCCCAGAGGATGACCTTCCTTTAAGTGAGCCAGGGCAGTTTTAAATCCCATAATGCTGCTCTTGGCATCTTTATGGTTTTCAAAAGGGTTTACAGGCATAATGTACGGCCGTAATGGTTCAATGCGATGCAACAAAAAATTGGCAATGATTTTAAAATCGGGGCGTTCTTTCAGCAATAATTTGAGCAGGAGCACCCCATCAATTCCTCCAAGCGGGTGGTTGCTGATGGTGATGTACGGACCAGATTTTGGCAATCGCTTTAAATCCTCTTCCGGAATTTCAAAGTCTATTTCGTAGTGATTCAGAATAGCATCCAAAAATTCTGGCCCCGGGAGTTCCTTGTTCTTGTTATAGAATCGATTGATGGTAGTAATCTTGGTGGCAACCATTAAAAGCCACCCCACAAAAGTGCCCAAGAACCCATATTTATCCAGGTGAATTACCTTAGCCACTTCTTTAGCAGAAACCAACCCCATGAACTATCTTTATTATTTAGGTATACGTAAAGATAGAAAAATACGGTAATTGACCTCTTCAATAAAAAGTAAGGGGCTAAACCTTATTTTACAACAAGCTGTACGGTTTCCTTGCCACGTTGCTCCACTAGTACAGACTTGCCATTTTGAAGGGATTTTACCGCATTGTCATCAAAATGACGAATGGTGTAAAGTGATACATCCTCATGGCAGACTACCTTGAATTTTCGTTTGAGTTCTTCCAGCATAGGTTGGAGGCCATTGAACTTATTGTCCAGACACACCGAAAAACTAATGGCTGAGTTCTGGATCATATCTACTTTTAAGCGATGGTCATGGAACAATTTAAAAATCTCACTGATATTGTCCTCAACAATGAATGAAAAATCCAAGGAAGAAAGTTTCAGCAACACTTGGTTCTTCTTCACAATAAAACAAGGTGTTTTGGGAACAATACCCACTCCTTTGCCCACAGTGGTCCCCATATCTTTTGGGTTGAGAAAAGATTTTACATGAAGGGGTATCTCTTTTCGTTGCAGTGGCTGAAGGGTTTTTGGGTGAATCACGGAAGCTCCATAAAATGCCAATTCTATGGCTTCACGATACGAAATCTGCTCCAGCAATCTAGTTTCCTCGAAGTTTCTTGGGTCGGCATTTAAAACTCCAGGGACATCCTTCCAAATGGTCACCGATTCTGCATTAAGGCAATACGCCAATATAGCAGCCGTGTAATCGGAACCCTCTCGCCCCAAAGTTGTGGTGAAGTTATTGTCGTCACTCCCCAAAAATCCTTGGGTTATGTTCAACTTGGACATATCTACCCTAGCAGATACCTCTTCCTGAGTCCGCTCCCAGTTTATTTGGGCATCACGGTAATTGTTATCGGTTTTGATCAACTGACGGACATCCAACCACGTATTAGGCATCCCTATCTCGTTTAAGTATGCACTTATGATCGTTGTGGACACCAATTCGCCATAACCCACCACTTGATCGTAGACAAAGGCATATTTAGGAGACTTGTTCCATGTTAAAAATCCTTTTACTTCTTCAAAAAGCAATTTTACCCTACCGTAAATGGGATGCTTGGGGTTTTCAAACAAATTGGACAGGATGCCATCGTGGTAGTCCATAACCTCCTGCAAGGCTTCCGTTATAGTATTCTTGTCCTTAAAATAAGACTCCACCACTTTTTCCATAGCATTGGTGGTCTTGCCCATGGCCGAAATCACCACCAAGGTATCCTCATGGCCCACTTCCTGCAACACGCGTACAACGTTTCTAACCGCATCAGCATCTTTTACAGATGCACCTCCAAACTTAAATACTCTCATTCAGTATATCTTCTTGTAAAAATTAGTTTAAACTTTTTATATAATTTTTGATGCCTTGTTCATCCATTTGAACTACATCCCAATCCCTAAGTACCTTGGCACCTTTTTTCTCGTAGAATTCAATCGCCGGATCGTTCCAATCCAAAACTTCCCATTGAATTCTCCTAACACCTAGGTCATGACCATACTGTATCACCTTATTTAGCAACGCCGTTCCTAGACCACTGCCGCGCATCCGTTCCGCTACAATAAGATCTTCCAAATGAATTGTGGGACCTTTCCATGTGGAATATCTGGGGTATACCAAAGCTATTCCTACGATATCATTTCCTACCTCTGCTACAAAACAATGGAACAGTCTATTTTTACCAAAACCATCTCTTTCCAAGTCCTCTTTTGAAATAACTACGGCATCAGGTTCCTTTTCAAAATCAGCCAATTCTTGAACCAAAGCCAAAACTTGAGCCATGTCTTCCTTCTTTGCATCTCTGATTAGGTATTCCATAATTGTTACAAATAAAACTCAAAGTTATAAATATCTAAAACTTTGCCTAAACGAAATCGTTATAGTTTCACAAAATGCCCGATATTTGTCCTCAAATAAAACAGCCTTTTCCATGTCTGACAAACAGCGACTCACCATGGGCGAGTTCATTATCGCCAACCAAGAATCATTTCAATACACTTCCGGAGAACTTTCAAGATTACTTAACGGTATTCGTTTGGCCGCCAAAGTTGTAAACCATGAGGTGAACAAAGCGGGGCTTGTTGACATTATCGGGGCTGCTGGAGACACCAATATTCAAGGAGAAGACCAACAAAAATTGGATGTATTGGCCAATGAGAAGTTTATTCAAACCTTAAAAAACCGAGAAATTGTTTGTGGGATAGCATCGGAAGAAGAAGATGATTTTATCAGCATTAACAGCTTTGACAAAAAACATCAGAACAAATATGTGGTGCTCATTGACCCTTTGGATGGCTCATCCAATATCGATGTAAATGTATCGGTAGGAACCATTTTCTCCATTTACAGAAGAGTAACGCCGGTAGGCACTCCCGTTACCTTGGAAGATTTTTTGCAACCCGGTAAAAATCAGATTGCAGCGGGTTACATCATTTATGGTACTTCAACCATGTATGTCTATACCACGGGACATGGTGTAAATGGATTTACGTTGAACCCCGCCCTTGGTACATTTTATCTTTCACATCCCAACATGCAGTTTCCTGAAACAGGAAAAATTTACTCCGTAAACGAAGGGAATTATATTCATTTTCCACAGGGGGTGAAGGATTATATCAAATATTGCCAAAAAGAGGAAGGAGATAGACCTTACACCTCTCGATATATTGGCTCCCTGGTATCCGACTTTCACCGGAATATGATTAAAGGTGGAATTTATATGTACCCCAAAAGCAGTGTGGCACAAAATGGAAAACTCCGTTTGTTGTATGAATGCAACCCCATGGCCTTTTTGGCCGAACAAGCCAATGGAAAAGCCAGTGACGGTTTTCGACGAATCATGGACATCGAGCCCACTGAATTGCACGAACGAGTTCCTTTTTTCTGCGGAAGTAAAAAAATGGTGGAAAAAGCAGAAGAGTTTATGGCCAACGCCAGCTCTTAACCCTACTTACGCGTTACGATTTCGTGGTAATCCTCAAAATCGATTTTCCCGGTAAAAATGGCAATGGATTTATCAATGATTTGCGAAGCCGTTTTTGGAGGGAAACCTAGACCAATGGCATATTTTTCAACCATTACACGTTCCTCATCATCAATGGCATGGTCTGAAAAAATGATTTGAAAAAATTCGAAAAGCCTCTTGTAGCGTTTTTCACCACTGTGCGGAGTTTCAATAGGATATTTGTTCTCCTTTTTCATGACCTCTTTGAATTCGTCCTCGGAAATGTTCAGTTTAAAGGCAAACTTTTCCAGAACGGCTTTTTCCTTCGGATTAATTTCTCCATCAATGGCGGCCAAACTGGCCAAAGTGGCAAAGTGGGCCAAGTTTTTCCTGTGGTCTCCGTGCTCGTATAGATCTAGAATCGGCATATCTCAAATTTTGTGGAACAAATATAAATCTTATCGCAAAAAAAGCAGGTAAATCGCACCAAAAGAAATTCGTACTTTTCAATTTGTTGTATCATCGCTGAAGAATGCCACTAAACAAGTCCGAACTTTTACAAATTGCCGAAGACTGGTTCCATCAACAAAACTGGGAACCCTTTCCTTTTCAAAAAGAGACCTGGAATGCCTTTTTGGAGGGAAAGCACGGACTTTTGAACGCACCCACAGGGAGTGGAAAAACCTATGCACTTTGGTTTCCCATTGTGTTGAATTACATCAAAAACAATCCCGAATACAAAACCAAACACAAAAAAGGACTCAAGGCCATTTGGATTACACCGCTCCGTGCCCTTTCCCAAGAAATTAAACAATCCGCTGAGCGAATTACACAAGACCTGGAAACCCAAATGACCGTGGGTATTCGCACTGGGGACACTTCAACCAAAGAACGGGCTAAAATGCGTACCAACATGCCCGACCTTTTGATCACCACCCCAGAAAGTTTGCAATTGTTGCTTTCCTCAAAAGGATATGCGAAGCTTTTCAAAGATTGTTCCGCCATTGTGGTGGACGAATGGCACGAGCTTTTGGGCACCAAACGTGGCGTGCAAATGGAATTGGGCCTATCCCGATTAAAAACAGTTTGTACTAATTTGCGGATTTGGGGCATCTCAGCGACCATCGGCAACTTGGAGCAAGCCCGAGAGGTGTTATTGGGCCCTTCCTCCGCAGCATTGGAGAACTCGGTTTTGGTGAAGGCCAATCTCAACAAAAAAATTACGGTGAAAAGCATCATCCCAAAAGAAATGGAAACCTTTCCATGGCGGGGCCATTTGGGATTACATCTACTGGACGAAGTAGTGCCCATCATTAACAATAGCAAGACCACTTTGCTTTTTACCAATACCCGCAGTCAATGTGAAATTTGGTTCCAAAAAATTTTGGAAAAATATCCGGAGTTTGCCGGTGAAATGGCCATGCACCATGGCAGCATCAACAAGGAAACCCGATTGTGGGTAGAGCAAGCCATCCGAAATGAAAGTCTCAAGGCAGTGGTCTGTACTTCAAGTTTGGATTTGGGTGTGGATTTTGCCCCTGTGGAAACCGTGGTGCAGATTGGAGGTCCCAAAGGGGTCGCCCGATTTTTACAACGGGCCGGTCGTAGTGGACATCGTCCCGGAAAAGAAAGCGTCATTTACTTTTTACCAACCCATGCTATGGAACTCATTGAGGCTTCGGCCATGCAAAAGGCGGTTTTGAACAGTGCCGTGGAAGACCGTATCCCGTACTTGAACAGCTTTGATGTGCTCATTCAATACTTAACAACTTTAGCGGTTTCCGATGGTTTTCTGCCCGAAGAAATCTATCCTGAAATCAAACAGACGTTCTGTTATCAGGCCATTAGCGATGAACAATGGCAATGGCTCCTCAATTTTTTGGTGATGGGCAGTCAAAGCTTAAAAAGTTATGATGAGTACAAAAAAGTGGAAGTTGAGGATGATGGAAGGTTTAAGGTGAACAGCCGGGCCGTTGCCATGCGACATCGATTTCAAATTGGAACCATTGTGGGCGACGCTACTATTCATGTTCGCTACCAAAAAGGAGGGTACATTGGTTCCATTGAAGAGTATTTTATCTCCAAATTGAGCCCTGGTGATGTCTTCACCTTTGCGGGACGAAATCTGGAATTCATTCGGATAAAGGGCATGGCTGCCCATGTTCGGAATTCCTCCAAACGCACCAACAAAGTGCCCAGTTGGATGGGTGGCCGACTCAGTTTTTCAGCTAAAATGTCCGAATTATTACGGCAAGAATTGTACACGGCCGAACTCCCTTTTTCAAAACAATCCAAAGAAATTCAATCCTTGGCTCCCATGTTTGCCAAGCAACGGGAAGAAAGTAGTGTGCCTTTGCCCGATCAATTCCTTATTGAAACTTTTGAGACCAACGATGGCCACCACCATATCTTTTACCCTTTTGAAGGCAGGGCCATCCACGAGGGGATGAGCAGTTTGTTGGCCTATCGCATTAGTCTATTGACTCCCATTACTTGCTCTCTTGCCTTTAATGACTATGGTTTTGAGTTGCTATCGGACAAACCCATCGATATTCAGTCAATATTAGACAACAATTTATTCACTGCAGAGTATATGCTCTCCGACCTTCAAAAAAGTTTGAACTCCAACGAAATGGCCCGACGAAAGTTTCGGGATATTGCTGTGATCAGTGGGATGGTGTTCACAGGCTATCCTGAAAAAGGGGTGAAAATGAAACACCTGCAGAGCAGTTCTGAGCTTTTATTTGATGTGTTCAAGGATTTTGAGGACGATAACCTTCTTTACCAACAAGCCTTTACCGAAACTTTTGAGCATCAACTGGAAGAAGGGCGTTTGCGTTTGGCACTGGAACGGATTGCCCAACAAGAGATTGTTTGGAAACAATGCCAGCAGCCTACCCCTTTTTCATTCCCAATTATCACCGATAGGTTGAGAGAAAAATTGTCCAATGAAAAACTGGCAGACCGCATTAAACGGATGACCAAGACTTTGATGAAATAACCAATTACCGAAGTATCTACAAAAAAATTACCCTTTAAAACTGATAGAAATCTACGATTGGAAAGAAAAGAGTTTTATTGTTGCACTTATCGGTCTCGTATAACCGTCAGTTACGGGTTAATATGCGTTAATTTTCGGTTTAGCATTGACATTAGCAATTCCGAGTGGATTCGGACGTAGTCGAATCCGCCGAAATTGCGGTTATACATTGTTGGCATTAGTATTTTATTCCACATTATCTTTAACAACTTTAGTTTTAGATAAAAAGTCGTGAATTCCGTTTTTCACAAACAGAAACGAAAGTCGGTCAAATGGAATTAGTCGACAAAAAGTCCGAGTTATTATATCTCCGTCAGTCGGTTTTTCTCCGTTCATTTTCACAACTTTTGTTTTTGTCACAAACTTTCCAACCGTCTTTTGGAATTTAATTTCCATTACAGCATAATAAGCTATAAATGTTCCAAAAATCAAGATGTAGCCAATAAGTGATATCATTCCTTGGTCAGTCGGTTGAACAAAAAGTCCGATTATAAATGCTAAAATTAACCAAACAATAAAGTCAATTAGAAAATTCACAAATCGAATTCCAGAACCAACAACATTTGAGTCAACTTTTTCTTTTTGTTCTTTTTCCGCAGTTGCTTTTTCTCGGATTTTTTCAAATTCCGATGTGTCAATATTCCGTTTTTCAACTTCTGCATCTGCTGCTTCAATTGCAGTCGGATTATAACTTCCTCTTTCTACTGTTACAATCTTTATTAATTCTTCATCTGTCCTTTCGGACATTACTTTTGCAAATTCGTTTTCCATTAGTTTGATGGTAGGTTTATATTAATGCCAACGTTTAAAGATATGATTCGTTTTAATACTTCGGCTACGCTCAGCACAAAGTGAATTATATCGACCGATACGAGAAGTTGGAAAATTTCATTCTTAAAATCCAGATGAAATCAATGAATGCCCCTTTTGACTTGATGGATTGGAGATTAGTGCTTTATAAAATGAAAGAAATGTCGTTTGGATGCGTATGTGGTTAATCCATAAACCTTTAATTTAACTATCTTTACATAAAAGAATTACCTATGAGTATTTCTGAATTGCAAAACGACATCATCAAAAAATTACTGACCATAGAGGACAGTCGTACGCTCACTCTATTCAAAGAAATGCTACAAAACTATATCTCCAAAGAAGGCTATCAAGTTCCAGATTTGGAGAAAAACCTCATTTCAGAAAGTTTGGAAGAATACAAAAAAGGACATGTACTCTCTTCTGAAACAGTTTACAAAAGAAATGAGGAATGGCTAAAAGAATAATCTGGACCTCAAGGGCAGATGCTATCTTCACCAAAATCTTGGAGTTCTATATTCATAGAAATCAGTCCAAAACCTACAGTAGAAAGCTCAATGAAGAAATCCATCAGATATTGAATATTGTGGCTGAGTATCCTTTATTAGGAATAAAAACGAATGTAAAGGGAATTCGAGTTGTTATAAAAAAGCAGTATAAAATATTTTATGAAGCAAAACCAGATGAAATCATAGTGCATCTTGTTTGGGATTCAAGGCAAGACCCCTCAAAACTAAATCTGTAAATGACCTTGGACATCCACATACAGGATAAGCAGTTTCTACTCCACCCTTTAGGCGGACTTTTTTGGGTTGAAAAATCCATGCTATTGATTAGCGATGTGCACTTGGGCAAAGTCTCCCATTTTAGAAAATTTGGAGCCGCAGTACCCAGAAAGGCCATTCATAAAAATTATGTGCTGCTCGATATGATCGTAGCTGATTTTCAACCCTTTCAAATCTGTTTTTTGGGCGATCTATTCCATTCTTCCTTGAACAAAGAATGGGAATTGTTTGAAAATTGGGCGGCCAAGACCCCAGCTGAGATTATTTTGGTTTCGGGAAACCATGATATCATCGCCCCAGAAAAATACAGACAGCTCAAGATTGAAATTTTCCCAGAACTTATCGTTGATGATTTTTTACTAACGCACCATCCAGAAGAACGTGAACATTTGTTTACCTTTTGTGGGCACATTCACCCTGCCGTAAAATTGCATGGCCTTGGGCGGCAAAAACTTCGCCTTCCCTGTTTTTTTAAAAGTAAATCTCAAATGATTTTACCTGCTTTCGGGGAATTTACCGGCACCCACACCCTAAATCCTTCAAAAGATGATGAAGTCTATGCCATCGTAGAAGATAGTGTGGTAAAAGTTTAGATTTCCAAAAAATGCACCTTCAACTCCGCTCAAGGGCCAGCACAAATAAAATCGCTCGGATGCTGAGCGAAGTCGAAGCATGACAGCTAAAAACTCAAAAAAACATTTTTTACAAAAGATTGCGAGGTTTATCTTTGCCGCAAAGTTTTTGGATTGACCAAAACCCCTATTTCCCAGCTTTTTGCACAGTCTCCCTCACTCAGGAAACTGCAGGATGCTATTGCCCAATCTCAGGACAACAAGGCCAAAATCAATCTTAAAGGATTGGTAGGCTCCTCCCTTTCTTTTGTAATTTCTGAGGTATTCAATGCGGCGGATGCTCCTTTTTTACTGATTCTCAATGATAAGGAAGAAGCGGCCTATTACCTCAATGATTTGGAGCAGTTGATTGGTGAGAATGATGTGCTTTTCTATCCCGGAAGTTATCGAAGGCCCTATCAAATTGAGGAAACCGATAATGCCAATGTGTTGTTACGGGCAGAAGTATTGAACCGTATCAACTCACGAAAAAAACCTGCGGTCATCGTCACATATCCCGATGCCCTTTTTGAAAAAGTGGTCACCCGGAAGGAGCTCGATAAAAACACGCAAAAAATAAAATTGGGCGATGAGATTTCTCTAGATTTTTTGAACGAGGTCCTCTTTGAATACCAATTCAAACGCGTGGATTTTGTAACGGAACCTGGGGAATTTTCTGTCCGAGGTGGAATTGTGGATGTATTTTCGTTTTCTCATGATGAGCCTTACCGTATTGAGTTTTTTGGGGATGAAGTGGATAGCATCCGAACCTTTGATGTAGAAACACAGCTTTCCACGGACAAGGTGAAGAAAATTACCATCATCCCAAATGTGGAGAACAAGTTTTTGCAGGAATCACGAGAGAGTTTTCTCAAATACATTTCACCCAAAACCGTGGTTTTTGCTAAAAACACAGCCCTAATCTACGATAGGATTGATTCCTTTTTTGCAAAAGCTGAAGAGAGTTTTGCCAAACTCAGCACCGAAATCAAACACGCGGAACCCAAAGAACTTTTTGTGGATTCAGCCTTGCTGAAGTCACAGTTGCAGGATTTTTCATTGGTTGAAATCAATAGTGCTAAAAATGACATCTCGACTGCGCTCGATGTGACATTCAACACCAAACCACAACCTTCGTTCAACAAAAAATTCGATCTGCTTATTGAAAACCTCAATGAGAATCGCGAAGCAGGTTTTACCAATTATATTTTCTGCTCCACAGAACAGCAAGCCAAGCGTTTTCATGACATTTTTGATGAAGTAGACCAAACGGTGCATTACCAAACCGTAGTTTTTCCCCTTTATCAGGGTTTCATCGATTTAGATTTAAAGCTGGCTTGCTATACCGACCATCAAATCTTTGAACGCTACCACAAGTTCCATCTGAAAAATGGGTATGCCAAAAAGCAGGCCATTACCCTGAAGGAACTCAACAAACTTGAAATTGGGGATTACGTGACCCACATTGATCATGGTATTGGAAAATTTGGGGGGCTTCAAAAAATTGATGTTGAGGGCAAAAAACAAGAGGCCATCAAACTGATTTATGGTGACCGTGACATTTTGTATGTGAGCATCCATTCCCTGCATAAAATTTCTAAATACAATGGCAAGGATGGTGCTCCTCCAAAAATCTTCAAACTAGGTTCGGCCGCTTGGAAAAAGTTGAAGCAAAAAACCAAAAGTCGGGTCAAAAAAATTGCTTTTGACCTCATCCAAGTATATGCCAAAAGACGATTGGAAAAAGGCTTTCAATATGCCCCCGACAGTTATCTGCAACACGAGTTGGAAGCTTCCTTTATTTATGAGGACACCCTAGATCAGGAAAAATCCACGCAAGATGTTAAAAAAGACATGGAAAGCGAACGCCCCATGGACCGTCTTATTTGCGGGGATGTCGGTTTTGGAAAAACGGAAGTTGCCATTCGAGCAGCATTCAAGGCGGTGGACAATGGCAAACAAGTCGCTATTTTGGTTCCCACTACCATTTTGGCCTTTCAACACAACCGAACTTTTAAGGAACGTTTGAAAGATATGCCGGTTACCGTGGATTACCTCAACCGTTTTAGAACGGCAAAAGAGAAAAAAGATGTCTTGGAAGGATTGGCCACAGGTAAAATCGATATTATCATCGGAACGCATCAATTGGTGAACAAAAATGTACAGTTCAAGGATTTGGGATTGCTTATTGTGGATGAGGAACAAAAATTTGGGGTTTCCGTAAAAGAAAAACTGCGCTCCATTAAAGAAAATGTGGATGTACTGACCTTGACCGCCACACCCATCCCACGAACCTTGCAATTTAGTTTGATGGCAGCCCGTGACCTTTCGGTCATAAATACTCCACCGCCCAACCGCTACCCTATAGAAAGTCAGGTGATCCGTTTGAACGAGGATATTATCCGAGATGCGGTTTCCTATGAAATTCAACGGGGTGGACAGGTGTTTTTTATCCATAATCGGATTGAGAACATCAAAGAAGTGGCGGGAATGATCCAGCGTTTGGTCCCCGATGCCAAAATTGGGATTGGCCATGGACAAATGGAGGGCAAAAAATTGGAGCAGCTCATGCTTGCCTTTATGAACGGAGAGTTTGATGTACTCGTCTCCACCACCATTGTGGAAAGTGGATTGGATGTGACCAACGCCAATACCATTTTTATCCATAATGCCAATAATTTTGGATTGAGTGACCTGCACCAGATGCGAGGACGGGTAGGTCGAAGCAATAAAAAGGCCTTTTGCTATTTCATTACCCCACCCTACGAAGTCATGACACCTGATGCACGAAAACGTATTGAGGCTTTAGAGCAGTTCACCGACCTGGGAAGTGGATTCAACATTGCCATGAAGGATTTGGAAATTCGTGGTGCAGGTGACCTTTTGGGCGGCGAACAGAGTGGATTTATCAATGAGATTGGATTTGAGACCTATCAGAAAATATTGGCCGAGGCCATTGAAGAGCTCAAGGAAAATGAGTTCAAGGAATTGTATGATGAAGTGGAATCCGACAAGGAAAAAACCTATGTTAAGGAGTTACAATTAGACACTGATTTTGAACTGCTCTTCCCGGATGACTACATCAACAACATTACCGAACGACTAAATCTCTACACCCAACTCAATGAAGTGAAGGATGAGGAAGGGCTCCAAAAATATGAAGCGGAGTTGGTGGATCGCTTTGGCGAACTCCCCGAAGAGGCCGAGGATTTATTGAACTCTGTCCGAATCAAATGGATTGCCACTCACCTTGGTTTGGAAAAAGTGGTGTTGAAAAAGGGCAAGCTCATTGGATACTTTATTGCAGACCAAAAATCGGATTTCTATCAAAGCCCTGCTTTTACCCAAGTGCTGCAGTATGTTCAGAGTCACCCACAACAGGCCAAGCTCAAGGAAAAACAAACCCGGAACGGGCTACGCCTGCTTTTGGTGTTTGAGCGCATTACCAGTGTAGAAAAGGCGTTAAAGGTTTTGGAGCCGATTAGCAATCAGCAACTTATAGCTAAGAAGAATTAGCATAGTCAACTTGATTTTCCTAGATTTACATTAAGGTCAACAAAATGAGATTTCTTTTCTTTTTGGCAGTGTCTATATTTTTGCTTTCAATCGCTTTAGTTTTTAACCTAAATCAACTTTGGCTATTCTTTTTTCTAAGTGTTTCCTTATCTCTACTTTTTCTTAGGATAAAAAGGCGTCCCCTCAATAATTTGATTAAAATTTCAGCATTATTTATCCTAGTTCATATTGTTATCTTTCCTTTATTCTATTTAACTCAACTAAAAAAAGATAGTAAGTCATTTGAGTTTGATAATTATATTAAAAGCATTGAGAAAGATAATGCTTTGAATTATATAAGAAGCAATCTTAAGCCAAACGAAATTGAGAACAAGCTTGAACTAATCGAAGAACTTCTAAGAGATAATCATGACAATCTATACTTGAAACTTTCCAAAATTTATGACTCAAACAGAATATATCCTTTGAACAATTTCTCGTTTACTGGTCGCATAAATGAATTCGAAAAAGGTCCCCCTGGGACAGGGTCAAAATATGAAAGATTAATTCATATCTACGACATCAATGGGGTACATCAAAAAGACTTAGTAGAATATGTTGGCAATGTACAGGATACGATACAAGGTTCCTTGTTTAACTTTCTATCTCTGGAAAAAGGAATTTTGGAAAATAAATTAAATGCCTTTTCAATTTTGAACCATGAAATTGAAAAACAAGAAAAATTTTGGACTTATCCCAGAATATTGCCTTATGTAATAAATATTTTCAACACAGATAATATTAAACCAAAATCCAGAGCTGCCAATATTCTTTTTTTTACACATAACTTTATAGTTGTAGTTTTTATCATTGGATTGCTTGGCAGTTCTCTTTATGCTTTGATAAGTCATAAAAAAGGAGATTCCGCTTCAGGCACGGAATAATAATCTAATTAAAAAGCTAGCACACCTGCTTGACAAACTCCCCAATTTGTAAGAGTTCCAACCAATGGCGTAATCAACCCGTGGGATTGTCATTTTTACACAGGAATACCAGACACTATTCCCTGTATCTTTGATTAACAATCAATTATAAATAATGGATGATCATGACTGAGAAAGGGAAATTTTTAAAGAAATTTAATGAGGCTTTTGCCAAAGGGGACACCCAATTTATTGCTGAAAATGTAACTCAGGATATCAAATGGACCATGTATGGCGACAAGACTATTAACGGTTTAGAAGAGTTCAAAAAAGAAATTGAGTCCATGGTGCAATCCGAATGTGGTTTGGAACTGGATGAAATCATTACCCACGGAAACACTGCGGCCGTGAACGGCATAATTCATGCCCAAGACCAAAATGGAAAACCCGCCACCTATGCGTTTTGTGATGTGTACAAATTAAGCGGGTTTAAAAATCCGAAGATCAAGGAAATGAAATCTTATATAACAAAAATTAAGTAGGTCCGTATGAAAACCAATAAAGTAAAATCGTTTTGGATTAATCTTCCGGTAAAAGATGTAAAAAAATCAAAAGAATTCTTCAATAAACTAGGCTTTCAAGAAACCGAAAACCAACCCAAGAATAATGAATATGCCGGTTTTTACCTTGATGAAAGTAAAACCGTTTTGATGCTGTTCCCAGAGGAACGTTTTGCCCATTTTGCCGGAAATCCTATTTCAGATACCACTAAAGGAACCGAAGCCTACCTGAACATTGACGCTCCTACCAAGGAATATGTGGATGAGTTTGCCGAAATGGTCAAGAATGCGGGCGGAACAGTGTATGCAGAACCTTCAGAAGTAGATGGCTGGATGTATGCTATGGGTTTTATTGACCTAGATGGGCACCGCTGGGGAATGCTGCATATGGACATGTCTAAAATGCCTCATACACCTGCTTGACAAATTCTCCAATCTTCGAGGGTTCTAGCCAGCGAGTTACAATGAGCAACCCATTTTTTTGATCTACCACAATAAAATTTCCACCAAAACCCGCGGCGTAGAACACATGTTCAGGCACATTCTCCCAATGTCGGGGTCCTTTTTGATTCAACCACCACATATACCCATAATTTACATTGGGCACCGAAGGTTGTGTCGCTTTTTTTATCCAATCTGCACTAATCAATTGTTGATCTTTCCATTTTCCATTGTTCAAAAACAACAACCCGAAACGGGCCATATCCTCAGTAGCAATAAATAGCCCTGCTCCCGAGTGGCCACCTCCCGTTACGGATTTCATTTTCAATCCATCAATTACGGTCCAAGCATGGTCATACCCGTACCACCGCCACGTAGTGGTGGCACCTATGTTGTCCATGACCTGCTCTTTCAAGACCATGGGCAAGGGTTTTCGCCATACGTGGGTCAAAGCATAGGCCAGTACATTTACCCGCACATCATTATACTCCATTACCGTTCCCGGTTCGTTGAGTGTTCTAAATTTCCAATCATCCAGGCCCCCTTCACTTGGTGGGCGATCGGCCCAATCCTTGCCGCCCCAAAGTTCTCCGGTCCAATCTGAATTTTGTTGCAACAAATGCTCCCAGGTAATTTTGGAATTATGGGCACCATGAAACGTACCATCCCAAACATAATCACCTGCCTTATCTTTTACATTTTGAATCAATCCTTGGTCCTCAGCCAACCCTGTCAGGGTGGACAAAAAGCTTTTGGTGACGCTAAAGGTCATATCCACCCGTTTGGTATCGCCCCAAGATGCAAGTAGATACCCTTCCTTAATGACCATTCCCGCAGGACCGCCCCGTTTTTTGGTGGGACCCAAAATTTCATGAAACGGTTCTTGTTTGAATCCCTCCAAAATAGCTTGGCGCAAATCACGGGAACCCGAATATTCATTGTTTTTGGCAAAGTTGATGGCCGTGTTCAACTGGTCTGTGTTGTATTTGAACTGGTTCTTGTCGGCAACTTTCCAAGTTTCATAGCGCGTTGGAAAATATAGATCCTGAGCTAGTGATGCATTCAAACTAAAAAAGAACACGAGAAGAAGGGTGAGTCGTAAAAATGGCTTCATGGAGATATGCTTTTGTATCGCCTGAAGGTAACAATTGTTATTGAAATGATCTCAATGGCTACCTTTGCATTTCAGCTATTGAATTATGGAAAAATTACCCCAGTATTCGGTTCCGGCCGAAACCCGAATTGGCCATGTGCACCTTAAAGTTTCCGATTTGCAACGTGCCCTGGACTTTTATTGTGGACTTTTGGGTTTTGAGGTTACCCAAACCTATGGCGATCAAGCCGCTTTTATTTCAGCAGGCGGATACCACCACCATATTGGATTGAACACTTGGTACAGCAAAGGTGCCCCTCCGGCTCCGCAGCAAGCTGCTGGACTTTTTCATACGGCCATTTTGTATCCTACCCGAAAGGATTTGGCAGAAATCCTCAATCGATTGTTGGAAGCAGACTATTCCTTGACGGGCGCGGCTGACCATGGTGTTTCTGAAGCCCTATATCTCAACGATCCTGATGAAAATGGGGTGGAGCTCTATTGGGACCGACCACAAGATGAATGGCCTAAAAAGGAGGATGGTTCTCTGGATATGTACACCAAATCCTTAGACTTGAATGATCTTTTAGCGGAATTGAAAAGCGACTAAAACCGTTTTTTTAGGGTCATTTTTCCTTCAGAATTATAATAACGCCAAGTGCCTACTTGTTCGTCATTTCGGAAGCGGCCTGTGATTTTTTCGGTGCCGTCTGGATAGTATTGGGTGTAGCGGCCATGTTTTAATCCATCCTTTAGATCAACCTCAAACCGCAAGGAACCATTGGCGTAATTTCTGGTGAAGGATTTTGCATTGAGATCAGTGGGATAAATGGGTCTGAGGTCAAAAACAGCATCGGTAACCTCTGTCGAATTTGAGTTTTGGTTTTTGGAATTTGGGATTTGAACCTTGTCCTCAAATTGCGCATTCTTTTTTACCTCCTCCACATCTTGATAGTTGAGTACCAAACGGCTTTCAAACAAATTATCCTCAGGGGTAAGCTGAAATCCAACTTGCGGAAAGCAGATGATAAAATCTTTGTTCTTGCGCATTTTTTGCTTTGTAGTGGCATCTGCCAAAGCGTACATATTATTGTAGAGTACGGGAATGTTGCTGTAGACGAATACGGTTGATTCAGATTCAAAACGATCATCAAATTTTATGAACTCCTCGGATGTGGACAGGGTTTCCCCGCCGACCACATCATCAATAATACTTTTAAGGGTATTTGGGTTATCACTGAATACCACATAATCACCAATTTGGGTGAAGTAAGGTTTATCGAACTCCTCAAATCTGTTCCCCAATAAAATTTTGAAAAACCCTTTTATGGACAAAAAATTGATTTCGTGTTCCTTGTAATTGACCGCCTTGAATTTGACCGGGGTCTTTTTTCGGATTTGCTCCAGTACAAAATCCAAATTTTCATTGGCCTTTTCAACATTGTTGGCCTTTAAGACCAATGCCATGTCATTTTTTCCTTTGGAAATATGGGATTGAATCTGCAAGAGGGCAACTTCATCCCCAATCCAACTGACAAAGTTTTCCTTGACATTAATTTTTAGGAACTTTTCTACTTTTTCAATGCCAGCTTGATAGTTTTCGAACTGTTTGGGGTCGTTCTGCTGAACTGTCTCAAAATTCTTGTAGAATTCAGAAAAGCTATCAAACCCATAACTGATATAAAGTGCCGTCCGTTTTGGAGCTATTTGGGGGATGGTACGCTCCGCGGTTCCCGATTTCTGTAGCGCTTCCAAATAATTTTCGTTTACGGAACTGATATTGGTAAACCCATTGGCAACCAAGGTGCTGTTCTTGTCCAAATCAAAATAAAACCCAGAAAAGAGGAAGTTTTCACTGGCACGTTTTACCCAATCCGAAGGCTTGTCTGTAAACCGTTTTATGTAATCATCAAAGTAATTGTACTGCACGTACATGCGAAACAAATCCTCATGCCCCACCTTTTGGTTGATTTCAATAAAATTGAGATTACGCCCAATGACCGGTTCTTGGTATTGATCTATGGAAGCCTCCACCAGCGTATGGGTGTAAGACGCCACCAGTTGGTTTTTAATAAAGGCCAGGTGCATGGTCTCTTTACTTTTTCGATCATGCACTTCCAAAATCTCGTGGCCATGGTAGCTGCGTTTACTCAACACATAGTCTTCATTGAGTAGGGTGTTGAGATAGCTTTTAAGGAGTTGCAATTTGGCGATGCGTTTTAAATCCAGCACATAGAAAATCCCATAATCCTTGGGAGAAATCATATGGATGGAAATGAACAATGAGCGCCCATCAAAAAACTCAAACAGGTTGTTGTTGTTTTGGAAGACCGTATCCACCTTTTGGATATTCTCGGTCAGCTCGGCGAAGTAATCATTCTTTTGAAGATGCTGCCACGCTTCACTTTCACTGATTTTTTTCCAGCTTTCCACCGGTTGTTCCGATTCCACCACAAAAACAGCATCCTTGGGAATAAGGTAAATGGATTGCAGATTGGTTTTTGGGGAAAGGATAAAAATGTAGGCCAAATAGCATAGGTAAAGCACCAAAAGGGCCAACAATCCGAAAAAGATTCTTTTTTTGGTCATGCTTCCAAAAGTGTCTTTCTCTAAAACGCTTTTATTGTCATTTTAGTTTAAAACACCTCGGAAGAAGGGAATACTACAACAATTTAAGGTCTTTGATGGTCTTAAAGGCAATGTCTACTTGTTCCTCGTTCACCAAAATGGTAAACTCGTTGGTGGTGGAAATGACTTCATAAAGTACAATGCCCTCCCAGGCCAATCGCTGAAAAATAAAGTAATAAATACCTGGCACGGATACGTTTTCGGCAGGCAATTTTACCGTTATGGACGACAAACCTTCGGCTTTTTGGGTACAGCGTTCATGCTTAAAATACTTTTCCACAACACTGTCCATAATATTGCTGATGACAATATTGATTTCATTGACCCCTCTGGAAGATGTATAAAACACATCCTGATTTTCATTGACCTCTTCCAACAAACGGGCCTGTTGCTGCAAAATAGTATCAGAAGCTAAAAAAGTATAATCCGTAAGGTTAGATCGCACCGTAATCTCCCCAATATTTTTGAGCACCTTTACAATTCTGTGGGTGGCCCTAAACTCCAAATCGTCAGAAAGACGCTTCAATGCCATGACAATGGCCCCATCCTTTACGTCCTTGCCCAATGCCTCAGCAATTTCTGGTTTTATTTGTCTGGACAGAGAAGTAAGATTAATAATTCCTTGTGCAAGAGCAGTCTGTAGAAAAGGCTTCTTTTTGATGTAATGCTCAACTACTGCTGAAATTGTTTTCATTATTGTTTGGTTTGATTTGGTACAAAAATAACATATTGTTACAAAACAAACAAATGGTTAGAAAAAATAAAAAGCATTTTCCACATGATCAATTTCAAAATTGGCCCCCTTTTTAACGATGGTAATAATATCAAACCGCACCTCAACATCTAAATCCATTTCTTGAACATAGTGATCGGCTGCCGAAACCAAAAGCTGTCTTTTTTTTGGATTTATGACCGTAGACACATCCTCCAAAAAGCCCATATTTCTTGATTTCACCTCAATAACGGCTAGCGTTTCATCCTGCCTTGCAATAATGTCTATTTCAGCTTTTTGGTAGCGATAATTTCTAGCCATTATTTCATATCCCTTTACTTGAAGATAATCCACTGCCAACTGCTCTCCTTGTTTACCAAACTCATTATGTTTTCCCATAGGCTTGGAAAAATATTGAAAAAAATGTGCAGTTCATCGAAAAAATTGGTAGTTCACAGTGATTAAAGCGTTTAGATTGTAATTTGTTGGCTGAATTGAACCACGCCCAACGTTAACTAAACATATAGTTGCCCCAAACTATGTACCTAAATTAACGCCAGACATTGCTATGGAATACTTCATTAATTGTAATTCCTCAACGTTGGCGCCGTATACAATTCCCTTGGATGAGTTACGTGCCGCCCACTTGTACCGGAGGCTTGGTTTCAGTGCCTCAGTACAGACCATCAACGCTGCTGTTGGACAAACAGCAGATTCATTAGTAGACAATTTAATCGATCAAGCTCTTACTGCTCCCCTTGTGCCTGCTCCAGCTTGGGCAGATTGGAACAATGCCAATTATCCCGCTGATGATGATTTGGCGCGTGAGGTAAGACGCGCCCAGTTGGAAGAGTTCACAACAATCTACGGAAATTCACTATTGGACAACAGTGTCAGAGATCGTTTGAGCTTCTTTTGGAGCAATCACTTTGTAACCGAGTTGGATGTGTACAACTGCAACCAATTTTTGTATTACTACATTAATTGCCTGCAGCGTAATGCTCTTGGAAACTTTAAGACGTTTGTTCATGAAATTGGGCTTACCAGTGCCATGCTGTATTATTTGGACGGCGTCCGAAACCGAGGAGACAATCCAAACGAAAATTACGCGCGTGAACTTTATGAGCTCTTCACTTTAGGAGAGGGTAATGGATACACGGAAGAAGATATTATAGAAACCGCAAAGGCCATTTCTGGCTACACCGAAAGTGGTGAGGAAGGTTGTACCCAAGTAACATTCAATCCTGAAGATTTTAATACAGGAAGCAAAACTATTTTGGGGCAAACTGGCAATTGGAACTATGACGATGTCATAGATATCCTTTTTAATGAAAGGCCAAATGAAATAGCTGGTTTCATCTGCATGAAACTATATGAATATTATGTGCACCCCGACTCCTCTGGAGAAGAAGGCGGTAACGCACAGGATATCATCGATGGAATGGCCCAGACTTTTATCGCCAACAATTTTGAAATTGCACCGGTACTGCGCCAATTGTTGAAGAGTCAACACTTTTTTGATGAAACTGCTATTGGTGTCATTATAAAAAGTCCGTTTGACCTGTATTTTCATTTAGTTAAGGAAACCGGTTTTGCCTACGACGATGGCACGGTAATCAACATGATAGACTCCGCTGGGCTTATTGGTCAAGAGCTTTTTGACCCCTACGATGTTGCCGGTTGGCAACGTGATCGCCAGTGGATCAATTCCAATTTTATTATTGGGCGCTGGTTGACCTCCGAAGTGTTCTTGGAGCGCTTTTTTCAAGATAACCCTGAGCAGTTCAGGACATTGGCTATGGATGCTGTTGGTGCTGCCGATAGCAATACCAGCAATCCTGAAACAGTGGTTAGGGCCTTGGTGAACAAGTTTACACCAAAGGGCCTGTTGACGGACGCCGATTTTGAAAAGGCCATGGATGCCTTCAAAATTGATGATGTACCAGAGAATTATTACTCACCGGATTATTTTCCGGGCGGATTGAGCCTTTGGGTGCTGGCAGTGAGCATGGAAGCACCTACCCAAGTGTATGTGCTCTTGCGTCATTTGTCTAGAGAACCCGAATTTCAACTTAAATAACCCCATCATCATGTGCGATAATCACCACAACCACCATACATCACCACACAAAGGTCTAGAACACGAAGGCCACGATTTGGAACACAAAAACTGGAGCAGACGGTCCTTTATCCAAGCTTTGGGTATTGCCGGCTCGGGATCAATGTTCTTGGGAAGCAACTTTATTTCAGCTTCTGCCCCATCACCCTTGACCGCTGCAATTGCAGCTGCCGAAACGGACAATATTTTGATTTTGATCCGCTTGTCTGGAGGAAATGATGGGTTAAGTACGGTCATTCCTATACAACAATATGATACTTATGCTAATGCAAGGCCCAACATCTACATTCCAGAAAGTAAGGTCCTAAAACTTACCGATGATTTTGGTGTCCCTACCTACATGAGCTCCTTGGAACCTCTTTGGGGTGAAGGTCAATTTAAAGCCGTACACGGTGTAGGGTACGAAAATCAAAGTCTGTCCCATTTTACCGGGTCTGATATTTTTGCAAACACCGATTTAAACACCACAGGTTTTAGTGGAGAGCCAACAGGTTGGATGGGTAGGCACTTTGAAAACATCTACCCAGATTATTTGATCAATCCACCTGAAGCACCGGCGGCCATTCAAATTGGCAACCTATCCAACTTGGTTTTCCAGGGAGAAGAAACCAATTATGCCTTTGTGACCAACAATGTAGACCAGTTGGAAGAAATTGCTCAAACTGGATTGTTTTATGACATTGAAACAGCTCCTTTTGATGACTGTATGTACGGGGATCAACTTCGTTTCTTACGAGGGGTAGCTAACACCACGTATGAGTATGCTGGAAAAATTCACGAAGCCTACGAGCGTGGCGACGCCCTAACCTGTGTGGAATATCAAGACAATAACTTTGCAAGACAATTGTCCCTTTTGGCCAAATTGATCAAAGGAAATCTGGGCACCAAAGTATATATGATTTCCATGGGCGGATTTGACACGCACGGTAACCAACCCATTGTTCACGAACGATTGATGTCCAACCTTTCCATTGCCATCCAAAATTTTTATGAAGATTTGGCCTGCACTGAACAAGACGATAAGGTGTTGAGTATGACTTTTTCGGAATTTGGCCGTAGAATCTTTGAAAATGGTTCTAATGGTACCGACCATGGAAAAGCCGCTCCTACCCTGTTCTTTGGATCAGGTCTCAGTGGAAGTGCCTTTGTAGGCGACCATCCTTCCCTTGATGAACCTAACAATAGGGGCAATCTAGAATACACCATGGATTTTAGAGATCTCTACGGAACCGTACTTGCGGAATGGCTTTGTGTGCCCAGAACTGCTGTGGAACAACATTTATTGGGCTACACCTACAGAGCCATTGACCTAGGTTTTAACTGTAGCGGCGAAGAATTTGATGACATTGCCATGGACAATGATCCGCCAACATTTCCGGACACACCACCAAGTGATGATGGTATGACACCTCCGAATCCAGAGTTGGTGAACAATATTGTCCACACGCCGTATTATCCAAATGAACGTGCTCCCCATATTCACCTTGAAATGCCTTTTGCGGCCCATGTTGATATTGAACTCTTCAATATTTTGGGACAAAAAGTAGGTACCGTTTTCAATGAAATGCTATTGGAAGGCGCTACCGAAATCAACATTAGGGAACGTGTTCGGGACAGTCTGTCCACCGGAAAGTACATCTATCGTATATCGGTAGCGGACCAACGAATGAGTAAATCTGTAATGATTATGTAAACAAGCGGAACATCTATATCATCCATTTCGGGAAACCTCTGATAGTGCTTCACCTCACCCCAATTTAGGAAGGCACAATTTGGAGGTTTCCTTTTTTAGTACAGATCTCGTTTTTGGCTTCTCGTAAAATGAGTATTTTTGGGGCTTAATTCAAATAGTACATGTCTCAGACAACAACCCCTTCAAGATATACCATTACTTCAGCACTACCCTATACCAATGGCCCCATTCACATTGGTCATTTGGCTGGCGTTTATGTGCCTGCGGATATTTATGTCCGCTATTTGCGATTAAAGGGGCACGATGTGGCTTTTGTCTGCGGAAGCGACGAACATGGAGTGGCCATTTCCATGAAAGCCAAAAAAGAAGGTGTTACTCCCAAGGAAATTATTGACAAATACCACAATATCATCAAAAAGTCCTTTGCCGACTTTGGAATCTCCTTCGACAATTATTCAAGGACTTCAGCGGAAGTACACCATGAAACAGCTTCGGATTTTTTCAAAAAACTCTACGAAAAGGGTGATTTTATTGAAGAAGAAACCGAGCAATTGTATGACGAAGAGGCACAGCAATTTCTAGCCGATAGATTCGTGGTGGGCACTTGTCCCAAATGTGGGCATGAAGAAGCCTACGGCGACCAATGTGAAAATTGCGGATCTTCCTTGAATGCCACGGATCTCATCAACCCAAAATCTACCATAACAGGAGGTGTCCCTATCCTTAAAAAGACCAAACACTGGTTTCTACCCTTAGATCGCTATGAGGATTTTTTACGAAAATGGATTCTGGAAGGGCATAAAGCCGATTGGAAACCCAATGTGTACGGGCAGTGTAAATCTTGGATTGATGAGGGTCTAAAACCCCGTGCCGTGACCCGCGATTTGGACTGGGGAATTCCTGTCCCTGTTGAAGGTGGCGAAGGAAAGGTGCTTTATGTGTGGTTTGATGCGCCCATTGGTTATATTTCATCCACCAAGGAGTGGGCAGAACGCGAAGGAAAGGACTGGAAACCGTATTGGATGAACCAGGACACCAAATTGGTTCACTTTATTGGTAAGGACAATATTGTTTTCCACTGCATCATCTTCCCGAGCATGCTCAAGGCACATGGTGATTTTATTTTGCCTGAAAACGTACCGGCCAATGAGTTTTTAAATTTGGAAGGCAACAAATTATCCACTTCCAAAAATTGGGCGGTCTGGTTGCATGAATATTTGGAGGAATTCCCAGATATGCAAGATGTGCTTCGGTACGCATTAACGGCCAATGCCCCTGAGACCAAGGACAATGACTTTACTTGGAAAGATTTTCAGGCTCGAAACAACAACGAACTGGTGGCCATTTTTGGCAACTTTGTAAATCGCGTTGCCGTATTGACCCATAAATATTACGATGGAATTGTTCCGAGTCCCTATACATTTGAGGCCGTAGATAAAGAAACCTTGGAAGCCTTGAAAGGCTATCCTGAAATCCTATCCAATTCGTTGGATCGCTACCGTTTCCGAGAAGGAAGTCAGGAGTTGATGAACTTGGCACGATTGGGAAATAAATATTTGGCTGATGCCGAACCTTGGAAGCTCATCAAAACCGATGAGGAACGGGTAAAGACCATTATGTATGTGGCGCTTCAAATAGCAACCGGCTTAGCTGTCCTAAGCGAACCCTTCTTGCCATTCACATCAGAAAAATTAAAAGGCATCCTCAATGTCAAGTCGAGCGGAGTCGAGACTGATTGGAACAATTTAGGTGCCCAAGAAACTTTGCTCCCAGCAGGTCATCAAATCAACCCTAGTGAGCTGCTTTTCAGAAAAATTGAGGATGCAGAGATTCAGCAACAATTAGACAAACTGGAAGCCACAAAAAAAACCAATGCTTCTGCTACAAACAGCACAGATTCCATGGAAAAAGAAGTAACTCCCCAAAAAGACACCATTACTTTTGACGATTTCTCCAAACTGGATATGCGGGTGGGCACCATCATCGAAGCTGAGAAAATGCCAAAGGCCGATAAACTTTTGGTATTGAAAGTGGATACCGGTCTGGATACCCGAACCATTGTTTCCGGGATTGCCGAAAGCTTTAACCCCGAGGACATTGTGGGCAAAAAAGTAACCGTTTTGGTCAATTTGGCTCCAAGAAAGCTCCGTGGTGTGGAAAGTGAAGGCATGATTTTAATGACGGAAAACAAGGATGGAAAAATAGTGTTCTTGAATCCGGATGAAGATGGGGTTGGGAATGGGGAAGTTATAAGTTAATTCATATCAAAAGAAACTGTCAGGTCGAGCGCAGTCGAGACCCACTTTAAAAAAATGGATTACAAGACTTCTCGACTCCGCTCGAAGTGACAACTACTAATCAAAGATTATGCAACTTGTCCCCTACATTGTAAGCCATACCCAGCTTTCTGAAAAGAGTGTTGAAAATACCGTGACCCTTCTGAATGAAGATTGCACCGTTCCCTTTATCGCACGCTACAGAAAAGAACGTACTGGTAATCTGGATGAGGTTCAAATTGGAACCATAGTAGAATTTAAAAACCAGTTTGAAGCCCTTGAAAAAAGAAAATCTGCCATTTTTAAGGCAGTCGATGAGCAGGGAGCCCTTACTTCAGAATTACAGGCAAAGTTTCAAAACTGTACCGACCTCACCAGTTTGGAGGACCTATATCTCCCCTTTAAAAAGAGCAAAAAGACCAAAGCAGAAACGGCCCGAAAAAATGGTCTTGAGCCACTGGCCAAAATCATTATGGCGCAACGCAGTGAAGAAATTGAGTTTGTGGCATCAAAATATCTCAGTAAAGATGTGGTCAATGAAGACGATGCACTTGAAGGGGCCCGTCATATTATTGCCGAATGGATCAATGAGCGAACGGATATCCGAAATCAGCTGCGTAATCAATTGGAACGACATGCCTTGATTACCACCAAGGTCGTCAAAACCAAAAAAGATGATGAGAAAGCACAAAAGTTCCGAGATTATTTTGATTGGAACGAACCGCTAAATCGCTGTCCTTCGCATCGTTTTTTGGCCATTATGCGCGCCGAAAAAGAAGGGTTTATTCGTGTTAAAATTGAAATAGATGACGATAGGGCACTTCAAAATATGGAACGGCGCATCATAAAATCGAACAATGCTTGTGCAGAACAAATAGAATGGGCTATTGCAGATGCTTACAAGCGCCTTTTGCTACCTTCCCTCTCGAATGAACTCCTAAAAAGTGCGAAAGAAAAAGCCGATGCTTCGGCCATTCAGGTGTTTTCCAAAAACTTAAAGCAACTACTCCTTGGTGCTCCACTGGGTGAAAAACGTATTTTGGCCATTGACCCCGGTTTTCGAACCGGATGCAAAGTAGTCTGTTTAGATGAACAGGGCGATTTAAAACACAACGAAACCATTTATCCCCATCCACCACAGCGTGATAGCTCGGGAGCCATCAAAAAAATAAGCTCTCTGGTGGACGCATATAAAATTGAGGCCATTGCCATTGGTAATGGAACGGCATCGCGGGAAACGGAACAACTGGTCAAACGCATTTCGTTTAAAAATCCCATTGAGGTATTTGTGGTGAGTGAGGCAGGGGCTTCCATTTATTCAGCCTCCAAAATTGCCCGAGAAGAATTCCCCAATTACGATGTCACCGTCCGTGGTGCAGTTTCCATTGGTCGCCGTTTGGCAGATCCTTTGGCCGAATTGGTAAAAATTGATGCTAAATCCATCGGCGTGGGGCAATACCAGCATGATGTGGACCAAAACCAATTAAAAACTTCCTTGGACACGGTTGTAGAAAGTTGTGTGAACTCCGTTGGGGTCAATATTAACACGGCAAGTGTTCCTCTTTTGAGCTATGTGTCTGGGATTGGTCCAAAATTGGCGGAGAACATTGTAACTTATCGAAATGAAAATGGGGCCTTTGTCAGTAGGGAGCAAATTAAAGAAGTGCCGCGTTTAGGTGGGAAAGCTTTTGAACAAAGTGCTGGATTTTTACGAATAAAAGATGGAGAAAATCCTTTGGATGATTCTGCCGTACACCCAGAAAGCTATGGTTTGGTTGCTAAAATGGCCAAGGACCAAGGCATTTCTACCAAAGAAATTGTAAGCAACAAAGCTGCCTTAAAAAGTATCGACCTTAAAACCTATTGTACAGACACTATTGGTATGCCTACCTTGGAAGATATTCTGGAAGAACTGGAAAAACCAGGTTTAGATCGAAGAGAAAAAGCCAAAGTGTTCACCTTTAACCAGAACATCAAGGAAATCACAGATCTCCGTGAAGGGCAATTATTGCCGGGAATTGTCAACAACATTACCAATTTTGGTTGTTTTGTGGATATTGGCATCAAAGAAAGTGGCCTTATCCACATTTCCAACCTATCGGATACTTTTGTAAAGGATGTCAACGAACATGTACACCTTCACCAACAAGTGGTTGTAAAGGTCTTGGATGTTGATGTACCCCGAAAGCGAATTCAGTTAGCATTGCATAAAAAAGATGCTTAAAATAGCTTACCATCCCATCTACAAACACCACTTGCCCAATGGGCACCGATTTCCCATGATGAAGTACGAGTTGTTACCGCAACAATTGCTGCATGAAGGAACTTGTACCGAGGGGAATTTTTTTGAACCAACTTTTCCCGATGACTCCCATATTTTGGAAACGCACGATGCCACCTATTATCATGAACTGGTAAATCTCGAACTCACTCCGAGTGCTGCCCGAAAAATTGGATTTCCCTTAAGTAAAGAATTAATACAACGGGAGCAAATCATTGCGGATGGAACCATCAAAGGATGTGATTTTGCCCTGCAAAATGGCATTGCCATGAACATCGCTGGGGGAACGCACCATGCCTATTCCAATAGAGGCGAAGCGTTTTGCATGCTGAACGACCAAGCCATTGGCGCCCGTTACCTAAAGGGCAAGAGATTGGCTAACAACATTTTAATGATTGATTTGGATGTGCACCAAGGCAATGGTACCGCTGAAATCTTTAAGACCGACCATTCTGTTTTTACCTTTTCTATGCATGGGAAGGGCAATTATCCCTTTAAAAAGGAAATCTCGGACATGGACATTCCTTTAGATAAGGGGACCACGGATCAAGAATATCTTTCCATCCTAAAAAAGACACTTCCAGAGCTATTGGGAAAGTTAAAACCTGATTTCATCTTTTATCTCTGCGGTGTGGATGTGCTCGCTTCAGATAAATTGGGCACATTGGCCCTTACTTTGGAAGGGTGTAAAGAGCGCGACCGTTTTGTTTTGCAAACCTGCTACAACGCTAAGGTTCCAATACAGTGTAGTATGGGTGGTGGGTACTCCCCTGATATCAAAATAATCGTGGAAGCACATGCCAATACATTTCGGTTGGCGCAGGATATTTATGCGTAATTTTACCGACTATTTAGTTTTCAACCTCAATGAACTTAGTAAAATACCTTATTGCCCTACTATTTGTTTTGCCCATGATGGGTCAAGAGCTCAAATCTGAAAAAGAGAAAACCCTTTGGAATAATTTCACCTATGATATCGGTAATATATTTGGCGGTGTAGGATATTCCTATTCCCGCCCGTTTCATTGGAAGGGTAATGATTGGGCCAATTTTGGTTATTTGGCGGGAGGAACTTTGCTTCTTTTCACTGTGGACGATGAACTTAACGATTGGAAAAATGGTTTTCAGGAAGACATCCCTGATTTTGTGATGGATTACGGCCATGAATATGGGAGTCCGGAAAATAATTACATGTTGACTGGTGGAGTTTATTTGGCTGGTCTTTTCACCAAAAATGAAAAATTGAGACGGACTGGAGTGCTGCTCATTTCCTCTGCTACGGCAGGTGGTTTTTTACAGCAGGTCAGCAAGCGTATTATTGGGAGGGCAAGACCAAAAAGTGGAGAGAACTCTGATGTTTATGACCCTTTCCACCTTAATCGTGTATACAATTATGATTCATTTCCATCCGGACATGCCATGTTGGCCTTTAGCAATGCCTACGCCATTGCTAAACAATTTAAAAGTCCCTGGGTGAAAATAGGCCTATATACCGTTGGTTCAATACCCGGGCTGGTCAGGGTTATGGATGATTTCCACTGGGTATCGGATGTGGCATTCAGCACGGTGTTGAGTATTTTTATTGTGGAGTCTATCGATAAATATTTGGACTCCAAATACGATGAAAAGTACAACAGCCAGAATCCTAAAAATGTAAGTTGGAACCTTTCATTCGGGCCCAATACAATGGGGGTCTCACTTCACTTTTGACAAAAGTTGAACACAATAGTGTTAATTTCTTATTTAGATTTAATTAAAATAATTAGTTTTGTCCATCTCTACTGACGATGGGAAAAAAGAAGAAAGAAAAAAAGAAACTCAAAAAGGCATTGCTGAAAGAATTGCCATCCCATGGCAATTTAAAATCTAAATGCTGTGAGAAATACAAAAAAAAGGAAAGCAAGCGATGCAAAAAATGTCCTTGCTTTGACCTTATGAAGAAAGTTGCTTAAAAAGCATCATTCCAGTTTTTTACCAGAATTCTTCCCAATTTCATTTGTTGCGTAACCCATATTTGAAGATAAGTATTCTTTGGCCATTTTCAGGTTATGTTGGGTATGGTTACAGGTAATGGAACAACTTTTAAAATGTCTATGATAGGCATCTGCTTTGGCTATCATGTAAACCTGATAGGCAACCTTGTTGTTTTTCAATAAATCCAACTCATACCGTTTTTGATCTTTCCAAAAGTCCAATTCATCTTTTTCGTCAATTAAGATCAAAGATTGCTCATAATTGGCATCTTTATGGGCTAGTTGCACATAAAAAGACATCTTTTCAGAGTTGGAATGTGAGTAATTTTCTTGGGCCAAAAGCGAATTGGAGAAGACAAACAGAAGCAGAAGTACTACAAAACCTAACCGTTTCATATTGCAAGTTTTTCAATTTAACTTAGTTACGAAAGATGAGGTTTTCAGTAGTGGAACAACTACCTCAATAAATACCCTAATTAAAATGTTGAATATTTTTAATCTACCCTACTTGAATTGCCCGGGATTTTTCTTTTTGACATTGGCAGCATTGGAAAGTGACCAATCCTGCACGGAGTCTTGAGAAGCCTTCAGTAGAAAAAATGTAACCTCTCTTTTATAAAAATTGCCATGCAGACATTCCTTTTGGCATTGTTGCATGTGATCTACATAGTGTACGTCTTCAAACAAATCTGAACTGGCCCGGTCCAAAGTTAAGTCATAGTTTTAACTTTTGAATTTGGTGCTCTTTCCTTCTTTTGAGCATCGTTCTT
>JAUIBH010000132.1 GCA_030427985.1 Bacteroidia bacterium | reverse complement strand
GCCACACAAGTGGATTTCCGAAGAGATTTAGATGTTTTATTGGGAGAGATTGTAAGAATTTTGAAATTAACTTCCATTGTTTAAAAATTATAATCAGTACCGGTAACTAACATAGAATTATCAAAGACTAAATCCTTTACCTTTATCCTGAGATTTTTTCTTTCCCTTTTTAAGATTATTGGCTTTACTTTGTTCTATTGATATGTTTTGCCGTTTATTTTTAGAAAGTTTGGATTCATCAATAAACTGCTGCATACCCAAGTGCATGGGATTTGAGGGCATGATTTTCTCCTGATTTTCAAGCATAGGGGATTTGAGATTCAACTCCTCTGCCAATTGATAACCCAGGTTAAAGGCATGCTTAAATTTTTCGTCAACTTTGATGTCTTCTTCCATTTCTAAAAAGTTTCTCGGGCGTGTTTCTCGATGTATGCTATAATAGAATCCCTATCGTAAAGGATAATCTTCTTTTGGGGTTGGGAAAACCTAATTTTACCTTCATCCCTTAGCCTCTGAAGGGTAGTCGTAGATTTTATTCTAAGGATAGACATTGCTTCTTCCCCATCAATCCATTTTTCGGGCTTATCCTGCCTTTTGAATTCAACATGTTCAATGAACTTTTTAAACAAGGCATAAAAGGCTTCCTCTTGTAGACATACGACTTGCATGGTAATTAACCGGTATGATTATTTATTGTCTCAAGATATGACTTTTTTGGTCTTAATTAAAATCTTGATTATAAAGCCCTTGAATGTTTATAAATAGTTTATAAATGAAAGAATAAAAAAGCCCCCACATCCGTGAGGGCTTAATTTTACTAGCGGTCTGGACGGGACTCGAACCCGCGACCCCCTGCGTGACAGCCTTTGATTTTTAAAATTATAAATAGACAGATTTATTTATATTTAATTGATTTCCAGTTATATATCTTTAATTCTATGATTGTTTTATTGATATCATAGTATATCAATAGCATAAAAACTTTGCACAAACTATGCACAATTCTTTTTCTACTTTCATGAAAAAGAACGTCAGCTTTGGCTAAGATAACCCTAACTCTGGATACTAGAAAACACTCCAAAAGTAAACTCTCAGGCAAGTATCCTGTGGTCTTAAGCGTGTATCACAAAAAGCCCAGGTTTATACGAATGGATGTTTATACTTTGGCTTCAGGATGGGATGAGTCAAAATCTCAATTAAAGAAGTCTGCACCCATAAATAAAAATCTGGATTGCGATTCGATTAACATAGACTTGGACCGCAAGTTTTTTAAGGCAAAAGAGCTACTACGAGAAATAGGTAATAGTGTTAGGCTTATATCTGTTGACCGTCTCATTCAGCACATTAAGGAGAAATGGGATGAAAATCCTGAATCTCATATCAAAAACAAGGTGGAAAATGAGATATCCCTTGTAAAATGGTCAAACATCGTGATACAAAGGAGTTTAGATGCAGATAGCCCTCATACGGCTGGGTGGTACCAACAGGGTGTTAATGAAATCGTCAAATATAACAGCGGAGAGGACATCATGTTATACGACCTTACCGTCACTTTCCTCAAGAACTTTGAAGCCCACCATAGGGGCAAGGAGAACAGCGTAAATACTATTGGGATAATACTAAGAGCCGTTCGATCCATTTATAATAAAGCCATAGTCGAAGAGTGCTATAAGCCAACCAAAAATGTTTTTGAGTCTTACAAGATTCCAGCAACCATCAGAACAAAAAAGAGAGCTATTTCCAAGGAGGAGGTTTTAAGATTGTGCGAACTCAAATATGAGCCCTTCGGCCCCCTTTGGAATGCACGGAACTATGCCCTGATTATGTTCTATTGTAAAGGAATGAACTTCATAGATTTGGTAAAGGTTAAAACGGACCATATCCAGGGTAGTAGACTATTCTATGGACGAAGTAAAACGGGAACACCGCTATCAGTAAAAATACACCCTAAATTAAGGACTCTCTTATTCTTCTACTTGAATGGCAAGAAAGAAGGGGACTATCTTTTCCCCACAAATTACGATGGATCCACCAAACACTTCCAAAAATACAAAAGCCAGCGTCGGCGGATGAACGAACGGCTGAGGGTAATCGCACAGGATGCCGGAATCGAAGCAAAATTCACCACCTATACCATCCGTCATTCCTGGGCCACTATCGCCAAATACATGGGAATCTCCACCGCCCTGATCAGTGAAAGCCTGGGCCACGCCTCCCTCAAGACCACCCAAATTTATCTAAAGGATTTTGATGATAAGGTCTTGGATGAAGTCAACGACTTGGTTACTACATGAATTGCCCCGTTTGCAAATTATTCAAAGAATTACGGAATCGAATCTTCGACACATGGGGGTGTTCCTGGCTAGGAGCATGAACTTTCTCGATATGGTTCAAATTAGGGTGGGGAACATTAAGCATGGTAGACTGAACTATGGCAGGAGTAAAACCGGGAGCCCTTTTCTTTAGTCATAAATTATGAGTTCCTTAAAATACTGAATCATAATTTCAAAGGAAAAAACCTAGTGAATATCTATTTCCGAACAACAATGATGGCAGTACCAAACAATTTCAAAAATATAAGTCACTTTGCTAGCGCGAATGAGCGGTTAAAGATTTGGTCGAGGACGCTGATTTGACCACCTATTCCATCCATCCTTCCTGAGCAATCATTGCAAAATATTCCGGTATTTCCACTGCGATGATTAGTGAAGCTCTGGGACATAGCTCAGTCAAAACTAAGGAAGTCTATCTTAAGGGTTTTGAAAGCGCAGCTTTGGACGAAGTGATCGAAAAAGTTGCAGCAATGATTTAATCATGTAGTTTTCAGGCTTATTATTAGTGATGGAGCCTAAAGTAAACTTTTTGTTAAAAAATAGGCAACTATATTTTCTAATTTATAGTGAATTATGCCTAGTTTGCAACTATATATTTTGAAAATAGGCATAATGGACAATTCCGAGATGAAGAAAGACCGCTTTAAACGTGTAGCTTCTAGAAGAGTGGAAAATATCCTCAAGGGAATCAGAAGTCTTTCAAAATGCTCCAATATCAACAACTACGATTACAATGAAGAGGATGTAAATAAAATGATACATGCCATAAAACAGGAGCTCAAAACCATGGAAGCGCTTTACAAAAAAAACCTAAACAATAACACTGAATCCTTTAATTTCTAGAATGAACGAACTATTTAAAGACCTTATTGAAGCCTATAAACCGGACCAGGTCAGAAAACTAATTCAAAAAATAGGGACATCTAAAATCAGATGGGAGGACGTTGGGAATAGAAGAAATAATCTCGCGACCATCAATATTGGAACCGACCCGGCGGCCGGTGTTACCGAGCGGATAACCAATGCCATTGATGCCATACTTGAGAAAGAATGGAAATTGAGGGATAAGCCAGAAGGCTTTAGGTCTCCTAGAAGGGCTTCTGAAGCGTGGTACAACATTGAGGATGGAAAGCTGTCAAAAATCAAATCCGCTAGGGACAAGAGAATTGAAGATCTCTCCCAAATGGTCCAGGTAACCCTTTTTGATTCAGGCAAGGAAACGAAACCCACTGTCCAAATCCGAGATACAGGAATTGGTCTCGAACCCGAACAATTCTCCACTACCATTCTCGACCTTAACGGGAACAACAAAATTGGGAAATTACACTTAATGGGTGCGTTTGGCCAAGGAGGGTCCACAGCTTTGGCCTATAACAACTTGACAATCATAATTTCCAAACCGTTTTTTCAAGAAGACAAAAGGAAAAAAAGGAAGATTGCCTTTACCATAGTCCGTATCAATCAGGGCGATGTCGATAAGGATAAACATGAATGGTACGAATATATGGTGGAAAAATCCACTGGACAACCCTTCACACTTGAAGTGGATGATGAATTGTTCGAACCCGGTACATTGGTCAGACATATCATGATGGACCTTGGGAGGTATAAAGGGAAAATTACAACGCCTTCCAATTCACTTTGGTATCTCGCCCACAACTACTTGTTCGACCCAATAATACCATTTACAATTTCTGATAGGAGAAACGGTCGTAGTGAAAACCGGAAGGTGACAGGCAACAACCGATTGCTCACCTACAATGAAAATCTGGAATATCGCAATGAAGCGAGCCTTACCTTTAAAAATGGCAAAGTAACCATCTATTGGTGGGTACTGAATACATTGGGACAAGATCCCAGGGAGCGAATCAAACACTATGCGAGCATTTCAAATCCCATTATCATCACTTTCAATGGTCAAAAGCAGGGCACACTGAGCAATAGGTTGATAAAGAACGATTTGAAGTTACCCTATTTGGATAGATACTTGATAGTCCACATCGAAGCAGACTATTTGGACAATGATTCGAAACGCCAGCTCTTCAGCAGCACCAGAGAGTCTTTGAAGGCTACCTCCATAGTTGACGAACTTACCAAGCTCACCGTGGATACGTTGGACGCTGATGACGAACTTAAGCGTTTGGACAAAGAGCGGAAGAAAAGATACTTCACCAAGGAGGATACCCAGGTACTGGATAAACTGAAAAAAAGATTGGCCAGAAGAATCAACACGTATTTGCAGAGCTCGGGAAGCGGCACCTCGGTTACCACTACATCCATAGGTGAGCATTCCTCAACTGCCAAACTCCCTGAAATTCCCTTTGAAGATCCCCCAACATTCTTTGAGATTACTAGCCCTTCCCCAAAGGAGGTTTATCAAAACAAGACGTTTTCAGTAAAGTTCAAAACGGACGCACACCCCAATTATTTCGCCAGGGCCGAAACCTTTGTGGCTTTCATAGAGCCACAATCTTTGGGGTCATTTACCGGGACGGCACGCGTGAACAACGGCTATGGCATTGCTTACTTCAAGACCAACCAGGAAGCTGAATTCGGGGAAGTTGGAGAAATATCGCTGGAACTTAGGCCGCCTGGACAAAAATCACTAACATCCTCAATAGAGATACAAATAGTGGAAAGTCCAGAAGATTCGGATTCCGAGAAAGACGGAAAGAACAAATCCCCAAATATACGTGTAGATTATGTCGGAAAGGACCATCTTTATTACTTAGACAACCATTGGGACGAATATAGCGTTGCCGGTGTTGAGAGTGATCAGGACGAAATTATCATTTGGGTTTCCGAGGAAAACAAAAACCTGAATAAATTGGTAACAAGGGCACAGCGTAAAAATGACGAGGCCGTGCAGAACATAAAAAACAAGTATCTGGAACATATCTCATTCTATGCCTTTGTATTGGACAAGAATGGACCTGAGCAAATCCTTTCGGAAGATGATGGGGAAATTCCCACTGAGTCCTATTCAAAAATGAAGGAATCCCAACTCAGGAATGCAAGCGAGACCGTTTGTGGTATGATTAACGATTTCTTTGAAATGATTATAATTGAGAGTGTTGAACATGAAACCGCCGAGGTATGATTGAGGAGCCAATAAAAATCACACCATGGGCCGATAAAAGCGATGCAGACCCAATGCACTCGCTATGTTCTTACTTGGGGGCTTTTCCTCCCTCTCTTGCCCGCTATTTCATTAAATTTTTTACGGATGAAAATGATTGGGTAATGGATCCCTTTGTGGGAAGGGGCACAACTACATTGGAAAGTCGTCTATTGAAAAGAAATTCGTTTGGGTCTGACCTGAATCCAATCGCCTTGGCATTGAGCAAGGCCAAGTCCCACTGTTTGAATAAAGTGGAAATCCTTTCCCGAATTGATGAGTTGGAGCAGGATTATGACTTTGCGCTATTTCTTCCTGAGGCGCAGGCCCAATCTGATGATATTCATTTGATATACCATCATCGTACCCTTGCAGAATTATGTTATTTAAGAGATGTACTTCTGACCTCCGCCAAACCTGTTGATGAATTCCTGGTAGGTGCCGTCCTTGGAATTATGCACGGGGGAGAACGAAAAGATG
>JAUIBH010000131.1 GCA_030427985.1 Bacteroidia bacterium | reverse complement strand
ACCTTGTGAACAATATTCTGATTGTTCTCAAGCTCGGTAACAAAACGATGTTCCAGTTCTTTGTTCAACGGTTGGTAAGTAGTTTGCTTTATAGGTAGCTACAAAATGATTTTTGTTACAATACCCACCAAAAAACCTTATTTGCGATAATCCAAGGCCGGTGGTCTATTGCCCAACAAAGGAATGTATTTGAAATCTGCACCTCTTCGTTCTTCCAGTTCTGCTTTTGCCGCTTTTACAGTTTCTGGATCTTTAAAAATATCCATAGCGGTAAGGGTCAGGGTCTTGGCAGCCACCATCATTCCCTTTGTGCCAATGGAGGTCCCTCCTGCAGCAACAGCTTGCCAACTATGGGCGGGTGTACCGGGAACCCAAGTTGCTGTTCCTAAACCTGCAGTGGGTACGGTGTAGCTTACATCGCCAACATCGGTGGAGCCGTAGGCTCTGGCTTCTTCTTTGTAGGGTTGAATGTTTTCAGCAGTGGCCATGTCCAAGGATTTTGCACCCAGAGTTTCGGATATTTTTTCGGCGAAAGCTTTTTCTTCGTCGGTATAGGTAACCCCACCCACTTTCGTTAAGTTATCATACATGATTTTTTGAAGCGTCAGGTTGGGTAAAAGTTCATGGGTTCCCCCGATCATTTCGTAATCCATGGTGGTTCCTGTTCCCAAAGCAGCACCTTCTGCCGCTTTTACGATGCGATCAAAAATATCGATGACCACATCTCTTTTTCCGTGTCTTGAATAGTAGTATACTTCAGCAAAATCCGGAACCACGTTAGGCGCTTTCCCTCCATCGGTAATCACATAATGGATTCTGGCATCTTGTGGGATGTGTTCACGCATCATGTTGACCATGGCGTTCATTGCTTCAACGCCATCCAAGGCAGAGCGCCCTCGCTCTGGCGCTCCAGCAGCATGTGCCGACACTCCGTGAAAACGAAATTTGGCAGATTTATTGGCCAAAGCGGCACCTGCACTTGCAGCATTTTGTGCTCCAGGATGCCAATGCAATGCTGCATCAACATCGTTAAAAACACCTTCACGGACCATATAAACTTTTCCTGAACCACCCTCTTCGGCGGGGCAACCATAAAAACGAATGGTTCCTTGTATTTTGTTTGAAGTCAGCCAGTCCTTCACAGCAATGGCCGCTGCAGTTGAAGCAGTACCGAAAAGATGATGTCCACACGCATGTCCTGCAGCCTTATCGGCCGATTTCTTCTCGGGAACAGCTTGTTGGGACAATCCGGGAAGTGCATCATACTCCCCTAAAATAGCAATGACAGGAGAACCCGACCCGTATTCGGCCTTAAATGCAGTGGGAATTCCTGCTATACCTTTTTCAATGGTAAAGCCCGCATCAGAAAGGGTTTTCTGCAAAAGCGCAGAACTTTTTTCTTCGAGATAACCCATTTCGGCAAGTTCCCAAATCTCATGGGCAATGTCGCCATATTTCTGTGTTTTGGAAGTTAAGTCGTTAAGTACTTTTTCTTCATCTTTTTGGGAAAACATGGTAGTTGCGGAAAGTAGCAGTGCAATACCGATGGGGAGAATTTTTTTCATCGTATGGAGTTTTGAGTCAGGTGCTAAATATACTAAAAAACCCATCTTAAAATGGCAATGCCAGCAGGGGAATGCTTAATTTTGTGGACATGTCGACCATGAATATTCCGCAATCAAGCTACCCCCGGGTAGTGATTATTGGAGGTGGTTTTGGAGGAATCGCCTTAGCTAAAAAACTCAGTAAAAAGGAAATGCAAGTTGTGCTTCTGGACAAGCATAACTATCACAACTTTCAACCGTTGTTATATCAAGTTTCTACAGGTGGATTGGAGCCGGATTCCATAGCCTACCCCATTAGAAAAGTGCTTCAGGGCTATCCCAATTTTTTCTTCAGATTGGCCAAAGTAGAGGGCGTTGATACCAAAACCAAAGAAGTAAAGACCAATATCGGTGAAATCAGGTATGATTACTTGGTCGTTGCAGCTGGCTCGGAAACCAATTTCTTTGGAAACAAGAATATTGAGACCAAGGGCATGGCCATGAAGACCATTCCCCAATCCTTAAATCTACGCAGCCTTATTTTAGAAAATTTTGAACAGGCTCTCCTTACCGATGACCTTCATGAACGTGATGCGCTCATGAGCTTTGTGATTGTGGGTGGAGGTCCCACCGGTGTGGAATTGGCCGGTGCTTTGGCAGAAATCAAAAAAGGAATTTTGCCCAAAGATTATCCTGATTTGGATACCCGAAGGGCCCAGATAAATCTAGTGCAAGGCGGTGACCGAATCCTTCCCGCGATGAGTGAAGTGGCTTCTGAAAAGGCCGAACGTTTTTTGGAAGGCTTGGGGGTGAATGTCTGGAAGAACATTAGGGTCATGGACTATGATGGCAATCATGTTACCACAGATACCGATACAAAGTTTGAAACGGCAACATTGGTATGGGCCGCTGGGGTGCAAGCGGTTTCAATTAAAGGGTTGGATGCCAAAGATTTTTTGTGCAGGGGCAATCGTTTACGGGTGAATAGGTTCCATCAAGTAGAAGGATTCTCAGAAATTTTTGCCATTGGCGATGTGGCCCAAATGGAAACAGAAGCCTTTCCGCATGGGCATCCCATGATGGCGCAACCTGCCATTCAACAGGGGAGAAGCCTTGGGGATAATTTGGTCCGATTGGTAGAGGGCCAGCCTATGAAACCTTTTGTATACAAAGACAAAGGGAGCATGGCCACTGTTGGCCGGAACAAGGCTGTGGTGGATATGAAAAGGTTTAAATTCCAAGGGGTGTTTGCGTGGTTTGTGTGGATGTTTGTGCACCTATATTTTTTAATTGGCTTTAGAAATAGGGTAGTGGTGTTCATCAATTGGGTGTATAATTACATTCGGTTTGATCGAGAAGCACGATTGATTATTCGCCCCTATAAAAAACAGAATCAAGAGCTGAAAAATCAATTAAAAAAGGGTAGTTAACCTACTAGGGGAAATCCACCTTAAGAACCTATTTTCTTGGATGATATTCGTTCAAGACCATTGCCAAATGCTTGCGGTTCACATGCATATACACTTCAGTGGTGGTAATGCTTTCATGCCCAAGCATTTGTTGAATGGCACGTAAATCTGCTCCATTTTCCAAAAGATGGGTGGCAAAGGAATGCCGGAAGGTATGGGGGCTTATATTTTTTTTCAACCCGATGTACTCTGCCAATCGTTTGATGATGGTAAAAATCATGGCGCGGGTGAGCTGTTTTCCCCTTCGGTTTAAAAAAACAAAATCCTCGTGCTCCTTTTGAATGGGCAGATGTACCCGAACCTCATTTCTATAAATGTTGATGTATTTTTGGTTGATGGTACTGATGGGCACAAACCGTTGCTTGTTCCCCTTCCCTGTGACCTTTATAAAATCCTCATCAAAATAGAGGTCGGAAAGTTTTAAGTTCACCAGTTCCGATACGCGAAGTCCGCAGCCGTACAAAGTTTCTAAAATGGCTCGGTTGCGTTCGCCCTCCGGTTTGGAAAGGTCTATGGCGGAGATAAGTTCGTTTATTTCTTCAATGGATAAGGTGTCTGGCAACTTTCTCCCAATTTTTGGGGTTTCTATCAAATCCATAGGATTGTCAGAACGATAATCCTCAAAGACCAAATAATTAAAAAAACCTTTCAAGCCCGAAATAATACGGGCCTGCGACCTTGGATTAACGGTTTTGGCCACCTCATAAATGAACTGCTGTACGGTTTCCTGATCAATTTGGATTGGGGATTCATTAATGTTGTGCTCACTAAGGTAATCCATCAATTTTTGAAGGTCCAAGCCATAATTGGAAATGGAATTTGAACTGAGTCCCCGTTCAATTTTCAGATAGTTTTTATAATCCTGCAAGGCTTGATTCCAGTTCATGGTTTAAAGATAGCGACAATAATTTTTGAATGCTTTGCCCTTTTTTGCCGATTGGTCAACTGATATGGCTTTTTGGTCAATTTGCAACGGAAATGAAAGAAGGGTTTGAATACATTCGTCACTTGTTTGAAAACAGGTTTTTAATATTTGCTAATACTATATCCATTGTTGACCCGTTTAAGTGTTTAGCAAATTTTAACAAATATGAACAAGACAATTTTATTTGTGGTCATCGCAATGGTTACAATCAGTTTTTCGTCAACGGCCCAATATGTGGACCGCACCAATTTTAAAGCCGGTTTAAATGCAGGTCTTCCTGTAGGAGATGCCGGAGATTTTTCCAGTTTTAGTCTGGGTTTGGATTTGGCCTACCATATTGGCGCCTCCGAACTGTTGGATGTAGGTTTCGCAACCGGGTTTATCAATGCTTTTGGGGACACTACAACCATTTCCGGAGTTGGGGGTAGTTTTGAAACTGAGTTTGAGGACTTTCAATTTTTACCAGCAGCAGCTTCTATTCGGTTGTACCCAACCTACGATTTTAAGTTTGGGGCCGATGTGGGTTACGCCGTTGGAATAAATGAAGGCAACGAGGGAGGGTTTTACCTAAGGCCCATAATTGGTTACAACATTACCGGAAATACGGAATTGAACGTCTCCTATGTCAATATTAGTAATGATGGGAGTTTTTCAATCGCAACCTTGGGAATTTTGTTTTTGTTCTAACGAAGAACCCAAGGCCGTGGAGTAAAAAATAATATCTGGAATATAAAATTTGAAATATGAGTAAATAAAATAAACTGTTCATAACCCCAAATCCTAAAAGCAGTTTTAGATCATGAATATTAACCAATAAATACTTAGAAATGAAAAAATTACTATTTGTTTTTATGCTTGTTCTTCTGTGTTCCGTATCTCTTAAGGCCCAAACCAACTACAAGGCTGCACTCGGATTGGGTGTTGAATCCATTGGTGAAGCTACCCTTATAGGTGTCAAGGGAAAATTCTTTTTTACGGATCATCATGTAGGGCAGGCAGATTTGGGTTTTGAGGATGGAATTACTGGGATCACAGCTTTGTATTCCTATCACAAAAAGTTTGCACCGGGCAGTGGTTTCCGATGGTATGCTGGGGCAGGGCCTAGTATATATTTATTTGATGGTGGAGCAAACGTTTTTGCCCTTCGTCCGCATTTAGGTCTTGATTTTAAGATAGATGGGGTGCCCATTGTGCTTAATTTTGACTGGAGACCTGCCATTATGTTGAGTGAAGATGCAGAAAATGAAATTGGTGCCTTTGCTTTTGGCCTTCAGTTTGCTTTTAATTGATTCTGATTCAAAAGAAATTATGATAGTTGGGGCGGGATATACCGCCCTTTTCTTTTTGTTGTATTTTTAGCCCCATGAAACTAATGATCATCAACGGACCCAATTTAAATCTGTTGGGCAAACGGGAACCTGAAGTGTACGGAAATACCACTTTTGAAGAATACTTCAAAAAATTGAAGCAAAAATTCCCTGAAGTGGAATTGGAATACTTTCAATCCAATATAGAAGGGGAGCTTATCCAAAAGATTCAAGAAGTTGGTTTTGATTATGGTGGCATTATCCTCAACGCCGCCGCCTATACGCATACTTCGGTAGGTATTGGGGATGCTATAAAAGCCGTAACCACGCCTGTTATCGAAGTACATATTTCAAACACCCATCAACGGGAAGAGTATCGGCACGTTTCGTACATATCCCCAGTGGCCAAAGGCGTTATTTTAGGCTTTGGACTACAGAGCTATGATTTGGCCATCCAAAGCTTTTTAGGCTAGGGAACTCAAATATTTCTTATCCGCATAAAACGTTCCAAAGGGTAAAAGTGAAGCCACAAAGAGAATGATGAATCTTTTGATGCTCCATTTGCGTTCCCAACAAAATACAGCAGCCACTACCACATAAGCAATGAAAAGAAAACCGTGGGCATAGCCAACAACCTTGTTAGGTTCTGGGATATCCGCCCAATGCTTTAATGGCATGGTCATTCCAAATAGTAATAGATAGGAAATTCCT
>JAUIBH010000034.1 GCA_030427985.1 Bacteroidia bacterium | reverse complement strand
AACCCACTATAAGGATTTCAAAGATCCATCACCTCGGGCGGAAGGCTATTCCTACTACTATATTGATGACATCTCCCTTTCTTATTTGGGGCCTGAGTACAAGCCCAATGAGGTGTATGTGTTGGATCATGTAAATTTTAATTTTGACCGATTTGATTTACAGCCCAAGGCCAAGCAAAGCCTTAAGGATGTATTTGATTACCTCAAGAAAAACCCTAACTTAAAAGTTTCCATCAGCGGCCACACAGATGATTTAGGTTCTGATGAATACAATGATGTACTTTCTCGGGAAAGGGCCAATGCCGTGGCCAAATACCTTATGAATCTGGGGCTGGAGAAAAATCGTATCACCTCAAAAGGGTATGGGGACAAAGTACCTCTGGACAGTGCCCAAACCGATCAGGCCCGACGAAAAAATCGTAGGGTGGAGTTTGTAATGACGGAGTTTGTAGATCAATAGGTTGCGTATTCACTTGCATTTTCTATTTTTGAGGAAACCAGCTCTCCATGAAAAAGTTTCTTCTCTTTTGTTCCATTGCGTTCTTTTTTGCTTGTACTTCCAAAGAAGAAGTGGACCTGATTGTATACAATGCCAATATCTACACAGTGGATAAAGATTTTTCCAAGGCCTGTTGTGTGGCTATAAAAGATGGAAAATTTGTGGCCGTTGCAGAAACGGCGGACATTCATAAAAAATACACTGCCAAAGAAGAACTGGATGCCAAAGGGAAGACCATTGTGCCCGGTTTAATAGATGCCCACTGTCATTTTTATGGTTTGGGGCAGAACCAACAAGTGGTGGATTTGGTGGGAACTACCAGTTTCGATGAGATTTTGGAGAAAGTGGTGGCTTTTCAAAAAGAACGTCCCTCCAATTTTATCATGGGTAGTGGTTGGGACCAAAATGATTGGGAAGTTAAAGAATTCCCCACTAGGTTCAAACTAGATGAACTTTTTCCGGACACACCTGTGGTCTTGGAACGTATTGATGGCCATGCCTATCTGGTTAATCAAGCGGCACTTAATTTGGCTGGAATTACGGAATATACATTTGTGGAAGGAGGTGAAATTGTATTGGATGAAGACACCAATATTACTGGAGTATTGATAGATGGCCCAATGAGGATGATTAATGCCGTGATGCCCGAGCCGAGTAGAGAAACCCAGATTCAGGCGCTAAAGGATGCTGAAAAGCTATGCCTGGATTACGGCTTGACCACGGTGAATGATGCCGGTTTGGGCAGGGAAACCATCGAACTGATTGATAGCTTACAACAAGAGGAAGAACTGTCTATAAGGGTATACGCCATGGTGGCCAATTACCCCGAAAATCTTGATTACTTCCTCGACAAGGGTATTATCAAGACAGATAGGTTGAATGTCCGCTCCATAAAAGTCTATGGTGATGGTGCTCTGGGGTCCAGAGGAGCAGCATTGCGGGAGCCGTATTCTGACCAACCTGGCCATTTTGGTGCCATGGTCACTCCTGTGGATGAAATAGGGGCGTTGGCAGAACGTATTGCAGCTTCAGACTATCAAATGAACACCCATGCTATTGGAGATTCTGCCAATGTGGTGGTATTACGAGCTTATGAAAAAGCCTTGGAAGGAAAAGAAGATCGCCGTTGGAAAGTGGAACATGCACAGGTCATTTCACAACCTGATTTTGATTATTTCGAGAAAGGAATAATTCCCTCCATTCAACCTACCCATGCCACCAGTGATATGTATTGGGCTGAAGACCGCTTGGGCTCAGAGCGCGTAAAAGGGGCTTATGCCTTTAAAAATTTATTGGACAAAGCAGGTCTTGTGGCATTGGGAACCGATTTTCCGGTGGAGCAAGTGAGTCCATTTTTGACTTTTTACGCTGCGGTGGCACGTCAAGATTTGGAGAACTATCCAGAGGGTGGGTATCAAATGGAAAATGCGCTTTCCAGAGAAGAAACCTTAAAGGGAATGACGATTTGGGCGGCCTATTCCAATTTTGAAGAGAACGAAAAAGGAAGTATCGAGCCCGGTAAATTTGCGGATTTTGTCATTTTAAGTGACGACATCATGACCATGCCCATAGACAGTGTGCCCAACTTAAAAGCCGAGCAAGTTTTTGTGGGAGGGAAACAGATGAAATGACAACGAAATGTCATTCTGAACAAAGTGAAGAATCTATTCAAGGCTTTATTTTTTAAAATTTTATCTGGCGTGTTTCTTTTGCTGATGTTTTCTAATTGCAAAAGTGAAGCAGAACCAAAGTACGAGGATTACGACCCCGAAGACTTTTCAATGGTGCCAGGAATTGTTACCAAAAGAACCAAAACACCTATTATTGGCCCTTGGTGGAATGATTACCATATTTACTATGCTTATAATCTCGATTCAGATACAGTTTCAGTAGGTAAAGAGATGGATGTGAATATGGCGATAAGTGAAGGAGATGGAGTCTATATTTTAGATCACAAAACAGAAGAGAATGTGAGTTTTCTTGCCGGGTTAAGAATTGCGCCACATGAAGAAGAGATAATCGAACGCTATTTAAAAAAGTCCAAAGAGAACGGGGTTGAATATTTCGGAATTGATGAACAATAAAAAAGCGGACACAAGGCCCGCTTTTATATAATGTAAAAATTCTTTTCTTAGAAGCTCATCGGTAAGGTAGCTCTTGCGGTACCCCATCCCATGACCATATCGCCATTATCATCAAAGGCAATGGAAAACGCTTCCAGCTCTTCACTATCTGTACTGGCTTCTGCAGTAACGCGAGCCACATCCGCAGCACTGTCATAGGAATAAGCACCCCATTGGTGCAAATTGCTGTTCAAAATAACGGTCCATTCATCATCCCCGGGAATGGTGAACAAGGAATACGTACCTGCTTTAACAGCTTTGCCACCTACGGTAGCGTCTTTGTAAAAAGTGATTTCGGTGGCCTCATTGGCTCCAGTTCTCCAAACTTTTCCTTTTGGGGCCAGTTCATCCAAACTACGTCCCTTCAATTGCGGACGGCTATAAATAATTCGGGCGGCTTTGTCTGTTTCCCTTGAACTGGAGGGGTAATAGGCAATATCAGCTGGACTTTTGTCCAAACCACTGAATTTCTGTGCTGTGGCTTCAGTGGTGAAAACCATAGCAAGGGTTAAAAAAGTGAATAAGAATACATTCTTCATGATTGTGATTTTAGTTGTTTCCAAAACTAGGATGTAATTAAATGGTGTTTTTATAAAAAGACGTTAAAATTTAAGAACCTTACAAAACAATTAATTTCAAGCTGTTGTTCCATGATTCAATTACAGTGTGATATATAAAAACATTTTAATATTTCAATTTATAACTAAAATTAATTTTAAGCTTTTATTTAAAAACAATAAGGTCAATATTTGCATCAAAATTGTTATAAATATATTTTGATATGTGTGGAATTGTATGCGCGTTTGATGTGAAGGAAAGCACGGAAGTGTTACGCCCCCAATTACTGGAAATGTCCAAGAAGGTTAGGCACAGAGGTCCAGATTGGAGCGGAATTTATGCAGACGATAAGGCCATTTTGGCCCATGAAAGATTGGCTATTGTTGATCCTGCCTCAGGAAAACAGCCCTTGTTCAGTGCTGATGGCAAACTGGTATTGGCTGCCAATGGTGAAATATATAACCACCAAGAACTCAGAAAGCAGTTTGAAGGAAAATATGATTTCCAAACCCAATCTGACTGTGAGGTGATTTTGGCCCTCTATCAAGAAAAGGGACCTGAGTTTGTGGATGAAATGAACGGAATTTTCGGTTTTGCCATCTACGATAGTGAAAAAGATGAATATTTCATCGCTCGTGACCATATGGGGATTATTCCATTGTATATCGGCTGGGACAAAAACGGAACGTTCTATGTTGCCTCGGAGTTGAAAGCTTTGGAAGGCACCTGTTCCAAAATAGAGCTATTCCCTCCGGGACACTATCTACATAGCTCAACCGGTGAGTTTGTAAGGTGGTACAACAGGGATTGGATGGAATACGACGCCGTAAAGGAAAACGAGACCAGTATTCAGGCCATTAAAGATGCTTTGGAAGCAGCTGTCCACCGCCAATTGATGTCCGATGTGCCTTACGGCGTGTTGTTGTCGGGCGGATTGGATTCATCCGTAACCTCTGCCATTGCAAAAAGATACTCCCAAAAACGAATAGAATCTGGTGATACTGCTGATGCCTGGTGGCCTCAGTTGCACTCTTTTTCGGTGGGATTGGAAGGTTCTCCGGATTTGGCTGCGGCACAAAAAGTGGCAGACCACATCGGTACCGTTCACCATGAAATAAAATTTACCATCCAAGAAGGTTTGGATGCCATCAAAGATGTCATCTATAACTTGGAAACCTACGATATTACTACTATCAGGGCTTCTACGCCCATGTATCTCATGGCAAGGGTCATTAAATCCATGGGGATAAAAATGGTCCTTTCAGGAGAAGGAGCCGATGAGTTGTTCGGTGGATATTTGTACTTCCACAAAGCGCCAAGCCCAAAGGACTTCCATGAAGAGACGGTTCGTAAACTGACCAAATTGCACATGTACGATTGTCTTCGTGCGAACAAATCCTTGGCATCTTGGGGTATTGAAGGTCGTGTTCCATTTTTGGACAAAGAATTTATGGATGTAGCCATGAGCATCAACCCAAAAGATAAGATGATCAACGGGGAACGCATGGAAAAGTGGGTAGTACGAAAAGCTTTTGAATCCTATTTGCCCGAAAGCGTGGCTTGGAGACAAAAGGAACAGTTTTCCGATGGAGTTGGATACAGTTGGATAGATACCTTAAAAGCACTAGTGGCCGAAGAAATTACCGATGAGCAATTGGAAAATGCACATTTCAAGTTTCCAATCCAAACACCAACGTCCAAGGAGGAGTACTACTACCGTTCCATTTTTGAAAGCCACTTCCCATCAGATGCCGCTGCATTGAGTGTTCCTCAAGAGCCTTCCGTAGCGTGCAGTACCAAGATAGCTTTAGAGTGGGATGAAGCCTTTAAAAACATGAACGACCCATCTGGAAGGGCGGTGGCCAAGGTGCATTCTGATGCCTACATAAAATAACCAACCCATCATACGAAAATGTAGTGAGAAGATGCTGTTTTGTTTCATTTTCAATTAGTCGGAAAAGCCCCTTGCACAAGGGGCTTTTTGTATTTCATCGATAGTTGTGCAATGCATGCTAAAAATGCACTGTTTTCCACAGGTTTTTGTTGATAACTTAGGGTCTCCAAGAGGCTTCAACGACCTAATTTAGAGGGGTATTCTTTATATTTGTAAGATTTGAAAAATTCAAGGCAAATACGAAGAATATATGAGCGAAGAAGCTAACAAGAAAATGTACTCAGCGGACAGTATCCAGGCCCTCGAAGGCATGGAACACGTGCGTATGAGACCTTCCATGTACATTGGGGATGTTGGGGTGCGTGGACTTCACCATTTGGTATATGAAGTAGTGGATAACTCCATTGATGAGGCCATGGGAGGCTACTGTGATTCCATTCAGGTCATTATCAATGAGGACAACTCCATCACCACAAAAGATAATGGACGTGGAATTCCCGTAGACCTTCACAAAAAAGAAGGCGTTTCCGCTCTGGAAGTGGTCATGACCAAAATTGGTGCAGGAGGTAAATTTGATAAGGATTCGTATAAAGTTTCTGGTGGACTTCACGGTGTTGGGGTTTCCTGTGTAAATGCACTTTCCAGCCATCTGAAAGCCACGGTTTATAGAGATGGAAAAATATGGGAACAGGAATATGAAAGGGGAAAAACCCTTTATCCGGTAAAAAGTGTTGGTGAGAGTAAGGAAACCGGTACAGTGGTCACTTTTATGCCAGACGACACTATATTCACCCAAACTATTGAATATAGCTATGAGACTTTGGCCAATAGGATGCGAGAGCTTTCCTTTTTGAACAAAGGTGTTACGATAACCCTTACTGATAAACGCCACAAGGACGATAAGGGAGAATTTATTTCAGAAACTTTTCATTCCGATGAAGGTTTAAAAGAATTCATTCGCTTTTTGGATGGTACGCGAGAGCCTTTGATTCAGAGTGTAATTTCCATGGAAGGGGAGAAAAACGGCATTCCAGTGGAAGTGGCCATGGTCTACAATACCGGATATACCGAAAATCTTCACTCCTATGTGAACAACATCAATACCCATGAAGGGGGAACACACCTCTCAGGATTTAGAAGGGGGTTGACCACTACCTTAAAAAAGTACGCCGACAACTCAGGCATGTTGGATAAGGTGAAGTTTGAAATCTCTGGGGATGATTTTAGGGAAGGACTTACGGCCATCGTATCCGTTAAAGTAGCCGAACCCCAGTTTGAAGGTCAGACTAAGACCAAATTGGGAAACCGAGAGGTGACCAGTGCCGTAAGCCAAGCGGTATCCGAAATGTTGACCGATTATTTGGAGGAACATCCAGATGACGCCAAACAAATCGTAGAAAAAGTAAAATTGGCAGCCCAAGCCAGACATGCTGCAGCCAAGGCACGTGAAATGGTTCAGCGTAAAAACCCAATGAGTGTTGGGGGATTGCCTGGAAAACTATCAGATTGCTCTGAACAAGATCCAACCAAATGTGAAGTGTTCTTGGTTGAGGGGGATTCCGCGGGTGGTACAGCAAAACAAGGTCGTGACAGAAACTTTCAGGCGATTCTACCACTACGTGGTAAAATTTTGAATGTGGAAAAAGCCATGCAGCATAAGGTTTTTGAGAATGAAGAAATCAAAAACATTTATACCGCATTGGGTGTTACCATCGGAACAGAGGAAGACAGCAAGGCCTTGAATTTAGACAAGCTGCGCTATCATAAAGTGGTAATCATGTGTGATGCCGATGTGGATGGTAGTCACATTGAAACCTTGATTTTGACTTTCTTCTTCCGTTATATGAGGGAATTGATAGAGGGCGGTCACGTTTATATCGCTACGCCACCCTTATATTTATTGAAGAAAGGTTCCAAAAAACGTTATGCGTGGAACGATAAGGAACGGGATGCTATCATGAAAGAGATGAACGGTGGTGCAAGCATTCAACGGTATAAAGGTCTCGGTGAGATGAACGCGGAACAACTCTGGGATACTACAATGAACCCAGAATTTAGGACCTTACGCCAAGTAAGCATTGATAATGCAACCGAATCAGACCGAATCTTCTCCATGCTCATGGGCGATGAAGTACCGCCAAGACGTGAATTTATCGAGAAAAATGCCGTCTATGCCAACATAGATGTATAGATAACGGTTGTTTCACAACAAAAACTCGCTCTTACAGGGCGAGTTTTTTAGTTTTAGGAAAAATTTTACAAAATGAAAAAAATCCTTTTGTGGGTTGCCCTTGCCACGGTGACCTTTTCTAAAGCACAAGATTTAAATAACCTCTTTCTTTCTGGTGTAAACGATGCCGAACGTTTTTCCAACTCGTACTTGGCTCCCGTTTCCGAAGCAACAATTTATAGCATCTCCAATGGATGGTACAATACCGCCGATGCCAAGCCTTTAGGTGGCTTTGAAATATCCATTGTGGGAAATATGACCGGGTTTAAGAACAAAGATGATAAAAAGGCCTTTGTTTTAGACCCCAATGACTATGAAAATTTGGATTTTGTAATCAATCCAGGTCAAGCCAGACCCGTTTCAACGGCATTGGGAGATATTGAAGGCATAGAGGTTTTTGTGGAAGATGAGAATGGACTCTTTAGGGAAGAGTTTGAACTCCCTTCCGGATTAGCTTCCGAGAATTTCAACTTTATTCCCTCTGGATACATTCAGGGAAGTGTGGGATTGGTGAAGGGCCTAGAGGTGAAAGCTCGCTTTTTGCCCAAGATAAAATTCGACGATGATGCCAAAATTGGGCTTTTTGGAGCTGGTCTTCAATATGATTTTACTAAAATGTTGCCAGCGGATAAATTGTTGCCCGTAGCCATTTCTGCGGTTATTGGGTATACGGGTCTTACCGGCGAATATGATTTTACGGACACAGAATTGATTAATGGAAGTGACCAGCGTATTGATGCCAACTTCAAGACATGGAATTTTAGCGCGGTGGTATCTACTCGAAATATTCCTGTCATTAATTTTTATGGTGGACTGGGGTATATTACAGGTAAATCAGACATAGATGTATTGGGGACCTATGAGGTTACCTCGGGACCTTTTCAAACTACATATACCGATCCTTTTAGTGTTTCTAAAAAAGCAAGTGGCGTAACAGCCAATTTGGGAACCAAAATAAAACTTGGCTTTTTTAGGATTAATGCAGACTATAATTTTTCAGAGTTTAGCACCTTTACTTTTGGTCTCAACTTCGGATTTAGATAATACCAAATCAATTGACCAACCATTAAAAAGGCCCCAACAATTGTTGGGGCCTTCTATTTTCATATAAGTAGTCTTCCTGTCTATTCCCTGGTGGCGAAGACCGAACCGTTCTCCAGGGCTAAAATTTCAGGGTCACCATTTTGTTTTAAACTAACGGTGATATCCTCAACTTGGGGGTCACCATAGATAATGGTATAGGTTCCTTTTGTTTCGGACCACTTAAAATCAGTATAAAAAACTAGTTTGGAGTTTGAATATTTTTGGTATCTGCCCAAATAAACATCGTTGAAAATCCATTCCTCCCGAGTTGAATCGGCACCTTTGCCATCTATTGAAGATTCGGTTTTGGTCCAGATGCCCAAAATAGGATCGTTATTTTCGGGAACACGGCTACAATTGCTTACCGCAATTATAACAATAATGGACAACAATGAAAAGAGCTTTTTCATAGGTCAAGTAGGTTTAATTTGGGACTAATAGAACGTAAGTTTGTAAGAAATTATTGCTAAAGCATTGCAAAAGATTTCATTGAAATCAAATTCTTCGATGAATAGCTCATTTTGTTAACAGGTCTATGGCCTTCATACAATTGTGTTAAGGGTCAAAATCCTTGTTGAAAACTGGTAAAAGTCAGCATTTTTCTGACCTAAATGCCTTATTTTTGAGCGATTAAAATTTAAACTCATAAAAATGAAAGTTACCGTAGTTGGAGCAGGCGCAGTAGGAGCAAGCTGTGCAGAGTATATAGCAATAAAGGATTTTGCAGCAGAAGTTGTTTTGTTGGATATAAAGGAAGGATACGCCGAAGGAAAGGCCATGGATTTGATGCAAACGGCCTCCTTAAATGGTTTTGATACCAAAATCACAGGAAGCACCAACGATTATTCAAAAACAGCCAATAGCGACATTGCGGTAATCACTTCGGGAATTCCACGTAAGCCGGGAATGACGCGAGAGGAACTTATAGGTATTAATGCAGGAATTGTAAAAACTGTTGCTACCAATCTTTTGGAGCATTCTCCAAATGCAATCATCATTGTAGTGAGCAACCCTATGGATACCATGACCTATTTGGTGCACAAGGCTACTGGTTTGCCAAAGAATAAAATTATAGGAATGGGTGGTGCTTTGGACAGCGCCCGTTTTAAATACAGATTGGCAGAAGCTTTGGGTGCACCCATCTCTGATGTGGACGGAATGGTTATCGGAGGACACAGCGATACCGGAATGGTACCTTTGATCGCCCACGCTACACGAAACAGCCTTAAGGTTTCTGAGTTTCTTTCCGAAGAAAAAATGCAATGGGTGGTTGAAGAAACCAAAGTTGGGGGTGCTACCTTAACCAAATTGTTGGGCACAAGTGCTTGGTATGCTCCCGGAGCAGCGGTATCCGGTTTGGTACAGGCCATTGCTTGCGACCAAAAGAAAATGTTCCCATGCTCCACTTTCTTGGAAGGGGAATACGACCTTGATGATATCTGTATCGGGGTGCCCGTGATATTGGGTAAAAACGGTATTGAAAAAATTGTTGAAATTGAATTGACCGATGCCGAAAAGGCAAAAATGCAGGAAAGTGCTGCCGGGGTCAAAAAGACCAATGGTCTGCTTGACGTTTAAATTCGATTGAACCAAATTTAGAATTGTCATTTCGAGCTGGGATCCTGAGCGTAGTCGAAGGAAAAGCGAGAAATCCCATAAATACAATTGGAGATTTTTGCCCCTCAGTTTGAAATGACAATTTTGTTTTGGGTTACTTAGTTGTTTGGTTACTCAGTTGCTTAGTTATTGAGTTACTATCTCTTATCTCTTATCTCTTATCTCTTGTCTCTTGTCTCTTGATTCTTGTACTTGTTTTATATAATTTGGTATTTGTCATTCTGAATGAGTGCAGCGAGTGAAGAATCTCTTCTGGCACGAATTTCACCAATTGGCACAAATAAGCATGGATTTGAACTTGGAACCTGCGCTTGAGTTTGAACTTATCTTTTCTATACCCTCTTTCGTCTAGGTTCTTGTTTCTTTTGTCTTGTCTCTTTTTTCTATCCTCTAGGCTCTTGATTCAACACCCATCGGTTAACTATAATTGCAATTCCATCAATTTCTATTGGCAAATCTTATGGGAAATGATATATTTGCACGCTGTTTAAGAAAACTTCTAAAAATTTAATAATCAATGCAAAATAAAGGACTAATAAGGCTTTTCGCTATCCTTTTTGGCTTGGTGAGTATCTATCAGCTATCCTTTACTTTCATAACAAGTAAGTTGGAGAATGATGCTGAGGCTTACGCAGTTAGCCAAATTTCGGAGGCAGAGGAAGATTATGTGGCTAAGCGTGAAGCTTTAGAGGCATCGTATTTAGATTCCATCAGCGATAACTCCGTTTTAGGATTTACCAGCTATGAAGATGCCAAGACAAAAGAGTTGAACAAAGGTCTTGACCTTAAGGGAGGGATCAATGTTACCCTTCAGATTTCCGTAGAGGATATTTTAAAAGGTCTTGCCAACAATACCAAAAACCCCGTTTTCAACAAAGCATTGGCTGATGCCGATAACGCTTCCAAAAGCAGTGATGCTACCTACTTGGAGCTGTTCTTTGATGCATTTGACAATATTAAAGGAGATACCAAATTAGCTTCTCCTGATATCTTTGCCAACAAAGGATTGAGCGATGATATCAACTTTCAAATGACGGATGATGAGGTTAAACCCGTCATCAGAAGAAAGATTGATGAGTCCATTGTTTCTGCATTTGAGGTACTTCGTGAACGTATTGATGGTTTTGGGGTGACCCAGCCCAACATTCAGCGAGAAGGGAATTCTGGCCGTATTTTGGTGGAACTTCCCGGGGCACGTGATATTGCCCGGGCTCAGGAATTGTTGTCCAGTACCGCCCAATTGGAATTCTGGGAAACCTATCCACAGAGCAGTCAAGGGTTGAGCACATTTTTTGTGAACGCCAACGAAAGGTTGAAAGAAATCTTGGAACCTGCGGAGTCTGAAGAAACAGATGAGCTTTCCAAACCAGAATCAGAAATTGATTCGCTATTGTCTGATGTGTCGCAGGATTCTTTGGATATGGCTCCTGAGACTAATCCATTATTGGGGAAATTGATTCCAGCTGACCCTGGAAGCCATGCCATTGCACGTGCCCTGGTAACCGATACAGCTGAAATTGGTGGGTATTTACGGATGCCAGAAATCAAGCGGTTATTGCCCAACGATGTGCAGTTCACCAAATTTTTATGGGAAAGACCAGCACAAGATGCTGAAGTAGTTGAGTTGTATGCCCTAAAATCCAACAGGGATGGCGTTCCAAGAATCAGTGGGGATGTGGTTTCCGATGCACAGGACACCTTTGACCAGTTCAACAAACCAAACATTAGCATGACCATGAACACACGTGGGGCCAAGGAATGGGAAGAACTGACAGGTGATGCCTACAACAACCAAACCGGTATTGCCATTGTATTGGATAATAAGGTATATACAGCACCTGGGGTTTCCACTGGGCCTATTTCTGGAGGACGTTCCGAAATTACAGGTACATTTACCGTAAACGAAACCAAAGATATTGCCAACGTATTGCGTGCGGGTAAATTACCGGCATCAGCCGAGATCATTCAATCTGAAGTAGTAGGACCATCTTTAGGTCAAGAAGCTATTGACAGCGGATTTATGTCTTTTGTCATTGCTATGCTATTTGTTTTGGTATGGATGATTTTCTACTACGGTAGAGCTGGAGTATTTGCTGATATTGCTTTGGTGTTCAACATTCTTCTGATTTTTGGGGTGTTGACCAGTTTGGGTGCGGTTTTGACGCTTCCTGGTATTGCAGGTATTGTGTTGACTATTGGTATGTCAGTGGATGCCAACGTACTTATTTTTGAGAGGATAAAAGAAGAATTGATTCGTGGAAAAGGAAAGGCCCAAGCTATTGCCGATGGTTTTGGGAACGCTTTATCATCTATTTTGGATGCGAACATAACTACAGGTTTAACGGCGATTATCCTTTTCATTTTTGGTTCAGGACCCATTAAAGGATTTGCCACAACCTTATTGATTGGTATTGTAACCTCTTTGTTCACCGCCATTTTTGTGACCCGTTTGATGATTGAAGCGTATACGGCCAAAAAAGGCAGACGATTGGATTTCTCTACTGGAATTACCAAAAACCTGTTCACTAAAATGAGCATTGATTTCTTGGTAAAGCGCAAGATCAGTTATGTTATCTCAGGAATTTTGTTGGCCGTTAGTATTTTCTCTTTGTTTACCATCGGGCTCCAACAAGGCGTTGATTTTGTGGGGGGACGTTCATACCAAATTCGTTTTGAGAAAGCGGTGAGCCCTTCTGAAATTGCAACAGAATTGAATGAGGTGTTTGGTAGTGGTACCAATGTAAAAACATTTGGTGATGCCAATCAGATAAAAGTCACCACACCGTATAAAGTGGATGAAGAAGGTATTGAAGTCGATACCGAAATTCAGAATAAACTATACACTTCATTGCAAAAATATTTGCCAGATGGTACTTCCTTCGATGATTTCACGGTAGGTGCTTCTGAAAAATCAATTGGAATTCTGCAGTCGGTAAAAGTTGGACCAACCATCGCCGATGATATTAAAAAGAACGCCTTCTTGGCTATTTTAGGTTCTTTGGCAGTTGTGTTCTTGTATATCTTATTGCGATTCAGAAAATGGCAGTTTTCTTTGGGTGCCGTTGTTGCGGTTTTCCATGATGTAATGATTGTATTGGGAATCTTCTCCCTTACCGGAAGCATCATGCCCTTTAACATGGAAATTGACCAAGCCTTTATTGCGGCTATCTTGACGGTAATTGGGTATTCCTTGAACGATACCGTGGTAGTGTTCGACCGTATTCGGGAGATTGTTGGTCTGAAAGGATGGAAGGCTGGTGAAAACATCAACGAAGCCTTGAACAGTACTTTGAGCCGTACTTTGAATACGTCATTGACCACTTTGATCGTATTGTTGGCCATCTTCGTATTCGGAGGTGAAAGCCTAAGAGGGTTTATGTTCGCTATGATCGTTGGTGTTATTGTGGGTACCTATTCTTCGGTATTCATTGCAACACCCGTTATGTTCGATTCATTAAAAAAGAAAATTGCTCCTGCTGATAAAGCATAGCATTAGTTTTAGATTACACCTTAAAAGGCCGTTCCATTTTATTGGAACGGCCTTTTATTTTTATGAAGTTGTAGATTGAAATTAGGTTTAATGGGCCGTGATACCCCCTGTTGAACCATTTTCTGAGGGCTGAAGCTTAAAAACAAATTGCGGCTCAAGGTTTGGTTCTTTCCTATGGGAAACAAAAAGAATAGCTGAATCACTTTCCTTGGCAATTTTATTGACCAGCGCCACAAAGAGTGCGGCACTTTCATCATCCAGGCCAGAAGTGGGCTCGTCCAAAATAAGGAGTGGGGGATGTTTTACCATGGCCCTTGCGGTCATCACCAATCGTTTTTCACCTCGGGTAAGCTCGCGAAAATGTGTGTCGCGCTTGTCATAAAGCCCCAATAATTTTAACCATTGTCCGGCAAGGCGTTTTTCTGTTTCCGTTGGAAGAACATATAACCCAATGGAGTCGTGAAGCCCCGAGATAATCATATTTTCCAAACTGTGGTATCCTCTAAACTTATCGGTCACCGATGGGGTAAAGTAGCCTATCTTTTGTTTTAGTTCCCAAACACTTTCACCACTACCTTTCTTTTGTCCGAATAGGGTCAAATCTTCTCCGTACCCTTTGTGACTATCCCCTGTGATTATGGACAGCATTGTAGTTTTCCCACTTCCGTTGGGGCCAATCAATTGCCAAAATTCACCTTGCTTTACAGACCAATTAATGTTTTTAAGGACTTGTCGGCCATCAAAACTCACTGATACGTTGGTAAAATTGACCAATTCAGTGTTTTCTTCTTTTATGGGGTTGATGGGAGCAGGGATTGTTCCAGTAAATTGCTGTACTTTTTGGTTGTTCGCTTCCCAAAATGATTCTGGGGAAGCATATTTTTCCAATTCTGTCCCATTCAATTTGAAGAAATCGGTAATAATAGGAAGGATATCATCCAATCGGCTTGCGAATTGTACCAATATTCTTGACTTTGAAATTTCAGATAATCGCTCTTTCAAACTGGCCTGGGTAGCCACATCCAGATTGTCAAAAGGGTTGATGAGCACCAAAAAATCGGGCTTTTGATTCATTAAATGATTGAGCAAAGCCTTCTTTTGCTCACCACTACTCATTGTTTTTAAGGATTGTTTAGTGTCGCTCGTCAAAATTTTAACATCGTGGCGTTCTTCTTCATCCATAAATCGCTCAATCTCCGACCTTGAAAAAAGAAGTCCAGTTTTATTTTTAAGAGCTTCAAGTTCGTTTATTGAATTGTTGTTCAACAACTTTTTGACCAAATCTTGGATCTTGGATGTGTTGTTGGTAAGAATTGCGTAATTTTTGGGCTGGCTCATGCGAGGGAAAATATCGCTCAAAATTACAATTATCCTTTGGTAACTCTAAAAATATGGACAGGATTATCCTTGTACACAGTGGTTTTGTCCAAATGCATCCCATTTTTTAAAGCCACTTTTTGGGAGGGAGCATTCTCCACATGGATGATGGAAATCAAGGAATCCGAAAAGTTATTTGTAAATGCAAATTGTTTACACTTTTGGGCAGCTTCAAAGGCGAAGCCCTGCAACCAATACTTGGGCAATATGGAATAACCAATTTCCAACTCTTCCAAATCATCAACAGTTTGCACTAAGAGGCCACAAATACCAACAAGTTCATCAGTTTCCTTTAAAATAAGGGCGTTCATGCCGCCCAAATTAGTTTCGTAACGTTCAAAGATTCTATCAAACTGCATTTGGCATGCTTCAGTTGGGTCGGAGGGAAGTCCTTCCCAAAATTGAGTGGACTTGGGATTGTGATAAAACGGTAGCCAAGCTTCAAAATCCGAGGGTTCAAGCTTTCGGAACAGCAAACGTTCCGAACTTTCGTTTTCCAATAGATATTTAGACATTTAGTTTCGGGTAAAGGAAATACTATCGCCTACTTGCAGTCCCATTTGGTCAGACAGTCCCGCATTGACTTCCAATACATACTTTATAGGAACCTTTGAAGTCAACCCACTTTCGTCATAGGGTTGCGCATTTTTTTGAAAGCTGGCAATTTTCTGGTTTCCATCAATATAAATGATGTCCAATGGAAACTCGGTATTTTTCATATAAAAGGAGTGCATGGCTTCCTCTGGAAAAATAAACAGCATGGCCTGATTTTCCTCCATGGAAGAGCGGTACATCAACCCGGTTTGGGTTTCATATTCCGTTTCGGCAATTTCGATATCAAAATTGGATATGATGGAATCCGTTTCCACTTTTAAGATGGAAAGGTCACCTTCTTTTTTAAAGGAAATGGTTTCTGTTTTAATTTCACGTTTTGCTTCCGTTTTGCAGGACAGGAACACAAAAAATGACATCAGAACAAGAATAAAGCTTTTCTGCATGGTGTTATGCTTTTGACTTTGTGGGACGGAACATAAAGTACAGCCCAATAATGATCATGGGGATGCTCAACCATTGCCCGGTAGAGAGAAGGCCCAAGGATTCCTCAAAGCCACCTTGACTTTTCTTGAAGAACTCCACCACAAATCGAACGACAAATAGAAGCACCATAAACAAGCCAAAAAGGTAGCCGGTTTTATCCTTTTTATCCGTTTTCCAATACAAAAGATATAGCGTGATGAACACAAAGACATAACAAATGGCCTCGTACAATTGTGCTGGATGCCGAAAAGGAATGGACTCCAAAATATTGGCAAACTCAGGATTGTGTTCTATGGCCTTGTAGGCGGCATTGGGGCTTTGTTCCTTGGTCAAAGCCATGGCTTTATAGGAAGGCATATCATCTGAATCCCGGATAAACCGTGTAGCTAAAAAATAAGAACCTTCCACCACTTTTCCATTGATTTCTGAGTTGAAAAAATTTCCCAAGCGCACAAAACACGCTCCAATAGCGGATGGAATTACCAATCGGTCCAGTAACCAAAGCATATTGATATCCTTCCATTTTCGTGTATATAACCACATACCTAAAATGGCAGCGATGGTGGCTCCGTGACTGGCCAATCCTGTAAACCCGGTAAACTCATAGCCGTTAATGATTCCAAACAAGGATTCGTTGGCATTTTCTCGGATAGGCAACAAGATTTCAGCCAAATGGTTTTTATAGTAATCCCAGTCGTAAAAGAAAACATGGCCCAAGCGTGCACCGAGCATAATGGAAACCACGGTGTAAATGAAGAGGGAGTCCAACTTTTCCATGGACTTTTTTTCATTCTGGAAGATTTTCTTCATAATGAACCAACCCACCACAAAAGCGGCAATCCAAAGCAAGTTGTAGTATTTTATCTGAATAAAACCCAGTTTAAAAAGGGTGCCCTCGGGATTCCAGTTAAAGCCAAGAAAATACATCTGTATAAATTTTGGACTAATATAACTACTTTGAGCGGTTGGGCAGTTGGTTTGTTGGATTTTTGGTCCCTGTTAACCATTTTGAACTTGAAGCTTGCACTTGAACTTGTACTTATCAAGGCACTGGATCATAGCCGCTACCGCCCCAAGGGTTACAGCTTACAATTCGTTTTATGGAAAGCCAACCTCCTTTAAAAAGACCGTGTTTTTTTAAGGCTTCCAAGGTGTAGGCAGAGCAGGTTGGACTGTATCTACAAGTGGCCGGAAGGTAAGGGGAAATGAGCAATTGGTAGGCTCTTACCAAAAACACAAAAGGGGCAATAAGAATTTTTTTTAATGACATTGCTCCCGGTTTAAGATTCTAATTTATACTGAAAGTGGTGCCTTCTTTTCCGTCTTTAAGTTGAATTCCTAAAGCGGTAAGTTCATCCCGAATCTTATCGGAAGTTGCAAAATCCTTGTTGGCTCGAGCTTCATTACGAAGTTGAATCAATAATTCCATTACTCCGTTCAAGGCATTAGAGTCATCTTTGGCCAAGGATTGGTTTTCAATGCCCAACACCTCATACACAAATGCCTTTAACGTAGTTTCCAATTCGGTTTTATCCGCTTCGGTAACATTCTCTTTGCCTTCTTTGATTAGGTTGATGTGTTTTACCGCATCAAAAAGGTGTGCTATAAGGATAGGTGTGTTGAAATCATCGTTCATGGCATCGTAGCATTTCTGCTTCCATCCAGCAACATCAAAATCAGATTTAGAACCTGTTTTGAGTGAATCGAGATTACCCATGGCCTCCATCAAACGATTATACCCTTTTTCGGAGGCTTGAAGCGCATCATCGCTCAAGTCCAAAATACTGGTGTAATGGGCCTGCATCATAAAAAAACGGACTACCGCAGGCGAATAGGCCTTACTCAAAATATCGTTGTCGCCGCTAATGATTTCTGAAGGGTAAATGTTATTTCCCGTGGATTTGGACATTTTCTTGCCATTCAAGGTCAACATGTTGGCGTGCAACCAATATTTTACGGGTGCATGTCCAGTACTGGCCTCGGCTTGGGCAATTTCACACTCGTGATGCGGAAATTTAAGGTCCATTCCACCACCATGTATGTCAAAAGTTTCTCCCAAATATTTGGTGCTCATGGCCGTACATTCCAAATGCCATCCCGGGAAACCATCGCCCCAAGGTGAAGGCCAACGCATAATATGTTGCGGTTCAGCTTTTTTCCAAAGTGCAAAATCCTGTGGATTCCGTTTTTCGTCCTGTGCAGTAAGCTCTCGGGTATTGGCGATCATATCCTCCAACTTTCTTCCACTGAGTTTGCCGTATTCATGGTCCTTGTTGAACTTGATCACGTCAAAATAGACAGAGCCATTCGCTTCGTAGGCATAGCCTTTTTCAAGAATCTCCTTAATAATCTCTATTTGCTCAATAATATGGCCGGTAGCGGTGGGTTCAATACTTGGTGGTAGTAAATTGAACTGCTGCAGCGTATTGTGGAAGTCCACAGTGTAGCGTTGCACCACTTCCATGGGTTCAATTTGTTCCAATTTTGCTTTTTTGGCGATTTTGTCCTCGCCATCATCAGCATCATTTTCCAAATGTCCGGCATCTGTAATATTGCGGACATAACGCACTTTGTACCCCAAATGCTTAAAGTACCTGAAAATCATGTCGAAGGACATAAATGTACGGCAATTGCCCAAATGCACATTGCTGTAGACGGTTGGGCCACAGACATACATGCCCACATGGCCTTCATTTATGGGTTGAAAAACCTCTTTTTTTCCGGTAAGTGAATTGTGTACTCTAAGGGTTTGGTCCTTGTAAAGTTGCATTGAAAAATGTGGAGTTAAAAGTCGGTATCCAGATTGATGTAATCCAAAAATTCCCTTCGTATAGCTTCATCCTTGAATTTACCGCCGTATTCTGCGGTAACGGTACTGCTTTCAATATCGCGAATGCCTCGGGAATTAACGCAGAGGTGCTTGGCATCTATAACGCATGCCACATCTTCGGTTCCGAGAACTTGTTGGAGCTCTTTTACGATTTGTATGTTCAATCGCTCTTGAACCTGGGGGCGTTTTGCATAATAATCCACCACACGGTTCATTTTGGATAGTCCAACCACCGTACCGTTAGAAATATAGGCAATATGCGCCCTACCAATAATGGGTAACAAGTGGTGCTCGCAAGTGGAGTAGAGCACGATGTTCTTTTCCACCAACATTTCGCCGTACTTGTATTTGTTTTGAAAAGTGGATGATTCTGGTTTGCGCTTTGGATGCAATCCACCAAACACTTCTTTCACGTACATTTTTGCGACCCTTTTGGGAGTGCCCGCAAGACTATCGTCATCTAAATCAAGACCGAGGGTCAACATAATTTCACGGACATTTTTTTGTATACGTTCGATTTTTTCCTCATCGCTCAATACAAAAGCATCGTCCCTAATTGGGGTCTCCGTTGAAGAGCCAACATGGTCGTTGCCTCTTTCCTCATATTGTTTTTCCAATGCCTGCTCTAATTTCATCGCTGTTTCTTCAAGACAGCAAAGATATACATTAATGTACGATTTAACATCTGGTATGCGGGGTTTGACAACATAAATTATTGTTAAGGCAATGGCGTTGCTACTTTTATAATGCCCAAACCTACAGTCTTTTATGGTAAAATTGGTTACTGGAACTTTACTCTTTTGCCTCTTCTGGCAATTTTCGCATGCACAAGTTTCCCAAGAATGCGGCAATGCTATACCTATTTGTAGTAATACGCCCATTAATGGGGGAACCAATGGTTTTGGTGCTGATGATTTTAATGGCGCCGCTTCTAGTGGGTGCTTGGAGCAGACCTTATCCGGGGCCATTGAATCCAACTCGGCTTGGTATAGATTTAGAACGGCCGCTTCTGGTCAATTGGGGTTTAATATTGGACATAACAGTAATGAAGACTGGGATTTTGCTTTGTATCGTGCTACTGATTGCAATAGTTTAGGGGAACCTATCCGCTGTAATTTTTTCGACAACAGTGAAAACAAAAGCTTTATTGGGGTAGGAGAAGACCCAACGGGAGATGAGGACTCGGTGCATTATGAAGATTGGCTCGAAGTGAACGCTGGAGAGGATTATTATCTCTTCATCAATAATTTCAGCAATGTAAACTCCGGTTTTTCCATTCAGTTTACGGGAGATATTTGGGTTGACCACCCAACAGATGCGTTGGATTGTTCCATCATCAATAACCTTTTGGGTCCACCCATAGCCGCTTGTGAGAACGAGACTGTTGTTTTGGATGCTACTACCTCGGGAGCGATGAGCTATGAGTGGTACAGCGATACAGGGAGTGGATTCCAGCTCATTTCTGGGGTTACTTCAGCTACATATACAGTTCCTGAGTCAGCCCAATATCGTGTGGTGGTCTCTACGGGAATGGAGACGATTATTAGTGATGTTCAAGTTGGGTTTACCCCCGTACCTGTTACTGAGACTATGACAGATGCGGTTTTTTGCCATGTTCCGGATACAATTTTTGACCTTGCTGCCAAAGATGCGGAAGCTCTGGGCTCTCAAAGTCCAGATGATTTTGTGGTGAGTTACCACAGCTCCCAGGCCGATGCTAATTTGGGTATCAATCCGTTGCAAAAACAGTATGAGAAAGGATTTGGTCAAGAAACAATTTATGTCAGGACCACTTCGTTGGCCAACCCAGATTGTTTTGATGCTTCCCAAAATTTTATTTTAGATGCCATTGAAACTCCTGAGCTTACTTTTTCGGAAGAAGCGGTTATTTGTGAAAGCATGGGCTACGTTGAAATTGGGGAAACCATGCCCAATCCAGCCTACACGTATGAGTGGAGCACTGGGGAGCAAACTCCTTCCATTATGGTGTCCAATGAAGGTGAGTACACATTAACAGCGACGAATTCTTCCAGTGGCTCGTCCTGTGAAACCAGTAAAATGGTCGCCGTAAGTATCTCTACTCTGCCCAGTATTGCTGATGTATCTATTGATGTGCAAGATTTGCGTAGCAACAATATTGTTACCATAATTACGGAAGGAAACAACACAAACTTGGAATATCGGATGGATGATGGTGCTTATCAATCCAGCAACATTTTTGAAGGTGTTGCTCCGGGTGACCACAAAGTATACTTGCGTGATGTTTACGGCTGTGGTGAAATTCAGGACGAAATTGTTGTGGTTGGCTTTTTGACCTCTTTTTCACCAAATGGAGATGTCCTTAATGAAAGCTGGCATATTGATGGATTATCGGAACTCAATTCTCCCATTGTGACCATATATGACCGCTATGGCAAATTGATCAAACAAATGACCGAATCTGATGCTGGTTGGGATGGAAGCCTTAATGGGCAACCACTTCCTTCTACCGATTATTGGTTTAAATTGTCCTATGTGGATGATAATGGAAATCGGGTCAATGCCAAGTACCTTCAAAGTCATTTTTCATTGGTTCGATAAGCAACATGCATTTTGTCGATTAACAGCATATTTTTTCGTTCAATGCATACTAAAACAGTGGTTATTGGAGTTATACAGGTTAGATTGTAGAATAACCTTTAGCCCCAAAATTCTATGAGAGCTCTATTTAGCGCTATCTGTTTATTACTATTCTCCCTTGCAGCCAGCGCTCAAAACTCCCCAGATTGTAGAACGGCCATACCCGTTTGTGCAGATGCTCCTATTATTGGAACTACAGACGGTGGCGGTGATATTGATGATTTTGACCCAGAAGTCATCACCCAGACGGGTTGTTTGGAAAAAGGAAGCAACAGCTCGGCCAACATAGAAAACAATTCAGGATGGTATGTATTTAGGGCAGGAACCGATGGTCAGATTGGTTTTGATATTGAAGCCCTTCCTGGTCCCACAGGAATTATAACTGCAGAATGGGATTTTGCTGTGTACGGACCTTTTGATGAAACCTCAGGGCAAACGTTTTGTACCATTATTGGGGATGGAAGCGCCCAACCCATTCGGTGTAATTATGAGGTGAACAACACAAGTTTTACTGGGATTGGTGTAAATCCCGAAAATGGCCAGGAGGGAGCTCCTTTTTTGATAGGTAGCCAAAATACCTATGATGAATGGTTGGATGTGACAGCAGGAGAGGTTTATTATCTCTATATCAATAATTATAACACCAATTTTGATGATGATCCTGAATCTTTTGAGTTGACCTTTACCGGAAGCTCCGTAGATGCCGATCAGAACAATGCTTTGGACTGTACGCTTCGTGATGAATTTTTAGGATTGGACATTGTGGCCTGCGAAGGTGACCCTGATATTGCGCTCAGTGCATTGAATTCTCCGGCAGGACCCAATATTTCTAATATTACTTGGTCTGTGGATACCGATGATGATGGTACCATTGACCAAATTTTGGCCAGCGGTTCTGGTGAAACAGAGTATACGGTATCAAGTCCAAACTCAGGACGTTATTTTGTTTCCATTGAAAACAACTCAGGGCAAATTTATTCTGATGATATTCTAATCACCTTCCATGGAGAACCCGTTCTGGAGGATATCGTAATAATAGATCTTGAAACCAGCAATCAATCTGATCCTTATAGTGTTGAATTTATTGTGGAAGGCAATAGTGATTATGAATATGCCATTAATGGAGGGGATTTTCAGGATGATCCCGTATTTCCAGATGTGCCACCGGGCTTGAATGAGGTTACCGTTAACGATAAAAATGGATGTGGGACCTTGACCAGTCAGTTTTTGGTGGTGGGTTATCCCAAGTTTTTTACTCCAAATGGTGATGGAGTACATGATAATTGGAATGTTTATGGCATAGAAAGGCTTACGGACCCTGTCATTTATATTTTTGATCGCTATGGAAAATTATTGAAGGAGCTGAACCCCGCTTTGGGTTGGGATGGTACGTTCAATGGTAGGGATTTACCTTCTTCGGATTATTGGTTCCGATTGGAATATGAGCGTGACGACAGTGGTGTTATTGTCGCGCGTTCTGTGCGAAGGCACTTTTCTTTGGTTCGATAAAATTTGGCCACAAAAAAGGCCGGAACTTCGTCCGACCTTTACTTTTTTATTTTTTAATGTTAGAACTTCATGGTGTAGCCCAATGAAATATTGGTGTTTATGCGATTCACCATAGCGGCACTGTTTATACCCGAATCAAAAAGGAAAGTGTTTACATCCTGTTCTGTTCTACTGAAAGCCAAATCCAATCGACTTCCACCAAAACTATAACCAATACCTCCGGAGAAACCATTAAGATCACCCACAATATCTCCACTTTCATAGGGGCTGCTTTCAAAACGATAACCACCTCGAAGACTTACTTGATCTAATCTAATCTCACCTCCCAATCTATAAGTGTTTATGACGCCCAGTGCATCGGCGATGAAATCATTTTCAGCAGAAAAATTAGGGTCCGACGTAGGCCGAAGCTCTGCTTGCGACATATCTTGGTAACCATAATCAAAACTCAGCAGGCCATCCTCCCCAAAAACAACGGCAAGACTTCCGTTAAGTTTTCCGGGAGTTTTAATTCGGTATCGCTCATATAGGTTTACAATACCAAAGTCTATGAAATTGATATCGGAAACAGCCAAACTGGAGTTAATACGTTGTGAAAAATCATCCGTCAGTTCATACCAAGTGGGGGATTGGTAACTACCGCCTAAACGAACACTTTCGTTCAGTTTTGCAATGCCCCCCAAACTAAATGAGAACCCGTAACCTTCAGTATGCAATAGGTTGTCAAAAGAGGTAAATTGAACCGGGGAATCTTGATCATACCCATCTTCATCCAAAAAAGTTATCCGGTCATAGAGAACCGTGTGAAAGTTCAATGATGCGCCCAAATAGAAATTTTCTTCATATTGACTAGCAAAGTTCAGGGTAAATTTACTGTTATACCCTGATGTGCTTCGTAAGTACTCTTGACGCACATTGCTATAGGCAGCATTGGAAAAGTAAGACGTGTTGGCATCGTCATCCTCAGTAGGCTCAATAAGACCTGCCTGAAAGCCCAAAAAGGCTTGCTGTGCCCCAAAGCCGAGGCTTGATCCAATGTCCAAATACGCATCTTCAATGTATTCGCCTTGCTGCACACGGAGTGGACCCAAAGGTTCACCATCAGCAAAGTTTAAAAAGTAATTGTCTATGCCCAGTGCGGTATTTCCTGTGGCAAAAAATTCATTGTCAAAATTCTGGACCATATCATAATTAAAGGCGAGCGCAATTTTTTTCCATGGACTGTTGTTGGATCTAAAAACGAAAACTCCCCCTACTTGGTTAAGTTCTAATGAGTTGATGGTGGTGTTTCGGACATTGTTTCCGAACAGGGCATCATTGTTTCTGTGGTAATTAGATCCTGTTACGCTAAATTCGCTATAGTTAAAGACGGCAGAACCGGCAGGGTTGATATTGAGAGAGGACAAGTCACCCCCAAGAGCACCGAAAGCGCCGCTCATAGCTTGAAATCGTGCTGTTCCTATAATATCTTCCGAGCTGTATCTAAGTACATCATCTATGTTCTGGGCACTTGCGTAAGTGCATACCAATACCATGATGAAAGTTGAAATTCGTTTCATTTCCCGAGATTTAGTTTTACGATAAATTTTAAAGGAATTTTAGTTTCTTCCGTTACCTCTTCCTGATCTGGAAGATCCACCTCTGCTTGCACCACCGGAGCTTCTGGAGCTACCGCCAGAACTTCTAAAACTTCCCCTGCTACTGCTGGAACTTCTAGAGCCGCTGCTGTAGCTTCTAGAGGAATTGCTTCTTGAAGGTCTGCTATAGTTGCTTCTGCTCGGAGCCGAGGTCCTTGGCGTAGATCTGTAGCTTCTAGTGCTTCTACCAGAGCTTCGGTATGTTGGAGAAGAGGAACTTCTGTTCACTGAGCCGCTCCTACTATAAGTTCTGCTACTTCTGGATGAAGGCGAGGTGCCATATGAACGATAGCTTCTGGAACTACCGCTATAGTTGGGAGAAGTACGGGTACTTCTACTAGTTCTGTAATTTCTATTTCTTGCAATGGCGTCTGCACTAACTGCTCTTCTGGCCGTTGTTCCGCCACTGTACGATCGGGATGTTCTGGAAGCCCCAACGGATCTATTGGAACGACCACTGTCTGTTCTGTATCTGGAGGAGTATCCACTTGTTCTAGAGGCTAAGTTGGACCTTCCTCGAAGCGAGGTGCCCGGAATTGTGGAAGAGGAATAGCCTCTACGTCCGCGACTGTAGGCATAGTTTCTTCCATAGTAATTGTTATAATAATAGGGTCTCCAACCGTAGTTGTAGTAGCCTCCCCAGCCCCAATAGCCGGCATAGCCCCAGCCCCAATATGGACTGTTCCAACCACCGTAGTAGCCACCCCAGCCCCAGCGGTTCCATCTCCAAGGATTGTTCCATCCCCACCCCCAATTGTAGTAGGGGTAACCACCCCAGCCATAGCCAAAGCCCCAGTAAGGGTTGTTCCAGCCATAGTAGCCGCCCCAACCCCAATTGTCATAGACATTGATGCTTAGGCTAGTAGGATTGTCGCCCCATCCGGGATTACCATTATAGGTGTTGTTGTAGGCAAAATAATCGGTTTGTTCACCATAAGGAATGCTGTCATTTGGGTTTTGGCTGGAATAGCTGTCAACATCGGTGAAAATCTCCTCATCAAGAATTTCTCCATATTCATTAGCCTTATCACCAAAGTAGTCACCGTAAAGGTTGCTTTCTTGTTCTTCAATACGAACAGCTTCTGCAGATTTTTTTTCTACATAAACCGTTCTGTTGGCATTGGAATAGATGCCATCATCATAATATGAGGCTTGCTGATACGATCCACATGAGGCTGCAAATAAAGCAGCCACAGGGAGTATGGCAAATACCTTAAGTTTTGGAAGGGGTGTAGACGTTATCATTGTGCAATTTTTATTGTTGAACATACTAAAAATAATTAGTTTTACCGAATTATTCTTGCTAATAAAATCACAAGTTTTGTGCCAAACTACAGTAGATGGGTAAAAATTTAACAAGTCGAGCCGAAGATTATTCCAAATGGTATAATGAACTTGTCGTAAAATCGGATTTAGCTGAAAACTCAGGAGTTAGGGGTTGTATGGTGATAAAGCCCTACGGGTATGCCATATGGGAAAAAATGCAGGCCCAACTCGATAAAATGTTCAAGGAAACAGGTCATGAGAACGCATATTTCCCGCTTTTCATTCCAAAATCCTACTTGAGCAAAGAAGCAAGCCACGTAGAAGGTTTTGCCAAGGAATGTGCTGTTGTAACACACTATCGCCTTAAAAATGCCGAGGATGGCAGTGGCATTGTGGTGGATGAGGATGCAAAGTTGGAGGAGGAGCTTATCGTTAGGCCTACATCAGAAACCATTATTTGGGATACGTATAGAAGATGGGTGCAGTCGTATAGAGACCTGCCCATTATGGTGAACCAATGGGCCAATGTGGTGCGATGGGAAATGCGAACCCGTTTGTTTTTACGTACCGCCGAGTTTTTGTGGCAAGAAGGTCACACCGCCCACGCCACCAAACAGGAAGCCGTGGAAGAAGCGGAATTGATTATGAACTTGTACGCGGAGTTTGCCGAAGAACATATGGGGGTTCCGGTCATTAAAGGGACGAAAACCGAGAGTGAACGCTTTGCCGGAGCCGAGGAGACCTATTGTATTGAAGCGCTGATGCAGGATGGGAAAGCGCTTCAAGCGGGTACATCTCACTTTTTGGGACAAAATTTTGCCAAGGCGTTTGATGTGAAATTTGCCAATAAAGAAGGGCAGCAGGAATATGTCTGGGCAACCTCTTGGGGGGTTTCCACCCGATTGATGGGCGCTTTGGTGATGACCCACAGTGATGACAATGGATTGGTGCTTCCGCCCAAATTGGCGCCTATTCAAGTAGTGATTGTACCTATTTATAAAGGACTGGACCAACTGGATGCTATTTCTGAGAAGGTGGAACCTTTGGTGAAAGAGCTTCGTGCCAAGGGGCTTTCCGTGAAATATGACAAAAGGGATACCCATAAGCCAGGGTTCAAATTCAATGAGTATGAATTAAAAGGAGTTCCTGTTCGTTTGGCCATAGGGCAACGCGATTTGCAAAATGGGACTTATGAGGTGGCCCGAAGGGATACGCTTCAAAAAGAGTCGGTTAAGGCTGAAGAAGTTGTGGATAAGGTAGTCGCTTTAATGGAAGAGATTCAGGAAAACATTTTCAATAAAGCCTTGGATTACAGAAAGGACCATATCACCGAGGTCGATTCTTACGAGGAATTCAAGAAGGTAATAGAAGGAAAAGGTGGATTTGTTTCAGCGCATTGGGATGGCACTTCGGAGACCGAGGACAAGATAAAGGAAGAGACCAAAGCAACCATTCGCTGCATTCCTTTGGATGCAAAACAGGAGGATGGAAAATGCATGGTGACCGGAAAACCATCCACCCAAAGAGTGCTGTTTGCAAAGGCCTATTAAACAGGGGCTCAAAAAATAAAAATTACTGTTGCAAGACTTAAAAATAGTTGTATTTTTGCATCCGCAATTGTGCAACCTTAATGGCCCGTTCGTCTAGGGGTTAGGACGCCAGGTTTTCATCCTGGTAACAGGGGTTCGATTCCCCTACGGGCTACAGAAGTGGGTTTAAGACCTTGGATATAAGGCGAAAGACTCTGGATATTTGGGTATAATCCTCAAAAAAACAAGTCTAGCATCTTACATCTTACGTCTAAAATCTCAAAAGAACGGCCCGTTCGTCTAGGGGTTAGGACGCCAGGTTTTCATCCTGGTAACAGGGGTTCGATTCCCCTACGGGCTACAAAAAAGAATTAGAAAGTATAAATTAAGACAATGGCAAATCATAAGTCAGCATTAAAGAGAATCAGAAGAAACGAAGCAGTTCGCTTGCGTAACAGATACCAGCACAAAACTGTGCGTAATGCCATCAAGAAATTGCGCACCGAAGAGGACAAGAAAGCTGCTGAAGCCTTGTTGCCCACTGTTGTTGGTATGATTGATAAATTGGCCAAAAAGAATATCATTCACACGAACAAAGCGGCCAACTTAAAGAGCAAATTGATGAGCAAGGTTGCAGCAATGTAATCTTTTTCCAATTACCATATATGAAGCGTCTCTATCAAGGGGGCGCTTTTTTTTTGAACCTATTTGAAAATTTATTGGAAAAGCTTTCTGCGATGAATCAATACTCCGATTAAAAAGGTGCCATACATAAAAAAAATGAATCCTATCAACCAACTGCGCAAATGAAAATCAAAATAAGTTGAAGGAATAAGGTAGGACAGAAGCGAGTAAATTGGAAAGTAGCTATGAAAACCCAATAACCCCAAACTTGTCCAGAACATCAAATTGTGCCAAGTTGGATATGTTTTTTGTTGGAGCTTTTCTTTAAAATACAAGAGAACGGACATAATCAAAAAACAAGATGCAATAGAGTCGGCGAAGAACAACCCTGTGTAAAAGGGATCCTGAAAAAACAGGCTGATCAAATAACTCGCCATACTGATTGCAGCACCAAGCTTCACCCATTTTTTATGCTTTTCCGTCCCAAGAATTTTCAAATAGATGTAAAAAAAGTATAGATAGGTAACTACGGAATAAATATTATAAATAATAACGTTGTACCAATAATACCTATCGTCTGAAACCAATTGAAAACCGTCATGGTATTTTACCAGAAATCCCAATAGTTCCGTTAATAGGGTGTACATCAGGAAAATAGGATAATATTTTAAAACTGTGTCGTAATACGAACGATACTGGATAACCGACGCCAACCATACCATAAAGTAAAAAGGGAGGATTACAAAGGTGGGGTTTATGATTTTTAAGAGTTCCTCAATCATTTACGTGTTGGCATATTAAGCAAAGAAATGAGTTTTATGCTGAAAATATAAAAAAAGCCCCAATGTTTGGGGCCTTTATTTTTTCAACGGATTGGAATTCTATCGAAATGCTTGCCTTTTACCTATTAAAAGACCTATAATGAAACAGCCGTACATTATTCCAATTAGACTTAGCAATATGCGTCTCAAATAAAATTGTACATCGATACTGATATTCCCAAAAATCAAAACCAAGGGAAAAATCAGATAAAAGGCAAAAAGGCCCATACTGACCCAAAACAACAAGTTGTGTTTTTGGGGATATAAACTTTCTTCAGATCTTTTTTCAAGAAAATACATGACAAGTATAAAAATCAAGATAAAGGAACCAACAATATGTGCATAGCTTAATCTATTGTGCAGTGGGTTGGCAATGATAGAATTGACGATGTACGCCAAAATGCAAAGATAACTACCATATTTAGACCATATCCTGTGGAACGATTTTTTTAAGGTTCTATGATAAACACGGTAAAAAAACAAAAAGAAAATCAGTTGGTAGATGTTGTAGATAATTACATTGTGCCACGCATAGCGGTCATCTGAAAAGAACAGAAACTCATCATTGTATTTGATAAAATACCCCAATAACTCAGTAAAAAAAGTATATATAATGAGCATAGGGAGATATTTAAGAGGAGTGTCAAAAAACCTTTTATACCTAAATACCGCAATAATCCATGTCAGTAAATAGAGTGGTATGTAAAAGTGCTCTGTAAAGAATCTGATGAGTTGTTGAGTCATCACATTTTAATAATCTCCATCTGGTGGAGGTCCTGAAGAACCATGATTCATGTTAAGACTTTTGCTTTCTGCCATTGTGGAAGTTGCAAAACTAGGTGCAAAACTTGCATGAGATTTATTTCCATTTTTGGCTGTGCTACCAACGGCAGTCTCTCCAACAGCGTTCTTAATAAGTTTAGCCTTACCGTCCTCACCAATATAAAATCCATATTCCCCATCGGCTGTTTCCATGGTGGGTACTATAAAAATGGAATTCTGTCTAGGATGGACTATTTTTTTGCCATCAGGAAAATTGGCTTTGTCCGGATAATTGGCAAAATAGAAACGCAAAGATGAAATGTCCACTTGGGCCCCTTTGGCCTCTTGTTCAATATAAGCTATATATTGTTTAATGTCCGCATAGGTGAATGAGGTAAAACGAGCCGCTTCAAATTTTTCAGTACTCCGTTCGGCTTCATACTGTTGAATAATGTCCAAACGGTTCTTGGAGTAGTTATCGTACAAAGATTTCGATTCTTCCAAGGAAATAATGCCTTTAGGGGGTTCCACCCGTTCTTGCTCCATTTCGGCTTTGGATTCAGTGGGCTCTTCTTTTTTAGGACCTTGTTGGCATGATCCAAGTACAAATAAAAAGCCACCTAGCAAGGCAGTGGCTACTTTTTTGAGGTTTTTCATAGTTAAAGTGTTATAAAGTTCAGTTTTGAGGAAACTGATTTAAAGATAAGTTTTTTCTTTAAGACTTATCAAGAAAAAACCCTTTGAGGTTTTTCAAAGGGTTTTTAATTGTCTGTATATCAATGAATTGATTTATTCGTTCATTGTAAGCAGAAACTCTTCGTTGTTTTTGGTCTGCTTTATACGTTGCTCCATAAATTCCATGGCCTCCACAGGATTCATGTCCGCTAAATACTTGCGCATGATCCACATACGTTGAATGGTGTTTTCGTCCAGCAACAAATCGTCCCTTCGGGTAGAAGAAGAAATAAGGTCGATGGCAGGGAAAATTCTTCGGTTGGAAATTCGTCTGTCCAACTGAAGTTCCATGTTACCGGTACCTTTAAATTCTTCAAAGATCACCTCGTCCATTTTGGAACCGGTTTCTGTAAGTGCGGTGGCAATAATGGAAAGAGACCCTCCATTTTCAATGTTACGGGCCGCTCCAAAGAAACGTTTTGGTTTATGCAGTGCATTGGCATCCACACCACCACTCAATACCTTACCAGAGGCAGGTTGAACAGTGTTGTAGGCACGGGCCAATCGGGTGATGGAATCCAATAGAATGACCACATCATGACCGCATTCCACCAAACGTTTTGCTTTTTCCAATACAATGTTGGCCACACGAACGTGTTCCGTAGCCTCTTTGTCAAACGTTGAGGCAACCACTTCGCCACGCACGTTACGCTGCATATCGGTAACCTCCTCAGGGCGCTCATCAATCAAAAGAATGATCTGGTACACCTCTGGATGATTGGCCGCAATGGCGTTGGCAATATCCTTCAACAACATGGTCTTTCCTGTCTTGGGCTGGGATACGATCATTCCACGCTGTCCCTTTCCAATAGGGGAGAACAAGTCCATAATCCGAGTGGAAATGGTACTCTGACGTTCGGCCAGTTTAAATTTTTCCTTTGGAAACAAGGGAGTAAGGTGTTCAAAAGATACCCGGTCCCGAACCACTTGTGGGTCCAAACCGTTGATTTTGTTCACCTTGATCAGTGGGAAATACTTCTCACCTTCTTTTGGGGGTCTGATGTTTCCCAAAACCGTGTCCCCAGTCTTCAGTCCAAATAATCTGATCTGCGATTGCGATACATAAATGTCATCGGGTGAAGAAAGGTAGTTGTAATCCGAAGAGCGCAAGAACCCATACCCGTCTTGCATAATATCCAATACGCCCTCACTCTCAATAATGCTGTCAAACTCAAACTCAGGTTCTTTGTACCTGTTTTTTAAGTCCTTATCAAAATTGCTGTTCTTTTTATCGTGACCACCACTTTTTTGGTGTTGACTATTTCTTCTATTGTTATTCTGACCTTTTGAAGAAGTATTGTTATTGTTTTGTTTGTTCTCCTTTTTTTGAGGATGTCCTTTGGACTCTTCTTTTTTGGAGTTGGTGTCACCACTTTTGGAAGCTGGTTTTTCGCCGGTCTCGGCCACTTTTTCCTTTGGCTCGTTTTTTTGTGGCCTTGGAGTTCTTGTGCGTTTTGGCTTAGGGGCAGGGGCGCCATTGTTCTGGGGTGCTGTGGTTTCGGCCACAGCCTTTGGGTTGGAAGCCTGGACATCCAGTATTTGGTAAACCAGGTCCAGCTTTTTCAGTGATTTGAATTTGGGTACATTAAGACCCTTGGCAATTTCTTGCAACTCAGGAAGCTTTTTAGCTTTTAGATCTGAAATCTCGAACATTAAATAATGAATAGGTTAAACTGTGTATATTCTGAAAATTATTGAAGTAAAGTTATTTGAGTGCTACTGGAGGAAAGATTTCCTAGGTAAGTGCTTCGCTAATAACAGCACAAGTATACAAATTATTTTTTAAGAATAACGCCCAATTTCTCAAAAAGACGCCTATTTTTGCATTTTGAAATCAAATTACACAATGATTCAACGAATTCAGACGTTTTTTTTAGTGGTTGTTGCACTCATTACCAGCGTGCTTCCCTTTTTTCTGAATTTATGGGTCGATGTTGATGGTAAAGAAGTCTATGCCGAAAATGAACTTTGGATCAGTATCGCCTTCTATGCCTCGGCAGTTTTGGCGGTGATTTCAATTTTTATGTACAAGAACAGGCAAAATCAATTTGTGGTAAACAGATTGAATATGATATTGAATCTTTTTTTACTAGGATTTTTCGTTTATCGATCGCTAAGCTTATCCGGAGAAACTGTGGTTTCTGAGAAGGGTATTGGGATGCTGATTCCTGTATTTTCTATCGTTTTTCTGGTCCTGGCCAACAGGGCTATCAAAAAGGATGAAGATCTTGTAAAATCTGTTGATCGCTTACGTTAAACCTAACATCTTAGTAGTATTAGTGCGAAAAAACCCTGGCTTCGGCCGGGGTTTTTACGTTAGCGCTTCCCCAGTTCGATCACTTCCAAATCTGAAATTTTA
>JAUIBH010000130.1 GCA_030427985.1 Bacteroidia bacterium | reverse complement strand
AGATTTAACCGATGCAACAACTTCCTTGCGCTCCAAAAATGTTGAAGATACAGGAAGAGCCACTCGAGAAGCTGCAATAGCCTTGTTGGGTAAAGTGTATTTGTTCAGAAACAATAAATCCGCTGCATTGGCCGAGTTTGAGAAAATATACGGCGCTTTTGAGTTGGAGGAAAACTATTTTGACAACTTTACTGAGGCAAATGAATTCGGAAAAGAGTCAATTTTCGAAGTCGTATATGATGATGAAATTGGAGGGCAACCTTGGGGAATTCCTTCCACAGGGGTAGCAGAAGCTGGTTTTAGAGGCCAAGAATACGGTCTTTTAAATTGGTTCAACGTTCACATCTCTGATGATCTTTTGGATGAGTATGAGCCTGGTGATGGTCGAATTCAAGATAATTTCTACCAAGCTGGTGATGAGTATTGCTGTGGAACCATTCAAGAAAGCGATTTAGCCGATGCTAGTGGTACCATCCGCAGAGCAGGTTGGAAAAAATACCAAAACTATTATGCTGAAGCTTCAGAAGATCAACAATCTGGTATCAACTTTAAGTATTTGCGTTATGCCGATGTATTGTTAATGATGGCCGAATGTGTATATGAAAATGACCCTGCAAGGGCTGTTGGCTATATTAATGAAGTAAGAACACGACCAAGCACCGGTTTGGATCCATTGCCAACTACACTTTCTTCAGCACAGGTTTTCGATGCCATTGTACACGAACGTAAGTGCGAATTGGCAGGTGAACAGGTTCGTTTTAACGACATTTTGCGCTGGGGCATTGCCGATACGGAATTGGCTGGAAGTAACTTCCAAGCTGGTAAGCATGAGCTACTGCCAATACCTCAAGGTGAAATCAATGCCAACGGGGCATTAACAGATGCAGATCAAAATCCAGGGTACTAAGAATTTAATTTTGAGTTAGTTTTTTTTGAATTAATTTTTAGTGGAACAGCGTGTAGAAATACACGCTGTTTTTTTATATATAAACATTACGCTTTAGAAAAGTAATTGGTAGTTCTTATGCAGTGATTTTTGCTTTGCTTGCACCATATAGTTGTACAATTAAAGCGATAAAATATGTCGGGAACAACATCCATCCAGATTCCAATTTTTTCCACCTGTAATGCTACAGAAAACGGAGTGGATTTTTTCTATCAAGGGAAAGCGAATACACTTTACAATAAATCCTTAGAATCAAAAAATGTTTTGGCTATGAAAGTATTTATAGGCTACTATCACATGCCTATAGTGAAAACCTTTGGTCTTCATTGCCATTACCCGATAAAATCATTTGCAAGTGTTTATTTGGAAAACAAGCATGGTCAACTCGTAATACACCAACTACCAAAAGAGACACAGCTTTCCGGTATCATCCAAATCTTGGCCGATACCATGACAAGCAGGTACTTTGGATTTTCTATTGCCGGGAATTTAGATGTTTCTCTATGGAAACCGTTATTTTAATTCCGTGGGCAACACCCCAAACTGTGCCTTAAAACATTTTGTAAAATACGATGGGGATGAAAATCCAACCTTGTAACACACCTCACTAATAGATTCTGTGCCATTTTCAATGAACCGTTTGGCGTGCTCCAAGCGTATCTTACGTAAAAACTCTGTAACAGTAAGTCCTGTCATGGCTTTTATCTTTCGATACAATTGACTTCGGCTCAAGTGCAGTTCTTCCGCCAGGGATTCTACATTGAGGTTTTCATCGGCTATGTTCTTTGTGATATAATTCAGCACTTGCGTCATAAAGTTCTTGTCTAATGAAGAAGTATTGTCCGGAATTTTAAAATTGTCCGAATCACTTAAATATTTATTGAACAAAACCTGTCTGCTTTGCATTATTTGTCGGAGTTGTGCCCGAAGGACCTTCATATCAAAGGGCTTTTGCAAATAAATATCGGCTCCAGCGTCAATTCCCTTGACCCAATCATCCGTCATTGATTTTGCAGTCAACATAAGTACTGGAATATGGCTAATTTTTAAATCTTGCCTAATGCGTCTACAAAATTCAAACCCATCCATCTCAGACATGACCACATCGGTAAGGATTAAATCGGGAATTCTTTTCAAGGCCATTTCCAGCCCCTGCTCCCCATTTACCGCTTCCAAGACGGTGTACTCGCTTTCGAGTTCATTCTTAAGATAGGCCCGTAGTTCTGCATTGTCTTCGGCAATGAGCAATGTTTTGTTGGAATTGGATGTATAATCCACTTGGGCATTGATCATAGGTTTTGGGGAAGCGGCAACATTTTTAACAGTTCCAGGAGCGGCCAACAACTCACTACAGTCAAAATGCGTGTTGCCCAAGGGAAGAAAAATCCTAAACTTGGTGCCTACCCCTTCTTCACTTTCCACAATGACCTTTCCTTTCAACAAATCCACAAAGCTTTTCACCATTTCCAAGCCAATGCCCGTTCCCCCGTAATATTGGCTGTTCATCTCCTTGACCTGATAAAAACGTTCAAATATTTTTTCGAGCTCCTCTTTTTTAATGCCGTGGCCGGTGTCTTCTATATAAATTTCCAAAGCCTGCACTTGCTCTGGTTCATCAATTAATGGAAAAGCGATATGTTGCCCACATTTAAAAACACCAATGGTTATAAATCCATTATCCGGGGTTATTTTAAATGCATTGGAAAGGATATTGAAGATTACTTTTTCCAATAGGGAGGAATCACTCCACAGGGCAATGGAATCGTCATCAGATTCTACCATAAGGATAATGTTCCTAAGTGCGGCTTCTTCTTCAAAATGAGCCGCAATATCGGTCACAAAAGATATAGCTTCCAGTTCTGAAGCTTTTACTGAAAACTTATTGATCTCCAACTTTCTAAAATCCATCAATTCATCAATAAGTCGTTTTAACCTTGAGGTATTTTTATGGATAATCCTAAGTTTTTCAAGGGCTATTTTTGACAACTTAGTATGCTTTGAGTCTCCAAGAATATCTTCCAACGGATTTAAAATAAGTGTCAGTGGCGTTCTAAATTCATGTGAGATATTTGTAAAGAACTGTATCTTCTTATCATTAAGGGCTTCTTCTTGTATTCTTCTTTCCCGTTCTGCAAGAACAATCCTTTTTTCACGGATTCGCTGGGATATGTACCTAGCCAGAAAATAAGAAATTAGGAGTATGGCCAATATATAAGATGCCAAAGCCAAATTGGTGGCCCACCAAGGGCTAAGTATGGTAATTTGCAAGGACTTTGGGGTTTCATTCCACACGCCATCATTATTGGCTGCTTTTACCTTGAAGGTATAGTTGCCGGGAGAAAGGTTGGTATAGGTAGCACTCCTGGTTTGCCCAACGTAATTCCAAGCATCATCAAAACCTTCTAAAATATAGGCATATTGGTTTTTTTTGGGCCTAGTAAAATTTATTGCGGCATATTCTATGGTGAACACAGATTGTTTATGCTCCAAGGTAAGCTTGTCTGTTTCACCGATTACTTTTTTCAGAGGCGAATCGTTATCGTTTGGGCCCACTCTATTGTTAAAAAGTCTTAGGTCCGTAAAGTACACCTCAAGTTTATTGGTATTGGTCTTTATGTGATTTGGGTCTATGTAATTAATGCCCCCGTAGTTTCCAAAATAAAGCGTGCCATTGTGATCTTTGAAGGCCGAATTAAAATAAAAATCATTGGCCAACAGTCCATCATTAATATCAAAATTCTTAAACGTTTCATTTTCCACATCCAAATGAGACAATCCGTTGTTCCCTCCTATCCAAAGATCACCATTGTTGTCTTCAAGAATTGAAGCAATTGTTTCTTGTTTCAAGCCTTCATTCTGTCCGTACCATTTAAAAGTATCGCTGCTGGAATCATATTTGCACAAACCTCCACCATCTGTTCCGATCCAGATGTTCCCCAAACTATCTTCATATAGCGATACCACAGCATCTACCACAAGGGAATTCCCCAGACTTTCATACATGGGTCCTCTCAATGGGGTAGCCTTTTGTTCAAGGATTGGCTTTCCACTGTTGACGAGTTTGTAGAGCCCAGCAGTGGTACCCATCCAAATGTTTCTGTACTTATCAACAAGTACAACGCGCATGGCTCCTTCACCCGGGCTTGGATTATCGAATATCTGTGCATTATGGTGGACAAACTTTTTCTGTTTTGGATGGTAGGAATGCAACCCTTCAACATACGACGCAATCCAAATTGTTCCATGATCATCTTCTACAAAGTTCATAATGCGGTCAGATTTCAAACCTCCGTCAGTGTTTGAAGCGGTGTAGTTGATAAATGTCTTGGAACCATTGGGCAAATAAAATATCCCCGAATTCCATGTACCCACCCATGCATTGTTGCCACTGTCAATAAAAAGCGCCGTTACATCCTCTGCATTTAGGTAAGCTCCCATTGAATTCCTGGGGTTGGTAAGGTGAACAATATGCCCCGTCTTGGGGTTATAGACATCCACACCACCACCATCCAGACCAACCCATATTTTCCCATTTTTATCGCCCGTAATGGCACTAACAGATGGTGATTGCAACGAATTATTTACGTTGGCCAAGCTTCGAATGTCCTTGAACTTGTCATAAAGTCTGTCGTAGACCCCCACTCCATTATTGTAATATCCAATCCAAATACGGTCTTGCCTATCCACAAATATGGACCAAATTGAATTGGCCTTTATGCTGTTTACATCAAACTTGTTGTATTTGTAATGCTTTATAAGAGTTCCATTTTTTTTCAGTGCAAAAAGACCATCGTTTTCTGTACCGCACAAAATGTTTCCATCCGGTGCTTGTGCAATGGATAGGATTCTCTCATTACTTATTCTATAATTATGTGTTTTAAAAGCATTAAATGGGGTGATTTCAACTTTTACCAACCCATTCTCAAAAGTTCCTATCCATATAGACCCCTCATCGTCCTTAACCATTGATTCTATATCGTATGGAACATCATCATCATTTTTTAAGCCTTCATGGCCCAAAGAAACTTGAATGACTTTATCCCCTACATAAGAAAAAAGGCCTTGGTTGGTACCTATCAGCAATTCTTTTTCTTTGTTTTGGATGATACTGTTTATTTCCAATAGGGATGTGTTTGTTTCGCCCATGGAAACATTATGACCCACCAAAGTCTCTGGATCCACTGCAAAGAGACCATGATAATGTGATCCAACAATAAGTTTACCGGTCTTACATTCTTGAATGGCCCTTATGGGAATATTTTCCAGGGCTACGGAATCCTGATATAGAGTTACCTGTTTGAATGTGTCATTATCTCGGTCGTAAACATTGAGTCCTGCCTCGGTGCCAATCCACAATCTATTTTGAACATCAACAAATGCCTTATAGATCAGGGAGCTGTTCAAAGAGGTGGAATCAGCAAAATCTTGTTTGTAAGAAACAAAATCGAACCCGTTGTATTTTTGAATACCAACTCCATTGGTCCCCATCCAAATTAAACCCAAACTATCCTGAACAATTGTAGAGATAGCACGCTGCGAACTCCTCTGTTCAATGTTTACAAAATTGTATTCATTGTCCGAAATTTGGGCATGTAAGCCAATGCATTTTAGCAATACAAAACCAAGGGCAATCTTAAATAGTTTAGTTGTTTTCATGCTTTGCAATGAAAAATAATGGGTGTAAATAGCTTCTATTTTGATACAAAATTTACATATAAAATTTTCAAAAATGGCAGTACGTTCCTCCATTTTTTGATATTGATGCATTCAATCCAACACAATACGTGTTTTTAAAATGGAACTTTTGCTCACGTTTTCAGCAGCGGTCAATGTTACTTTTTTTTTGCACATTACCCCTCATTAAAACAGTAAAGACCTGCAAAAGTTTTATGGCATCCTCACATTCAACACTTTTGCAAAGTGCTTATTTTCAATACATTGAACTAACAAATTATGACTTATCCCTAGTTTTAGGTCTGGCCGGTGGAATGGCATATAAGAAATAATGCCAAGCGTAAAGAAGAG
>JAUIBH010000033.1 GCA_030427985.1 Bacteroidia bacterium | reverse complement strand
CAATGGATTCTAAATCTGCTTCAGAAATAGTAAGCCCAACCTCCTCTTCAACTTCGCGTACAGCAGCAAGTTTTATGTCTTCCCCAGCTCCCACATGTCCCGCTACCGAAACATCCCAAAGAGATGGATGCGTAGCCTTCTGTTTTCCACGCTGTTGAATAAGAATTCGACCATTTTTAGTGTAGAGCCACACGTGAACGGTAGGGTGAAACAGTCCTTTTCGGTGCGCTTCGGATTTTAAACAGGTTTTCCCTGTAGGTTTACCGTCTGCATCAAAAATGTCTACCTGTTCATCCATAATGTGAATATAGATAGGAATTTGTCATTCTGAAGAAGCTTAGCGACTGAAGAATCTAACAAAAACTAAAAGATTCTTCGCATCCCTTTCGACTGCGCTCAAGGTGACAGCTCAGAATGACATTCAGCGTTAATCAAAATAACTGAACGTCTCGCCCTCTTTGATGGTCAACAATGTTTCGTAAATCAAACGGATAACGTTCTCAACATCGTCTTTATGAACCGTTTCTACCGTAGTGTGCATGTAGCGCAATGGCAATGAAATCAAAGCAGAGGCCACACCACCATTGCTATAAGCAAATGCATCGGTGTCAGTTCCGGTGTAGCGGGAAGCCGCCAATCGTTGAAAGGGTATTTTTTTGGCTTCCGCTGTTTCCAAAATACGTTCACGAAGCTTGTTTTGCACCGCGGGAGCGTATGAAACCACAGGACCAGAACCGATCATGGTTTCCCCTTCTTTCTTTTTGTCGATCATTGGTGTGGTGGTGTCATGGCACACATCGGTAACAATGGCCACATTGGGTTTTATGGTCTGCGTGATCATCTCGGCACCACGTAATCCAATTTCCTCCTGCACAGAGTTGGTGATATACAGCCCAAATGGCAACTCTTTTTTGTTTTCATGCAGCAAACGAGCCACTTCAGCAATCATAAAGCCACCAACCCGATTGTCCAACGCACGACAAACGAATTTATCCTTGTTCAATATATGGAACTCATCGGGGTAGGTGATGACGCATCCCACATGAACTCCCATTTTTTCCACTTCTTCTTTGTCCTTGGCACCTATATCGATAAATATATTCTCAATTTTTGGGGTTTCCTCCTTGGCCTTGTCACGAGTGTGGATGGCCGGCCATCCGAAAACGCCCTTTACAATCCCATTTTTGGTATGGATGTTTACCCACTTGGAGGGTGCTATTTGGTGGTCACTTCCTCCATTTCGGATGACATAAAGCAAACCGTTGTCCGTAATATAGTTGACATACCAAGAGATTTCATCGGAATGCCCCTCAATGACCACTTTGTATTTTGCCTCAGGATTGATAACAGCAACCGCGGTTCCGTAGGTGTCCGTAATAAAGTCATCCACATACGGTTTTAGGTAGTCCATCCATATTTTTTGCCCTTCCCATTCGTACCCGGTAGGAGATGGATTGTTCAAGTATTTTTCAAGAAACGTAAGCGATTTGTCATTGATAATTTTTCCTGCTGCCATGTGATTAATTTAGTCCACAAACATACTAATATTCACTTTTATTTAATAACCAAATCTTAGCTTTATCCTTACTTTTGGCAAGACTTTTGAGAAATGTACCGGATGTGGCGCACGTTTTTTCTTATTGGTTTTTTGGCATTTCAAGCCATAGGATTTTCACAGGAGATTGAAAATGATTCTGTTGTAAATCCAAACGATTCCATTACGGATTATTACGTCCGGTTTGAAGGAGATTCCATTTTGCACAGCTCCATAGCACTGGATGAAGTCTACATCTTTGGTAAGCTTGACTTTGCCGATAGAAATGAGCGTCTTCGATATTTTATACTGCGCCGAAAGACCTTAAAAGTATATCCGTATGCCAAGTTGGCTGCAGAACGTTTGGTGGAGTTGAACGATAGTCTACAACACATCAAAAAAAGACGGCACCAGCGCCGGTATACTCGAAAGGTGCAAAAATTTATTGAGGAGGAATTTTCGGAAGAACTCAAAAAACTCACCCGTACCGAAGGTCAGATTTTGGTAAAATTGATTTACCGCCAAACAGGAACAACTGCTTTTGATTTGGTAAAAGAACTGCGAAGTGGTTGGCGGGCTTTTTGGTACAATACCACGGCCAGTTTGTTCAAAATAAGTCTGAAGGAAGAATTTCACCCGGAGAGTGTTCACGAGGATTATTTAATAGAAGACATACTACAACGTGCCTTTGCGGCCAATCGGCTGGAGCGACAAGAATCGGTGTTGGATTACGACTATGCCCAATTGAGCAACAAATGGAAAAACGCCTCTCCAGAATCCAAAAATTAATCCTTGGACTTCTTTCCAAAGACCGCGTCCATTACAATGTTCACTGAACGAAAGCCTAAATAGATGGCCAAACCTGCAAAGAAAATGCCCAAAATTAAAACGGGGATATAAAGGAAGTGCTCTTCATTCTTGAAGGCTTGATAAAGCAAAAAAGGCCCCAAAAACATGGCTGCCACGGTGTAACCAAACGATTTCAATCCTTTTACCAAAAGTTCCTTGTCTGTCCGCCTCATGGGACCAAAGTAGGAATATTAGCTTATATTTAGAGGATATCGCATAAAAATTGACCATGGAACTACTCGTTTTGGGCGTGGTGGTGCTTTTTATAATCATTGCTACGGTAAAATTTAAAATGCATCCGGTTTTTTCCCTGACTTTGGCCGCTGTGGCTTCAGGGTTTCTTCTAGGACTTACTCCTCAGGATATCATGACCACAATTGCAGAAGGGTTTGGCAAAACTCTTTCGGGAATTGGATTGGTTATTGCTTTTGGGACCGTTATTGGAATTTACTTGGAGAAAACAGGAAGCACGCAAGTCTTGGCCAATAGCATTTTAAAAATTATCGGATTGAAACGTTCGCCTTTGGCCATTAATCTGGCGGGATTTGTAATTTCCATCCCCGTGTATTGCGACTCAGGGTTTATTATCCTTTCTTCTTTGAACAAGGCCATCAGCAAAAGAACTGGCATACCAGCTACAGTTTTTGCCATTGCGTTGGCCACGGGATTGTATTCCGCTCATGTGTTTGTGCCCCCTACACCGGGACCGTTGGCGGCGGCAGCCATTATGGAAGCCGATTTGGGCCTTGTGATGACGCTGGGACTATTGGTTGCCATACCAGTGTCCATTTCTGGGTATTTCTGGGCCCGTTTTATTGGTAAATCGCTAAAGGAGGATGAAACGGCTGAAGTTAGGGAAGAAAAGGAAGAAATCCCTTCCACGGTCAAACCGTTCCAAGCCTTTTTGCCCTTACTTGTTCCCATTATTTTGATAGCCATGAAATCACTAGTTAATTATCCAACCTATCCTTTGGGTGAGGGTTGGTTGTTTATGCTGTTCGATTTTATAGGAAGCCCTATTATAGCCCTGTTGGTTGGTGTCTTGTTCGCATTTACTTTGGGTAGAAATGTTCCATCCAAAGAAAAACAGGGATGGGTGGCAGAAGCCTTTAAGCAGGCGGGTGCCATTGTTTTGATTACAGGAGCGGGAGGTGCTTTTGGTGCCATTTTACGGACCATCGACATTGCTTCCATCATTAATTTAGAGTCAGGCTCTGGGGTAGGCGGCCTTTTGATTGCTTTTGTGATCGCTGCAGTATTAAAAACAGCCCAAGGTTCTTCCACAGTTGCCATTATTACCACATCGGCTATTATTGCGCCTCTGTTGGACACTTTTGGGTTGCTTTCCGTCACTGATAAAGCTTTAGCAGTTTTGGCGGTTGGTGCAGGTGCCATGACCGTTTCCCATATCAATGACAGTTATTTTTGGGTGGTGTCACAATTTTCAAACATCAATGTGAAAACTGCATTGCGAGGACATACTTTGGGGACACTTTTACAGGGTATTACCGGTATTTTGATGATTCTCTTGCTGTATTTTCTAGTTTAACAGGCAAGAATCATTCTATTGTTAAGCTACTTGTAAATTCTTGTACCACGGCAAAATATCCCAATGCGAAGTCGTTGGGTCGCTCCACATTATCAAAAACATCGATGTTATCCAGTCCAGTAATGTCAAATACATTTCCGCGAGCTGTAGCAACAGGCGTATCAAAAACGCCTCCATCTTCCATGGTTTGCTCTACCAACAGGTCCATATAGTCGTAGAAATCTTGATTTGCTCCCAAAATACTAACGGAAACATCCCGTCCCGTACCAAGGTTGTCATCATAGAAATAGGAAAATTGAAATTGTTGGCCTTGGAAAAATTGGTCTTCAACAACCTGAAAATTGCCAAAACCAAAATCAAAGACATAGTAATTATTTTGGAGAGGGGGGTCTGTAAAAGTTACAATCACCTCGATTTCATCTTCATTGAACAGAGTATCGTCTCCCTGTTGCAGGTCATCTATAGGAACCGTGGGCGCGTATTCTGTGCGGGCATAGTAGGTTTTCTCTTTATGGGTAACCTGAAGAGCAAACACGGCGCCGGATTGAGCACTCTCGGTACGGATACGCTGGTCTGAGGGAAAATTGGGGTCAGGGACATAGATTCCCGTACCGGGTTCTTCTTCGGTCAAGGATGAAAAGGCAAAATCCTCAAACTCGCCAAATGCATTGGGAACCCCATAAGCAATAACGGCACTTTCAACTTGGGTGGGAGGGTTATCCTCAAAAAAGTTGCTGGTTTCTCGCATTTTTATTCGAACATCCACAAATTCCTGACTTTTGTCCACCCGCAAAAGCCCGTCCACTATGAGTTGTGGTTCAGTTTCCGGCAACTCCACATCCACAACATCTTCACAGGATGTGAAGAGGAAAATGGTTCCTATGATAAAGATTACTTTTTTCATGTGCTAGAATCTAAAGTTATAGGTTATGGCCGGAATGATTCCAAAAATGGAGGTACGAATGGCTTCGTTTCTTCCCGTGTCCTCATTTTCCCTAAAGTTGATGGAAGCCGCATTTTTTCTATTGTACACATTATAAATGCTGAACACCCATTCTGACTGGATTTTTTTGCGTTGGTTCCGTTTTGGGGTCAATATGGCCGAAACATCCAATCTGTGATAGTCGGGAAGTCTTTCTTTATTCCGAAGCCCATAATAGGGCACTGTAATCCCTTCAAACTCAAATTGTCCTACTGGATAGTTGGTGGGCTGTCCTGTCTGATAAATAAAATTGGCATTAAAAGTCCATTTTTCGTTGAGGTCATAACTGGTATAGATGGAAAGGTCATGCCTTTTATCATAGGGTGTGCTGTACCATTCCCCTTGATTGATTCCCGTTTCCATATCAGATTGTCCCGTGTCAATACCAAGATTTCTTCCAGGAGTCCGTTGCTCTGATTTTGACCATGTGTAGGCCAACCACCCCGTTAATTGCCCTTCGTTCTTCCTAATCAGGAATTCAACTCCATAAGCTCTGGCCTGCCCATTTAAAATGACCTGTTCAATGGCTTCGTTGGCAATCAGGTTAGCGCCATCTATATAATCTATCCTATTTTGGATATCCTTATAAAAGGCCTCAGTTTCAAAACTGTAATCCCCATCTTTGATGTTTCTAAAATAACCCAGGGCGAATTGGTCCAGCAATTGTGGTTTTACAAAGGGGCCACTGGGGGTCCAAACATCCAAAGGAGTGGGGGAGCTGGTATTGGACAACAAATGTAAATATTGCGCCAAGCGTGTATAACTGGCTTTGATGGAACTTTTGCCTTCAAAATTATAGGAAGCGGATATTCGTGGTTCTAGGTTGAAAAATTTCTCCAGTGTACCACTTCTTCCCGGGTGAATGGTGTCTATGGGCTCCGCTTCTTTGTAAATGCGCGTAGATGGATCAAATATAACAGGATTGTCATTTTCATACACATAGAATTCATCTTGTCCCAATCGGTTAAACTGACTGGCCCTTAGCCCATATTCCAAACTTAAGTTTTCAGTGATTTGGTGTTCTACATCGATGTAGATGGCATTTTCATTGGCGTATTTTTTGGTGAGCTGTTCTTCCAAGATGCCTGAATCTGGTCTATTGGGCTTTATTCTTCCGGGGTTGAAGACATAGTATGTGTTATTCAATCCGTAATTGAATTGAAGCTTATTGTTGATGTAATGTTTCAGGTCGTATTTTAGGTTGAAGTTTTGGATGCCGGAATCCCACTCAAATCCCACAAAATCAAGTTCTAAGCCATAAAAATAATCGGAGTAAATAATAGACAAGTTGGAAAACAGTCTATCTGAAAACAAATGGTTCCATCTAAAATTTCCCACGGCGTTCCCATAGGTGTTCACAAATCTATCGCTGATGCTGAACAGGTCACGCCCAAAGTAGCCCGAAAGAAAAATGTTGTTTCGCTCATTGATCTTGTGGTTGACCTTAGCATTGAGATCATAGAAATAGGCCTTATTATCAACATCAAATAGGGGAAGGAACAAGTGGGCGTAAGAAGCTCTTCCACCAATTAAAAAGGCGGTTCTATCCTTTAAGATGGGGCCTTCCAATAGCAGTCTACTTGCAACGGCTCCTATGCCACCGTTCACTTTAAAATCTTTGCTGTTGCCTTCTTTTTGAAATATTTCAAGCACCGAAGACACCCTTCCTCCATAACGTGCAGGAATACCTCCCTTAAAAAGTTTAACATCCTTAATGGCGTCTGGATTGAAAACGGAGAAAAATCCAAATAAATGCGATGAGTTAAAAACAGTGGCCTCATCCAAAAGAATAAGGTTTTGGTCGGCAGCGCCACCACGGACATTAAATCCCGATGAGGCTTCACCAGCATTGGAGACGCCGGGCAAAAGCAAGAGAGATTTAATGACATCAGATTCTCCCAGAACCACTGGAATCTGTTTGATGGTCTGCGCGGCCATGGTATTCACGCTCATCTGTGGTTTTCGGATATCCAAACGCTCTACATCATCGGTGACCACCACCTCTTCCAGTTCTTCGGCTCCTTCCAACATGCTGAAATCCCGCTTTGTATTGGAATTTAGATTGATGGTCTCCCTAACATCCTGAAATCCCAAATAGCTTACCACCACGGTATATTCTCCTTCAGGAAGGGTAATGGAATAAAACCCATATTCGTTGGTGGTGACCCCGGTATTTATTTCAGGAAATGCAATGGTGACCCCAATCAAGGTCTCATTACTATTGGCTTCGGAAATGGTGCCGCTAAGCGTAAATTTTTGCTGGGCTTGGGCAAAAACACCGAAAAGGAGTAGACTAAGCTTTAGGACAAAATGTCTATTCGGCATTTTTTGGATTTTCCTAAAAATACTCATTAAATGTTTCTTGGAAAACCTAAAAACATCCAGTACCATAAATTTAACAGTACTGGGTTTTGTGTCTTTTTATGCTATGGAATTAAGTATGTTGTTGAGGGTTTCGCTGGGGCGCATTGCTTGGGAAGCCTTCGCTGCATTGGGCAAATAATACCCCCCAATATCCACGGGCGACCCTTGGGCATCAATCAATTCCTGGGCAATTTTAGCTTCATTGGCGGATAGTGCTTCATACAGTTTGCCAAAAGTAGTTTTCAACTCTCCATCTTCATTTTGATTGGCCAATTGTTCGGCCCAATAGAGTGCTAAATAAAAATGACTACCCCGCGTATCCAGTTCGTTTACAACCCTAGAAGGGGATTTGTCGTTATCCAGGAATTTTTCAGTGGCTTTGTCCAAGGCATCGGCAAGGACCAAGGCTTTTTTGTTTTTGTTCTTTTCGCTGTAGAATTCCAAGGAAACTCCTAAAGCCAAGAATTCACCCAAAGAATCCCATCGCAAGTGGCCTTCTTCCAAAAACTGCTCTACGTGTTTTGGGGCAGAACCTCCGGCGCCGGTTTCAAACAATCCACCGCCGTTCATCAATGGAACAATGGAAAGCATTTTGGCACTGGTGCCTACTTCCAAAATGGGGAAGAGGTCGGTCAGGTAATCCCTGAGTACATTTCCTGAAACGGAGATGGTATCTTTTCCATCTTTAAGACGTTTCAATGTGAATTTAGTGGCCTCAATAGGGGATAGGATACGAATATCCAATCCACTGGTATCATAATCCTTAAGATATAGGTTTACTTTTTTAATCAATTCAACATCGTGGGCTCTGCTTTCGTCCAACCAAAAAACAGCGGGGTCATTCGTGGCCTTGGCACGACTTACAGCCAATTTTACCCAATCTTGGACCGGGGCATCCTTTACTTGGCACATTCTCCAAATATCACCTTGTTCCACTTTGTGCTCGATCAAGGTTTCACCAGAGGACTGGCTCACCACTTTGACGACCCCATTTGTTGGAATTTCAAAGGTTTTGTCGTGTGACCCATATTCTTCGGCTTTTTGGGCCATAAGTCCCACGTTGGGAACTGTTCCCATGGTAGAAGGGTCAAAAGCACCATGTTCCTTGCAGAAATCGATTGTGGCTTGGTAAATACCCGAGTAGCTGCTGTCTGGGATGATGGCCTTGGTATCTTGAAGCTCACCATTTTTATCCCACATTTTTCCGGAATTACGAATCATGGCAGGCATGGAAGCATCGATAATAATATCGCTGGGCACATGAAGGTTGGTGATTCCTTTTTCGGAATTTACCATGGCCAAATCAGGTCCATTTTCAATGGTTTTCTGAATGGCACCTTCAATTTCTTTATGTTGATTTTCTGGAAGCTTTTCAAGTTTGTCAAACAGGGTTTCCAGTCCATCGTTGGGGTCTACACCAATTTTTTCAAAAGTGTCCCCATATTCCTTGAAGAGTTCTTCAAAATATACTTTTAGGGCATGCCCAAAGATGATGGGGTCAGAGACCTTCATCATGGTTGCCTTAAAATGGAGCGACAACAACAGGTGATTTTTTCTGGCATCGGCAATTTCTTTGGTTAAGAAATCCACCAAAGCCTTTTTGCTCATTACGGTAGCATCAATGATTTCCCCTTTTTGTAGGGTAAGTTTATCCTTCAAGATGGTTGAGGAGCCATCGGCTCCAACCAATTCAATTTTCACCTCATCTGCATTGGGAAGGGTAAGGGATTTTTCATTGGCCCTAAAATCGCCATGGGACATGGTGGCCACATGGGTCTTGGAATCTGACGACCATTCCCCCATGGTATGTGGGTTTTTCATGGCGTAATTCTTAATAGCCTTGGGAGCCCTTCGGTCTGAGTTACCCTCACGAAGTACTGGATTTACAGCACTTCCCTTAATTTTGTCGTACTTGGCCTTGATGGCTTTTTCTTCATCATTTTTAGGCTCATCCGGGTAATTGGGGAGGTTATATCCCTTCTCTTGCAGTTCTTCAATAGCCTCTTTTAATTGAGGGATTGAAGCACTGATATTTGGTAATTTAATGATATTGGCTTCTGGCGTTTTAGCCAACTCGCCCAGGATGGCGAGGTCATCGGAGACCTTTTGGTCGTCACTGAGAAATTCAGGAAATACAGCTGCAATTCTACCGGCCAGGGAAATGTCCTTGGTCTCAATGGTGATGTTTGCGGTTTCGGTATAAGCTTTTACAATGGGAAGGAAAGATAATGTGGCTAAGGCTGGTGCCTCATCTGTTTTGGTATAAAAAATTTTGGCCATTTAAATGTATTTGTTTGAGCGGTGCAAATATACAATTTATGGACGGTGAACTGGTAATGAATTTTTTAAAAGTAGGAGGGAATACTTGAAGAATCTCTAAAAAATAAAAGCCATATCCATGTGCGAACATTGATATGGCTTTCTTTAAAGGACTAAAAGACTTGTTCTGTGTTGCTACAAAACCGCAATCCTAAGATTGCATCTGTTGCCCTTTAGACGTTTACTTAACTCGATTCATTTAATTTTTCAACCAAACTCTTTCTCGAAAAGTGTCCTGATAATTTCCTAAATCTTATCAAAACGGGAAATTGCTCTCCCATCCGCACATAAAATTTACGAATTCTCCTTGAGGCCCGCCGAAGCGTCTCCCCAATTTGAAATTCCTTTTGTGATCAGTAGTGTTACCAATTAAAAGGGAAATATCAGTTTTTAAAGAACGTCAACTTTAAAATCGAAACATGGATTTGACTTACATCATTCCCATATTTCTTTTACTAAAGTACTTTAAAGAATGAGAAAATCAAACTTTATAACCATTTTAAAATCAACAATATATGAACCGTTGTTATTAACAATTGTTCATAAAAAAAGCACCTTGAAAAAGGTGCTTTTTACTTGTTCTTGGGATTTGAACTATCCTCTAACTTCTTTAATACGGGCCTTTTTACCGGTAAGACCTCTAAAGTAGAAGATTCTAGATCTACGTACTTTACCTTTTTTGTTTACTTCAATTCGTTGCAAAGCTGGCATGTTGATAGGGAAGATTCGCTCTACCCCAACGGTACCAGACATTTTACGAATGGTGAATGTTTCGGTTGCGCCGCTACCTCTTCTTTGGATTACAACTCCTTTGAAGAACTGGGTACGTGTTTTTTCACCTTCCTTAATTTCATAGTATACGGTGATAGTGTCACCTGATGAAAATTTCGGAAATTCTTTTTTTGGAACAAATTCGTCTTCAACAAATTTTATTAGGGATTCCATGGCTTATTTTTTAATGTTTAGCAAGACCAACTTTCACGTATCTCGTCAGAGGTTGATTTTGAGATTGCAAAAGTAATGCAATATTTAGAAATAGCAAGGTGTTTTTTGTTTTTTGAAGGTCTTATGCATCCCGAGGCTGTTTTTTTACCTGTTTTGCTGCAAACAGAAGTAATCCAATAGCAAAGAGAATGTAGGGCAGCGGGCTTAAAATACTGCTCAATGCATTAACTTTTACAATTGATTCAGGTCCTGCTTGCGCGGAGAAAGTGGTCGTGAGTAGGGCGCCAATTGAGAACACGATGGACAACACGCTTCCCAAAAACATAAGAATAGTGCCCGCGTTGCGCTGTTTTGCAAGAAGGATACCGCTGGCCAGTACAACGATTAGTTTCCCCAGGGAGGTCAAACCACCTCCAATCATAAAATAAGCTTCGTAGTTTTCCATAGGATTTATTTTAGCAGGTCCGGTCTTCTTTTTTGGGTGCGTTCCAAGGCTTTTTCCTCCCGCCATTTTTCAATTTTGGGAAAATCTCCGCTCAACAGGATTTTGGGGACTTCCATTCCTTTGTATTCCGAAGGCCGGGTGTATACAGGTGGAGCCAAAAGATTGTCTTGGAAGGTGTCGGTAAGGGCCGAAGTTTCATCATTTAATACTCCGGGCAACAATCGAATCACGGCATCGCACAACACGGCAGCGGCCAACTCGCCCCCCGAAAGCACATAATCCCCAATGGAAATCTCACGGGTCACATGCATGTCGCGTACCCTTTGGTCCACTCCTTTATAGTGTCCACATAAAATAATAAGGTTCTTTTTCAGGGAAATTTGGTTGGCGATGCCTTGGTTCAGGGTTACTCCGTCGGGCGTCATATAAATGACTTCGTCATATTCTCGTTCTGCTTTAAGCCGCGAAATGCATTTGTCAATGGGTTCCACCATCAGCACCATGCCAGCACCACCTCCAAATTGGTAATCATCCACCTGTTTGTAGTTTCCTTTGGAGTAGTTCCTGAGGTTATGGAGATGTACTTCTACCAAATCCTTTTCAATGGCTCGTTTTAATATTGAAGCCTCAAAGGGACTCGTCAAAAGTTCGGGCAAAACTGTAATGATATCTATCCGCATGGGTGTTGCTGAAAATGCTTAGACTTTGGAATTTCTCCAAAAGTAGTGAATGTAACCGGTATCTTTTTTCCAATCCAAACGCTCGTATAGTTTTTGTGCGGGATTGTCCACCGCGGTTTCCAAAGCCAATCCTTTATAGCCCATTTCTTGGCAATGGTTTTTGGCTTGATTCAACAACGCTTCCCCAACACCATTCTTTCGGTATTGCGGGGCCACATACAAATCATTCAGAATATAGGAGGGCTGAAGAGAAACAGATGAGAAGGTCTTGTACAGTTGGGTAAACCCTACGGGTTCTCCATTTTCCAATGCGATGAAAATTACACTCTCATCATTTGCAAAACGTTCCGTTAAAAATCTACGGGCTGATTCTACATCTGATTTCTGCTCATAGAACATCCGGTAAGCATCAAAAAGGGGAACGATGTGTTCCAAATCTGAAATAGTTGCCTTTCTGATGGTCATTTTGTCTTAAATTTTAAAAGGCTCCCTTTCGGAAGCCTTGACTTATTTTTTCTGTTTGTTCAATTCGTCCTGTAACTGGCGACTAATCTTTTGCTCACGCTCCAAGGCTCTTCGTCGATGCTGCTCGTATTCCTGTTCCAAATCTGCCAGGGCCGTTTTAGCCTGTTGGGTCAAGAAATTACTGTTCCTAAATCTATAAATAAAGAACAGCAGGAACAAGAGTAGCGCAAAAATTATGGACCATAGAATAAAGTTGTAGGTCCCTTTGCTGATCAAGGCTCCAAAGAAGGAAATACTGTCCTTTTCCTCAGTAACGGTGTTCAGCTTATTGGTGGTATCCTGCAACTTGGCGTTGAGGTCTTCTATTTCGGCTTTATTAGCCGTAATGGTAGACGAAAGATCCTTTATGGATTCATTGGCCGTGTTAATAGTATCAAAAATGTTGCTCTTTACTTCATTCAGAGTGGCTAACCGTATTACTTCATAGGGAACTCCATTTCCAGATCTGTAATTAGTGGACTTTCGCTCCATTTCCTCAAACTGACCTTTTATGGTCATGTCCTGATTTTCGTCATTTTCCTCTTGAGCAAAGGATGAAAAGTAAGGTGCAAGTAGGGCTAGTGCAATGAAAATTCGTAAATGCTTCATGGTCAATATATTCTCGTAAATAATTTAGATTAAGGGTAGGGCGAAATTACACCAATAAACCTAAAATCAAAAGAAAAACCCATTTACTGGATATGTGTTCTCGCTTTTCCCAGATCATTAATAGTATGTATAACGCCTAACTTTGGCTATATATTTCGCCAATCGAATAACTTGATGCGAATACCCATACTCATTATCATACCATATATAAAGCACCACACTTTTTCCATCTGCGGAAACAATAGTGGCCTTGCTATCATAAATGGAAGGGGCGGAGGTGCCTACGATATCTGTGGACACCAGCTCGTTGCTCAACGAATATTTTATTTGTTCCACCAAATCACCTTCCAGGGCATATTTCTTTAAAATGGTATTGATGCTCTCTTTTGAGGTCTTGTTCTTCACTTCCAAATGAAGAATGGCCAACGAACCATTGGGCACGGGCACACGAATTGCATTGGAGGTCAATTTTCCTTTCAAAGAAGGAAGTGCTTTGGCAACGGCTGAACCCGCTCCGGTCTCCGTAACCACCATGTTCAGGGCCGCGGCACGTCCCCTTCGGTATTTTTTATGCATGTTGTCCACCAGATTCTGATCATTCGTATAGGCGTGTATGGTCTCTAAGTGCCCTTTTTTGATTCCCAAAGAATCTTCAATGACTTTAAGGACAGGGGTAATGGCATTGGTGGTACAGGAAGCTGCAGAGTAAATTTTGGTCTTGTCGGGGTCAAATTCCTTTTGATTGACCCCGTGAACAATATTGGGAACCTCCTTTCCAGGAGCGGTCAATAACACTTTGCTGGCACCTTTGGACTCCAAATGCTTGGAAAGTGTTTCCTTGTCTCTAAAGGCCCCAGTATTATCAATGATCAAGGCGTTATAAATCCCGTATTTTGTATAATCAATGTCTTCTGGCTTATTAGCACTGATGAACTTTACGGTGGTACCGTTAATAATCAAGGCTTGATTTTTGGCGTCCACATCCACAGTTCCCATAAACTGACCATGTACGGAGTCGGTCTTTAATAAGGCAGCGCGCTTTTCCAGTACCTCTTGACCCAAGTCACCACGGACCACAACGGCCCGAAGTCGCAATTGACTGCCCCTTCCTGTTTTGGCCATGAGCTCACGCGCCACCAATCGTCCTATTCGTCCAAACCCATAAAGCACCACATCTTTGGGCTTAATTTCCTTGGTTTGCTGGGCGTCTTTCAGCTTGTCCACAACAAAAGCCTTTACATTAAGATGGGTGTTATCATCAGAATGGTATTCGTAAGTGAGCTTTCCAATATCCAACTTGGCAGGTGGTAGATTGATATCGTTTATGGCTCTTAAAATTTCAACAGAATCAAAAATGGAGATGGGCTTTTGCACAAATTCACCAGCGTATTCATGCAGGTTGATGATGTCGCTTACATTTTTATCTATAATCTGGTTTTTAAAAAGGACCACCTCAATGGCTTTGTCGTACCAAAGATCACTGATAATTTTGATGAATTCCGTGGTTGCTTTTCGCCTATCGGCCTGAAAGGCAAGTTCTTTCTCATAGGATTTGATGTCTCCCATAGTCGTTTGTTTGTTATTGTTTAGTTGCAGTTGGGGCTAAATTAGCTATTTTCAAACGTTTTCGTAAAAGAATTTGGGCACAAAAAAACACCCGTAAAAGGGTGTTTTTAAATGTGTTATAGACACTTTTACTGAAGGATCATGTGCTCTTTTTCGCCATTTTCATTGATCATGGTAAAGCTGGTCCTTTCGTATCGGGATATTTCCCCAAAGTGTTCCTTGGCATCATCAATATTGTTGACCTCATTTCCATCAACCGCGATAATTACTTTGTTGCGAAGGTCATATCTTCCATAACCTTCGGGAACGTCAATAATTTTCACTCCCTTGGAAATTCCAAACTTTTTCTTGTCCTCTTTGGAAAGGTTTTTCACCAAAAATCCTGTTGCGGGCAGGAGAACGGTCATTTGCTTTTTGAGCGTCACATTTTTTGTGACGTTTTTGCCATCTCGATCAATGGTGACTTTTACTACATCTCCAGGTCTTTTGGAAGAAAGATAGCCTGACAACTCAGAGAATTTATGTACGGTGATGTTGTCCACTTGCTTAATGATGTCCCCGGATTGCAACCCGGCCTCTTCAGCACCAGATTCCTCGGTTACATCCGATACATATACCCCTTCAAGGTCATCCACACCAAGTTCATTGGCCACTTCGGGGTTAAGATCACCACCTCTGATGCCTAAAAGTCCTTTCTGAACGTTTCCATACTCCATAATATCCTCAACCACTTTTTTTGCAGTGTTGCTGGGTACAGCAAAGGCATAGCCCACATAAGACCCGGTCTGCGAGGTAATGGCGGTGTTGATTCCAATCAAGTCTCCATTGGTGTTTACGAGAGCGCCACCACTGTTGCCAGGATTTACGGCGGCATCAGTTTGGATAAAGGATTGACTTCTACCCAAAGAACGCGCTTTGGCGCTTACAATTCCAGCCGTTACGGTTGAGGTCAAGTTAAATGGATTTCCAACAGCAAGCACCCATTCCCCAATCTTGGCATTATCTGAATCGCCGAAGGCCAAATACGGAAGGGCATCCTCTGCATCAATCTTTAATAGGGCAATATCAGATTCTGAATCGGAGCCAATGACTTCCGCATCATACGTTTTATTATTGTTCAAGGTAACCTGCAATTGACTTGAATTGGCAATTACATGGTTGTTGGTCACAATATATCCATCAGGAGAAATAATAACCCCGGAACCTGACCCTACTTGAGGGGTTTGTTGCCGTTCAAATCCGTAGAAGAAATCGGAAAGGCTGCTTGGTCCTTTACTAATGGTCAAGTTTTTTACATGGACCACGGAGTTCACCGTTTTTTCGGCTGCCAAGGTAAAGTCAACTTCATTAATGCCAGCCCCACTGGCCGAGGTGGGCAGATTACTTGTGGTAATGAACGGATTTTCCTGTTCGGAGGTTACCAATTTATAGTTGTCTTTTTCAAAAAATAATTTGTAGGATCCCAGTGTAATTGCGCCTGCAAATACGGACACTAGGAGCAAACTGGCTATTCTTTTCATAATTCGATGTTTTTTTAACATTAATCTTAAACAAAATTAAAAGAATTCATTCTCTGGCTTTGTCGGTTTAACTCCCTTTTAACTGCAAAAATTTCCTTAAAGAATACGCTATCTTTGTTCCTTTGTAGTGATTATGAAATTGCAGTTTTATAAATATCAAGGAACGGGGAACGATTTTGTCATCATCGACAATCGCCAAGATATATTTCCCAAAAACAATACCAAACTGGTGGCGCAACTGTGCGATAGGCGTTTTGGAGTGGGGGCAGACGGCCTGATTCTACTCGAAAATGACAAAATGTCGGATTTTAAGATGGTCTACTACAATGCAGATGGCGGCGAAAGTACCATGTGCGGCAATGGTGGACGATGTTTGGTGGCCTTTGCCCATTTTTTGGGAGTGATTGGAAACAAAACCACTTTTACCGCTGTGGATGGATTGCACGAAGCTACTATTGACGGAGACTTGGTCAACCTAAAAATGGTGGATGTGGATGAAATCCGCGAAAAACCTGCCTATATTTTTTTGGATACAGGCTCTCCCCACCATGTACAGTTGGTAGAAGAGTTACAAAAGTTTGATGTGCACAAAGAAGGAGCAAAACTGCGCTACGGTCTTTATGGAAAGGCAGGTAGTAACATCAACTTTGTGGAGCAAGAAGGTGCGGATGCGTTTCAAGTGCGTACCTACGAAAGGGGTGTGGAAGATGAGACCTATTCCTGTGGGACTGGGGTTACTGCCGTGGCCATTGCCATGCATAAATCAGGAAAAACGGATTCCAGTACAGTGAAAATCAAAACCCCCGGAGGGGATTTGTCCATCAGTTTTGAACAAAATAATGGGCATTACACCAATATTTATTTAAAAGGACCAGCCATTCAGGTTTATAAAGGAGAGATAACATGTTGAACCTCAAAGGAAAACAGGTATATCTAAGGGCTTTGGAGCCAACCGATTTGGAATTTCTATACCAACTGGAAAATGACACGTCCATTTGGGAAATCAGCGGCACCTTAAAACCGTATTCCAAAAAGGTGTTGCAGTTGTATTTGGATAATGCGCATCGAGATATTTATGAGGTGAAACAGCTTCGCTTGTGTATTTGTAATTTGGATGATAACTGCATTGGTTTGATTGATCTATTCGATTTTGATCCAAAACACGGTCGCGCTGGAATGGGTATTGTTATTTCCAATCCTGCTGACCGAAACAAAGGAGTGGGGGCAGAGGCCATTAAACTATTATGTGATTATGCATTTTCTACCTTGAACCTGCATCAGTTGTACGCCAATATTTTGGAAGAAAATAAAGCCAGCATCCATTTGTTTGAAAAAATGGGTTTTGAAAGAGTGGGCATTAAAAAAGAATGGATTCGCACAAGCGCTGGATTCAAGAATGAAATCATGTTTCAAAAGATAAATACGAATGAATCTTAGGAAAGTACTTTGGGCAACTGCAATTTTAGGGCTTTTGATTTGCGGATTCATTGCCTACCAGATTTATAGTGCCATTTTTAGTCCAAACACCCAGTTTAATAATGAAGAGGCTTTTGTGTACATAAAATCAGATGCTACTTTTTCTGAAGTTAAGGATTCTTTGGAGCCTTTGTTGAAAGATTTGTCCACTTTTGAAGCCGTTGCTCAACGGAAAGGCTATATTACCAATATTAAGGCGGGAAAATATGCCATAAAGAAGGGGATGAACAACAATGAGATCATCAATAACCTTCGCAGCGCCAATATTCCAGTGAATGTGTCTTTTAATAATCAGGAATCATTGGCTTTGTTGGCTGGACGTATCTCGGAACAGCTAGAAGCGGATAGCATTTCATTGTTGCAAGCCTTCAATGATCCTGGTTTTTTGAACGAAACCAAATTTGATGAGGATACCAAACTGGGGATGTATCTGCCTAATACCTATGAATTCTTCTGGAACACCAACGCAGAGGAGTTCAGAGATCGTATGTTGAAGGAATATGAAAGATTTTGGAATGATGAGCGGTTGGAAAAAGCAAAAGAGTTGGACTTAACCCCTTCCCAAGTGATTGCCTTGGCGGCTGTGGTTCAAAAGGAAACCGCAAAAGTAGATGAGCGTCCCCGTGTGGCGGGCGTATACCTTAATCGAATACGAAAAGGTATACTACTTCAAGCAGACCCCACCGTTATTTTCGCCATCAAAAAGCAAACAGGCAATTACGATACAATCATTAAACGGGTTTTATACCGCGATTTGGAGATGGATTCCCCCTACAATACCTATAAATATGCAGGCGTTCCACCTGGTCCAATCACTATGCCCGACATTTCATCCATAGAAGCGGTTTTGAATCCAGAAAAACACGATTATCTCTATTTTGTTGCCGATGTCTCCAACTTTGGGTACCATAAATTTGCCAAAACCTTGGCGCAACATAACCGAAATAAGGTACAGTACATCCAATGGTTGAATTCCCAAAAAGTTCTGAGATAGTACGCTTCACCGTTAATTTTCAGCGCTTTAACGGATTTTAGGCCTTATTTAAGAAAATCTTAGGAGCTTTGGGGTAACCGTTAACATAACTCCCCCTATATTTGCCGGCCAAATTGATTTTTGATACGTATATACGTATTGAGATCACTAATGTGAACATTATGAAAAGATGGATAGGTTTTATACTACATCTTGCCATGATTGTAGTTTTGACAAGTTTTGGTACGTACACCGTAATGAAAAAAGTGGATGTGGAAGTTCCAGATGCACTAAAGGTGACCACGGACTTTGAAACGCCCGCTCCCAAGGATTCCATTGTAATCTCTGGCGAAGCACAAATCACCCCTCCCTTTTTAGGAAAAGCCTATAACGGGTTTAAAGATGCCCTGGCTTTTAAAGAATCCCAAGGAAAATACCACGTAGTGAACACGCTTGGTTATTTGGGGAAATATCAGTTTGGGGGAAGTACCCTAAATTTGATGGGGGTTTATGATGTAGATACTTTTTTGAACGATCCCATACTTCAAGAGAAAGTCTTTGATATTAATGTGGCCCGAAACAAATGGATTTTGCGACGGGACATCAAACGCTTTAGCGGAAAACGTTTTGGGAACATTGAAATTACCGAATCCGGTATTTTGGCTGCGGCACATTTGGCAGGGGCCGGAAATGTGAAAAAGTATTTGCGTTCCTACGGGCAAGAAGATGTTGCCGATGCCTATGGCAGCAGCATTTCATACTACATGAAAAAATTCGCGGGATACGATACTTCCAAAATTCAACAACGGAAGAATCCTAAAATATAGTGGCAAGGTAAAAGTTAGCTAAAAACCCAGAATTCAGTTCTGGGTTTTTTTATGCCTGAATGATATAGATGGTGGGTCTTTTGTCCAAATCGATATTGATCTCACTCCACTCATGGGCACTCTTCGTCTGGATGAACTCGGTAGGAAGGGTGATGTCACAAGCAATACACAATCGAGTGCTTTTGTGGAGCGTTTTTATGAGTTCCTTGAGCAATTTGTTGTTTCTATAAGGGGTTTCCATGAATATTTGGGACTGACCTTTTTCTCGGGAAAGGTGTTCCAAGTTTTTTATCATGGCCTTGCGCTCTTTATTGTCAATAGGCAAATACCCGTTGAACGCAAAGTTTTGTCCGTTCATTCCGCTGGACATCATTGCCATTAAAATGGAGGAGGGGCCAACAAGTGGAATCACCTGTATCCTCTTCTCGTGGGCTACCCGAACCACCGAAGCTCCGGGGTCGGCAATACCGGGACATCCAGCTTCGGATAAAACGCCCATGTCATGCCCGTGAATGCAGGGATCCAAAAACGAAGGGATGACCTCCGGCTTGGTGTACTTGTTCAAGCTTTGAATGTGTAGATTGGGCTGTGGCTTGCTGGGGCTCACTTTTTTGATGAAACGCCGCGCCGTCTTTTCGTTTTCCACAATATAGTGGTCAATTTTTTCAATGGTTCCCTTTAGGGAAATGGGCAAAACCTCCAAAGGAGCGTTGTCCCCCAATGTAGTGGGAATCAAGTATAATTTGCCCACCACCAAACCAGGTTTCGCTTGTTCCTGCGTTTCTTCCATGGGATCAATTTAGTTTTTTCGCAATTGCCTCACAAGCCAAATCAATCATTTGATACACATCTTCAAATCCATCTTCACCACCATAGTAGGGATCGGGAACTTCTTTTATGCCGACATTCACTTCGCTCAACAAGAGTTTTACCTTTTCGGCCTCTTGCTGGTTTTGGGCCAAACTGGCGATGTCCGAAAAATTATTTCGGTCCATCACATAGATGAAATCAAATTCCTTAAAATCCGTTTGGGAGAACCGTCTGCATTTTTGAAAACTAATGTCCAAACCATATTTTTGAGCCACAGCAACCGATCTTGGATCGGGAGGATTTCCCACATGATACCCGGCTGTGCCTGCTGAATCCACAAAAACGGAATCGGAATCCACTTTGGATTGAAGGATGCCCTCGGCCAATGGCGACCTGCAAATGTTTCCCAAGCAGACCATCAAAACTTTGGTTTTCATCAAAAGGGGAGGGGTTAGGAGAACTTCTTGTTGAGGTCCTCAATATATTTTCTGAATTGCTTATCGGTTTCAGCGAGATTGTCCACCGTTTTGCAAGCATGAAGCACGGTAGCATGATCACGCTTTCCAATTTGTGAGCCGATACTGGCCAAAGATGCCTTGGTGAATTTTTTGGCAAAGAACATGGCCAGCTGTCTGGCCTGCACAATATGTCGTTTTCTGGTTTTGGATTGAAGGGTGGCCACATCCATTTCAAAATAGTCGGAAACCACTTTTTGAATGTAGTCTATGGAAACCTCACGTTTGGTGTTCTTCACAAATTTTTCCACCACTTGTTGAGCCAATTCCAAAGTAACTTCTCGCTTGTTGAACGAAGACTGTGCAATCAAGGAAATAATGGCACCTTCCAGTTCACGGATATTGGTCTTGATGTTCTTGGCCACATGGTCAATAATATCTTCAGGCATTTCCACACCATCGCGATACAATTTGTTCTTCAAGATGGAAACACGGGTCTCATAATCCGGACTCTGCAATTCGGCAGAAAGTCCCCATTTGAAACGGGAAAGCAATCGCTGTTCAATATCCTGCATATCCACCGGAGCTTTGTCCGAGGTTAAAATAACCTGCTTGCCATTTTGATGCAAGTGATTGAAGATATGGAAGAATACATCCTGTGTTCCAGATTTACCAGAAAGGAACTGCACATCATCAATAATGAGCACATCAATCAACTGGTAAAAGTGGATAAAATCGTTACGGGTATTCTTCTTTACCGATTCTATATATTGTTGGGTGAACTTCTCCGCAGAGATGTAGAGCACCGTTTTTTCGGGATATTTGTCCTTGATTTCCACCCCAATGGCATGTGCCAAGTGGGTTTTTCCCAAACCAACGCCACCAAATACCAATAGTGGGTTAAAGGATGTTCCGCCCGGTTTGTTGGCGACCGCCATTCCAGCGGAACGCGCCAATCGGTTGGAATCACCTTCCAGAAAATTGTCAAAATTATAATTGGGGTTGAGTTGGGACTCAATTTTAATATTACGAATCCCTGGAATGACAAAAGGGTTTTTTAGCTCAGGACTTTTGGAAGTGATGGGCACATCCAATTCTTGAGGCCCAACTGCGGTACGGTTAGAACTAGGAATTTGTTCCGTGAAGGGTTCCTTGTTCCCGTACTTGTTTTCCATTTTTATAATATAGATAAGTTTGGCACTGTTTCCCAATTCCCGGGTCAAAGCCACCTTTAAAAGCTTTACATAATGCTCTTCAAGCCACTCGTAAAAAAACTTACTGGGTACTTGAATGCTGAGCGCTTTGTCTGTTAACTTGATGGGCTTGATAGGTTCAAACCACGTTTTGAATGCCTGCGGTTGGATGTTATCCTGGATAAAAGCCAAACAGTTGTTCCATACGGAATTAGCAGTAACACTCATGAAGTTTTTCCTTGTTTTTGTTGGTTAGGTTAACGTTTTAGATTAAACATCCAGGGGGTATACAGATGCCTATTGGATGCGACAAATATGTGAACAAATCTTTTAAAAAAAAAATCAATTTGTCATTGAATGTTTTGTTTTTTTTTCGCATGTTGCCTGTATTTCAACCAAGACATTAAATATATAATTTTTCAGTTAAAAATTGGATCTAAATTCATATTCTTTTCGTGTGCGTTATGCCGAAACCGACCAAATGGGGGTAGTTTACCATGGTAATTATGCACAATACTTGGAAATGGGCCGGGTAGAATGGTTAAGGGCATTGGGAGTCACCTACAAGAGCATGGAAGACAACGGAGTGATGCTGCCCGTAATATCGTTGCATATAGATTACAAAAAGTCTGCACTATATGATGATTTAATTACCGTGGAAACCCGACTTAAAAATAGACCCATGGTAAAAATTGAGTTTGACTATAAGATTTATAATGAATCCAAAGAACTCTTGGCCACCGCACACACGGTTTTGGCCTTTATGGATAAAAAAACAAATAAACCGATGAAGTGCCCTGATTATATTTTGGAAAAATTGGATTGATGATTTTTTAGAGACAAGAGACAAGACAGTCTTTGGTCCAGTATCTAGTAGCGAAGCGGTCTTTGTTCTATTCTATAGCTAAGACAACCACATCCTGCATTTCCTTAAACAATTGCTGAACTTCTTCCGTTTCACTTAGTCTTACGGAAATAACCAACTCACAGTCCATTTCCATTTTTTGGGAAAAAATGTTCAGGTTTTTTTGCTTGATGGTTCGCATCACCTTATCCATCTCTGGATATTCAAATTGAAGTTTAAATTGAGACTCGATCACCCGTTCCACAATCTTGGTATTTTCCAGTGCCATTTGAGCTGCAGTGCGATAGGCTTGAATCAAACCACCAACTCCTAGTTTAGTACCACCAAAGATTCGGGTAACGGTTATTAGGACATTGGTCACGTCAAAAGATTGAATTTGCCCATAAATGGGCATCCCGGCCGAATTATTGGGTTCCCCATCATCATTAGCACGGTAAGAATGGTCTTTTATGCCCAGTTGCCATGCATAGCAAACATGATTGGCGGTGTGGTGTTTCTTTCGAAGTTCCTCTATAATAGGTTTTACCTCATCTTCCGAAGCAACGGGAAAGGCTTGTGCAAAGAATTTACTTTTTCGGTCTTTATAGAGGATTTCATCCGAAGCTCGGGCAATGGTTTTGTAGACGTCATTTTTTTGCATCAGCACAAAACTATTGATTCCTTTTGATATGTTGGATTTTTAGGAGTCAGGAGTCAGGAGTCAGGAGTCAGGAGTCAGGAGTCAGGAGTCAGGAGTCAGGAGTCAGGGGTCAGGAGTCCCAAGACCAAGGTCCGAAGTTGGTTTGAGATGATTGGAAGGTTGGATTTTGGGCTACTTGTTACTTTGTTGATGGTTGATAGGTGAAGTGAAGGGTTTGTTGATTTGGAGATTCGTTCATTGCCTATTGTCATTCTGAACGAGCAACGCGAGTGAAGAATCTCACTTGAACTTGATACTTGCCAACTGCCTACTGCTTTCCGTCAACTGACTCAAATTTCACGAATGAACACGAAGCTTCTTGCGTCTTTTCTCTTTGCTCTCTTTTCTTGTTTCTTGGCTCTTGAACTTGATTCTTGAAAGCTGCTCATTGATAATTGACCATTGTCAAATGGAATCAGAACAGTGCTACCAATATGATGCTCAAAACAGCCAGCGCCACCCCACCCCAATTTTTGAGGCTCAACCGCTCTTTAAAAAGTAAAATGCCCATCAATGTCGAAAACAATACTATGGCCACATTGTTTAAGGTAAAGATGGCGGCACTGCTCAACAAATCCGAACGCAAGGCGCGAATAATAAAGTAGATTGAAAAATAATTTGGAATACCCAGAGCAATACCTCCCAGAACATTTTTAAAATTGCTTTTGATTGCGGTGTTTTTGGAACGTATACCTATAAAGATAAGTCCCGACAATGCGGCACAACCAAAAATCATGGATGAAAAAATGGGAACCTCTTTATCCGTGAGGTGCAATTCCTCAAAATATTTGATACTGGTATCAATAATCCCCGAACCCAAGAATACCAAAAAAGGGAGCAAGAAGGTTTTTCTGTTGATGGTGATGTGCTTTTCCTTTAAGGAAGCCAAGTACACAGCCACTAATGCCAGTACAATGCCGACTCCTTGAATCCATGTTAAACTTTCATCGTACAGCCATATCCCAAAAACCACTGGAATCACCAACGACATTTTGGTGGCCACTGAGGCCACAGACACTCCGGCCACCTGTGCGGTTTTGGCCATAAGGTTGAAGATGGTGATAAACAGCATTCCCATTAAAATTGGGCCCCAAAACCACGAACTGTTCACCAATTGACTAATATCCACAGAGCCTTCATAAAGAAAGAAGCCAGTGGTACAGGCCACAATATAGTTAACCACAATGGCATATAGCGTTTGCACCTTGTGCACATCGTACAGTTTAAAGACCACAAAAATCAGGGTGGAACTGAGTATGCTAAGGGCCAGGGCTATCATTTATAGAAATTGATTTAATTGCGTAACATCTTCTTGCCCCACCTGAAGGTTCCAGACGTGAATCCCCAGACTGGCAGCAGCATCGGTGTTTTCTTTTACATCATCCACAAACAAGGTTTCATGGGCAAGTAGCTTATTTTGATCCAATACAAATTCAAAAATTTCGGCGTCTGGTTTTCGCATGCCCATTTCGTAAGAAAGATAAAACACCTCAAAGGCATTTTTAAACCGATTGAAACGTTGCATCCCCATTTGCTCTTTTACATATTCAATATGAAGGTCATTGGTGTTGCTCAAGAGAAACAATCGGTATTCATTTTCTTTGACCAAACGTTCAAGAAAAGTCAATCGTTTTTCTGGAAAATCTAACAGAATGGCGTTCCAAGCATTGATTAAATCGTTTGTGTTGGCCTGCGGAAATTGATTTGAAACCCTATCAAGAAAATGGTCGGAGGCCACAAATCCTTTTTCATAGTCTTTGAACAGCGTATCCAGTTCTGGTGTAATGCCTGTAAAACCAAATTTAAGCATTTCCCGAGCCGTGGCAGGTTTGTCCAAATTGATGAGCACATCGCCAAAATCCAGAATAATGTTTTTAATCATGGGTGTAGATGGATAAAGTGTCAGACAAAATGGATTGTTCGCTCTGCAATTTTCCTTGAATATAAGGTGCCGAAATACCTTCCATAAAGAATTTCCGGGCCTTAAAAATTCGGGCTTCGTCCCATAGATCTTCATCAACAAAAGTTTGAAGCGTCCGTGAACCTCCTTCAATAAGTACGCTGGTGATTGAATGCCTGTACAATATTTTACAAACTTGGGCGGCAACAGCTTGGGTAAAATCAATTACTTCGTAATCCACACCATTCACATATTTTGAGGGGTCCTTGGTTTGGGTTAAAACCAATGTCCTGACAGTCCCGTCCATCACATGAAAATGGGGACCGATCTTTAGGTCTTTGTCCAAAACTACACGGATAGGATTCTTTCCAGCCCAATCCCGAGTATTCAACTTGGGATTGTCTTCCAAAACCGTTTTTGTGCCCACCAAAATAGCCTGTTCCTGACTCCGCCACTGATGTACCATTTGTTTGGAGTAGGGGTTGGTGATCCAAAAAGGTTCCGGGGTAGATTTTCTTAGATTTGGGTCTGGGGCGATAAACCCATCTGCGGTCTCGGCCCACTTTAATATAATGTATGGGCGCTTTTTTTCTTGTAAGGTTAAAAATCGCTTTAAATGGTTTCGGCATTCATCCTCAAGAACACCCACTGTGACATTGCAGCCTGCTGCTTCCAGTTTTTTAATCCCTTTTCCGGCTACCTTGTCATGCGGGTCCTTTATTCCGATGACAACTTCTCGAATGTGGTGTTTGATGATCAAATCTGCACAAGGTGGTGTTTTACCATGATGTGAACAAGGTTCCAGAGTAACATATAACGTGGCTTCAGTCAATAACCCCTTATCTTTCACCGAATTGATGGCATTCACCTCGGCATGGGGACCGCCATACGGACTGGTAAATCCTTCACCAATAATTTTTTCGTTGTGAACAATCACACAGCCCACCATGGGATTGGGAGCGGTTGAACCTAGCCCTTTTTTGCCCAGCTCAATGCATCTGAGGATGTATTTTTGGTGTATATTCACCTCGCAAAAATAGAACAATAAACGCAACATGAAGGATATGGTGATTCGTGAAATCACACCTGAAGATAATGCCCAAGTGGCACAGGTTATCAGAAAAGTTTTTGAAGATATGGGCATCGCCAAGGTGGGCACTGCTTATGAAGACAAAGCATTGGATGATATGTACGCTGCTTACAATTTACCCAAAGCTGCCTATTTTGTAGTGGAGCACCAAGGGAGAATCATTGGTTGTGCGGGAATTGCCCAATTACAGAATTATGATGGCAATGTCTGTGAACTTCAAAAAATGTATTTTTTGGAAGAGGCCAGAGGTAAGGGAATTGGTTCGGAAATGATAACTGTTTGCTTGGAGAAAGCCAAGGAATTTGGATTTGAAGCATGTTATTTAGAAACCATGCCCTACATGAAAGCCGCACAAAAACTATATCAAAAGAACGGTTTTGACTATATCGATGCGCCCATGGGCAATACGGGGCACTACTCTTGCCCGGTTTGGATGCTTAAAAAATTGTAATGCTGCTGCGGGAAATCAAGAACATATTCCATAAGGAGTTGGATGTTTTATTTCCAAAGGAAGAGGTCGATGCGTTTTTTTACCGATGTGTGGAGCACTATTTAAAGCTGGAACGGTTTGTTTTGGCGGTGCAACCCGAACTCACATTGAGCAAGGAAGAAGAGCAGCCACTTTTTGAAGCGCTTTCTCAATTAAAACAAGAACGGCCCCTACAATATATTTTGGGTGAGGCCCATTTTATGGATTTAGAACTGAAAGTCAATGAAAATGTATTGATTCCCAGACCTGAAACTGAGGAATTGGTACAATGGATTTTGGATGATTTGGACGCTGAGCGAAGTCGAAGTGTCATTTCGTCTCCGCTCAATGACCTTTTGTCCTCCACCCAAAACCCTTCACCTTTTACCATTTTGGACATTGGAACCGGAAGCGGTTGTATCGCCATCGCCTTGGCCAAGCATCTACCTCAAGCAAAAGTGTTCGCACTGGATGTTTCCGAAGCGGCCTTGGAAGTCGCTCGGGAAAATGCGCAAAAAAATAAGGTAGAGATTACTTTTCTCCATCAGGATATCCTTGAGCTTGAACTTGGTCTTGAACTTGAGTTTGACATCATTGTCTCCAATCCGCCCTACGTTAGGGAGTTAGAGAAGGAAAAAATCAAAAACAATGTAAAGGAATTTGAACCTGACACGGCCCTTTTTGTACCTAACGAAGACCCTTTAGTCTTTTACCGGGCCATTGCAGGATTTTCAAAAGTTAATTTGAAGAAAAATGGTGGGTTGTATTTGGAAATCAACCAATATTTGGGAGCGGAGACCAAAGCCCTTTTGAAAGCCCATAATTTTTCGGAAATTGAACTGCGAAAAGACCTTTTTGGCAATGACCGAATGCTAAAGGCAACTGTCCCCTTGAGACCTGCCTACCGTAGGTAGGGGGACTTTAGGGGTGTTTTTCATCTTGAAAAATAAAAAATATGAACATTGAACAACAGATACAATCCCTACGGGATGAACTCCGCGAGCACAATTACAAATACTATGTGCTGGATCAACCTTCCATAACAGATTTTGAGTTCGATATGAAACTCAAAGAACTTCAGAAATTGGAAGCGGAACACCCTGAATTTCATGACCCCACTTCCCCAACTTTGCGTGTAGGAGGTATGGTGACCAAGAATTTTGAAACGGTGGCACATGAACATCGCATGTACTCCTTGGAAAATTCCTATTCCAAGGAAGATTTGGAGGATTGGGAAAAACGCATTCAACGTATTTTGGGTGATGTAGAAGTTCAATTTACCTGTGAGTTGAAATACGATGGGGCATCCATCAGCCTTACGTATGAAGAAGGACAACTCGTCCGGGCGGTTACCCGAGGCGATGGATTTCAAGGTGATGATGTGACTAATAATATTAAGACGATAAAATCAGTTCCGCTTCAATTGAAGGGCGATTACCCACCAAAATTTGATATTCGCGGAGAAATCATTCTCACCTTGGACGGTTTTGCCAAAATGAACCAAGAACGCATTGAAGCTGGAGAAGACCCGTACATGAACCCTAGAAATACGGCATCGGGAAGTTTAAAATTACAAGACAGTGCCTTGGTGGCGCAGCGTCCGCTGGAATGTTTGCTGTATAGTATCGCGGGTACTAATTTGGGCATTTCCTCCCAATTTGAAGTATTGGAAAAGGCCCGTTCTTGGGGGTTTAAGGTTCCATCCGTGGCCAAACTATGCAAGAGTATGGAAGAGGTCATGCAGTTTGCGGATCATTGGGATGTCCATCGGCATAATTTACCGTATGAAACGGATGGGGTAGTGGTCAAGGTGAACAGTATTCAGCACCAAGAAGAGTTGGGCTAGAGGGCAAAATCTCCGCGATGGGCCATGGCCTATAAATTTAAGGCGGAGCAGGCAACCACAGTTTTGAATGAAATTACCTATCAAGTGGGGCGTACCGGGGCTATTACGCCTGTGGCCAACTTAGAGCCGGTATTGTTAGCGGGTACCACTGTAAAACGGGCTTCTTTGCACAACGCCGACCAGATTGCCAAGTTGGATGTTCGGGTTGGGGACACCGTTTTTGTGGAAAAAGGGGGGGAAATCATTCCTAAGATTATAGGGGTGGATTTTACCAAACGGTCTGTGGATTCGCTTCCAACGGAATATATCACACACTGTCCAGAATGTGGTACGGAGTTAATCAGAAAAGAAGGGGAAGCCCAACACTTTTGTCCGAATGATACCGGATGTCCGACCCAAATTACAGGTCGTATCCAGCATTTTATTTCCCGAAAGGCCATGGACATTGAAGGTATGGGGAGCGAAACCGTGGAACTACTGTTCAAGGAGGGATTGATTTCCGACTATGCTGATTTATATACCTTAACTAAGGAACAAGTGATTCCTTTGGAACGCATGGCGGAAAAATCCGCAGAGAATTTAGTGAATGGCGTGGCGGCTTCCAAAGCCATCCCATTTGAACGCGTGTTGTTCGCTCTAGGAATACGCTATGTGGGTGAGACCGTGGCCAAAAAATTGGCCAAAGCCTATAAAAATATTGATGCGTTGATGATAGCGAGTCATGAGGAATTAATAGCGGTGGATGAAATTGGGGAACGAATAGCCGATAGTGTCATCAAATTCTTTTCAGAACCCACCAATTTGGAAATTGTGGAACGCTTAAGATCCTACGGATTGCAATTCTCACTTTCTGAGGAACAATTGGAAAATCAAACCGACAAATTAAAAGGGCAGACCTTTGTGGTTTCTGGCGTCTTTGAAACCATCAGTAGAAACGACCTCAAAAAATTGATAGAGGACAATGGGGGTAAGGTCGCTTCTTCCATTTCTTCTAAAACTTCGTTTGTGGTGGCGGGAGACAATATGGGGCCCAGCAAAAAAACCAAGGCCGAGAGCTTGGGAATTCCAATTATTTCGGAACAGGAGTTCATGGAAAAATTATAACTTTAAAGAGTTATGGATTTTCTTGGAGGATACGACAAACTAGTGACCTACATAATGATTGGTTTTGCCACACTTTATGTAGTTATTGAAGTGTTGCTCAATTTGAATGAAGTCGAAGAAGATACATCCAACGTCATTCTTTTGAAAGCAGCACAGAAAAAGCTTTTCTTTATTCCTTTTGCCTTAGGGGCAATCCTTGGCCATTTGTTCTTGGGTACTGAAGACGCAAACTATCGTATGTCCAATTCCATATACCCAGTACTCATCCTTTTCGGTGTTGCACTTTTGAGTGTTGGTGTTGCTTACCTTCTGCGCCGCAACAAAAAAATACCAATATGGTTTTTAAGCATCCTATTGGGTCTGGGACTTTTGTATGGCCATCTTTTTTGGTCAATGAATTATTTGGAGATATTATGATGCAATTTGATATTCAAAAAAACGAAAAGAGTATCAAGGTTGCCAAGATTGTGATAGCCTCTATTTTGGGACTTATGATATTGACCGATATTGTTTTGGTTGCTGTCGGCATATCAAATTCAGAAGTTCCAACTTTTAGCAGGGTTATTGAGGAAAACAGAACAGGTCTGATTTGGTTGAACTTTTTGCTGGGTGGACTCGTATCCAAAATTTTTTACAATAGAAAAGTTGAGGTAAAACGGAAAGAGATTTCAGGGGTTTTTGCTTTTGCGGCCATACTCATAATATTGGGTGTGTTGGGGCAATTCCTCCCAGAAAAATTGAATAATATGATACACTTTGCCATTATGTTAGCTGGAGGTGTAATGGCTCATTTTGCATGGCCACAATACATTGTACATGAATCATCCACATAATTTTTTGGCTTTTAAGGAAACCTTGAATAAAGAAGGACCAAATCCCAAATGGGCTTCAGCCTTACAGGCTCTTTGGCATGATGCCAAAGGGGACTGGGAAGCTTCACACAACATTGCGCAGGACCTCTACACTACCATGGGCAGTTGGATTCATGCCTATCTACACCGCAAAGAAGGTGACAAATGGAATGCCGGATATTGGTACCGACAAGCGGGCAAACCTTTTCCAGGGTATTCTTTGGAGGAGGAACTGCAAATATTGGTTGAAGCCAACCTATAAAAAAATGCCGGACGAGCCGGCATTTCAAATGATTGTTGAATAGTGGTTGTTATGTTATTGTTTGTAAACTTTGACTACTTCACTGGAGCCATCATTGTACGTTATCTGGAGGAAATACAATCCAGACTTCCCACTAAAGCCAGACAAGTCCAAAACAGCTAGTTCCTTGCCGTCTATGCTCTTTTTGGGGATATAGTATTTATATCCAGAAGCATCCGTAAGCGCTGCTTTTTTAATGGAACGCCCCTCTAAAAGCGTTACATTTACACTGCTAGTGAATGGATTTGGATAAAGTGCCACGACATTCTCAGCGGCAGCCAAAGGATCATCACCGTCATCGGTAGTATCATTCGGGTTTTCTTGGATTTCACGATTGACCTTACCATTCCACCCCATATCATCAAAAATGGATAGAACAATGGCACCAGGGGTATCAAAAGCTACTCCAGTGGACAAAAATGGGACCATAAGCCCATCGGGCCCACCAGCATAAGTGACATAATCCAAATGGGAGTAACTGGAACCGGGCAACCAAATATCTGTTAGGCCCGGAATCTCCCCAAAAATATTGGAATCCAAAATGGTAAATACCTGGGCTCCTTTTCCTTGGGTGGCACTTTTGGTGCTTGGTCCTTTTGCGGTCAATGGCCCTGATAGCAAAACATCACCCAGCTCTGTGGTGAAATTGCCATATTTGTTGTCCTTTAGGATGGACTTGCCATCCGAGGAGTAGGCCAATTTATCGTAAATAGCGGGAAACACAGGGTTTGGAATTCCAAAACCGTAATCCCCAACGCCTGTTTCGTTGTCCACGAACAAAGAGGCAAAAAAGCCTAATCCGTGCCCAAGCTCATGAAGCACTACAGACTTAAAGTCATACATTCCAGTGGGTGTATTGCCATCTGTGCCATAGTACCAGTTTGGGAACACCGTGCTAAAATTGGCCACAATGTCATAGGTGGTCGGACTCAGGTCTTCTCCAGTAAGTTTATCGGCGAGGGCGTCACCGTACCACGTATTGCGTTCCAACCCGGGGGCATTCGCAAAAATACTGGTGGGTCCGGCAGAGCCTAAAACCCCTTCAACCAAAGGTTGAAAAACGGCAGCCACATAAATGGGTACATCAGAAGATAACAAACTGGCCCAAGTATCCACTGCGGACTGAAATGCTGTGGCCGCAATGATAAAATCTTCATCGGGAAGATTAGGGTCAGCATTGTAGTAGTCCACAAAAATGGTAGCACCCGTAGCGGTCTTTTTTGAATTGGAAGCCGATTTTTGGCTCCCGTTTACCATAAGGCCGCTTTTTGCTTTTCCCATGCTGTGATGTAGGGTCGAAGCCGCATCGTTGGCATGGATTTCACAATAAATATCGCCATTGCTGTTTACCGTCAATTGACTGACAGGTGCTGGCAAGGACTCACTGCTTTGCCCAAAACTGACAGAGACAAAAAGAACAAAACAAAAAGTTAGGAAAGATAATAAGGGTTTGGGGTGTTGCGTAGAAATCTTTTCTTTCATATAGGTGGGGTTAAAAAGTTTAGTATGCTTTAAAAATGTTAAAAAAATCGCAATTACAAAAATATCACTTAACATATTTTAACGAAATTCGATGAGTTGCTAAATTTCTTAGTGATTGAGCCTCAATACTATGACAAATGGAGCTCGCCATCGTCATCTATGGTGTACTCGTAATAGAACCATTTCTTTTTGTCCGATTGTTCTTCAAACTTAAAGGCGGTGATCAAGCGCTCCCCATCGGTTTTCAGGTAGATGGCACCGTACACATCCACATTGGTACGGCCCAGATGTGCAATTTTGTCTTTTATGGCATTGATCATTGCTTCTGATGGATTTTGGGTTGAAGCCAATTGGTCCACTTTCTTTTGTAGCTCTTCCACATGTTCTTGGTCTTCAAACTCCCGTGTGGACCGTTGGAGTTCGGTGGAGAGTATCACAGGCGATTTTCCCCTGCCGAATTTCCCCAGTCTTCCCAATAAATCGGGTCTGGGGTGCACATGACCTTCTTCATCGCCGGAAGAAATCACAAAACAGGCGGGGTTTACCACCATCATAAATTCATCAGTAACCTTATTGGAACCATGATGACACACCTTCATGATCTCCGAATTGAACCAAAGCGAGGCTTCCTTCAGCATGGTGGCATAGTTGGGATTGCCTTTTTTGGGAAAGGAATCCAAATCCGCATAATGTTGCAGCAGGTATTTTTCCGCAGGAACATTGAGATCCCCACCAAAAAGTACCTTGTATTTGCCATAATGCAGTCGCAAAATAACCGAATGCCCATTCTTTGTCTTCCCATAGTTGCTGCTAATGCGTTTAAGTCTGGGTTTATTGTTGGCATCATACTCCACTACGGGTGCGAGTACCTCTATATGGTATTCACGTTCCGCAACCGGCTCAAAATTGGGCATATAGGACCTTCCGTTATGTTGAATGCTGTGATTGGGGTCAATGGAAAGCATTTTAAAATCCTTGACTTTGGGATTGTTAAGGGCATTGTGCATAATAGGAGGGAACTGCTTTCTGCCAAAGGTGGACGCATCACTGAAATGTTGTTCAATATCATTTTTGTCGATGGCCAGATTCTCCAAGTAGTGGTCCCCGGTTTGAGGGTCTTGCACGGTTCCTCCCAATTTTTCAAAGGTGCCGTTTACAGGTCGTTCTACCAATCCGCTGTGGTAAACCGTATTGAAGCCAATATCGTGGTCGGCAAAAATGTCCTTAAAGCCCAAATAATGGTCCTTATCGGGATGTGTGATTACCGCCGCTTCAAAATCGAAACCCCGGTACGCTTTAAAGCGCCCGTTGAGAAAAGCAGCCATGTTACCCCCTTCCCCAGCATCAATGACTATGATTTTTTCGTTTTCATCATCTTCTGGGGTGATGAGCACCGCACCGTCTCCTTGGCCCACATCCAAAAAAATGATTTCCAAGGGTCTTGTATCGGTGGTGAACTCCGTTTTTATGTAATAAATATCCCTTGTAGTGTTCGGTGCCCAGATAATGGCGGTCCATCCCGGGCCAACGTTGGAATAATCGTGGTTGTCATCTACCCGGAGCCAATCGCCCCAAAGCACCTGTTTGGCTTTTTTCAGTTCTTGGTCGTTCTCATCATAGGTATACAGGTATACCAGTTCTCCCTCGGGTCCCAAATCAACATATTTATGGCTCATGGCAATGGCTTTTAAGGTCTCTGAATTTTCATCAAAAGACGGTTGTACAATACATATGTGTGTCGGGGGATTGACTTGGCGGGAACTCACTCAAATATAAGTAATTTCTCACAGTTCATTTTTAAAGTAAGGTGAAATAAAGTTTAAGTTAATGGAGGAAAGAGTGAAAAGAAAAAAGAGCAAAGAGAAAAGACTCAGAAAGCTTCGTGGCATTCGTGACATTCGTGTCATTCGTGTCAGTGAGCAGTGGGCAGTGGACAAAGAACAAGCTCAAGAATCAAGTTCAAGTGTCAAGTTCAAGTAACTCAGTAACCAATAACCGAATAACCCAATAACAAAAAACCAAGTATCAAGTGAGATTCTTCACTCGCGTTGCTCGTTCAGAATGACAATGAACAATAAACAATGAACAAATCCCCAAATCAACAAACCCCTTCACCCTTCACCCAATTTTTAAGAATCAAGACCAAGTTCAAGTTCAAACCAGCTTCGAGTGAATTAGTGCAATTCGTGTCAGTGGATAATAATCAGTCATCAGTAGGCAGGAACCAAGAAACAAGTTCAAGTTCAAAAATCAAGTTCAAGTAACTCAGTAACCAATAACCGAATAACCCAATAACCCAATAACAAAAAGCCAAGAATCATGTTCAAGCTCAAGTGAGATTCTTCACTCGCTCCCCTTCGACTGCGCTCAGGGTCCCAGTTCAGAATGACAATAAGCAATGAACAAGTTCAAGACAAAAGAGCAAAGAACAAAGAGAAAAGACCCAAGAAACTTCGTGCTAATTCGTGAGATTCGTGTCAGTTGACAGTCAGCAGTCAGCAGTCAGCAGTCTGCAGTGGGCAGTAGGCAAGTATCAAGAGCAAGCTCAAGTAGATTCTTCACTCGCGATGCTCGTTCAGAATGACAATGAACAATAAACAATGTACAATGAACAAATCCCCAAATCAACAAACCCACCAACCATCAACCATCAACCATCAACCAAATAACCCAATAACCCCACCCATCAACCCAAAAACGGCATCCGTCAGATCGTGCACAAAAGTCCGAGCAGGTTTTGGGAAATTGTGGCTTTAACCTATAATTCATATAAAGATGAAACAAAAAAAATTGTTAGTTCTGGCCCTTTTAGCATTGGGCCTTGTAATTTCATGTAGTAAGGACGATGGTCCATCGACCCCTGAGACAAAAGCACCTACCATTAGTAGTTTTTCGCCCAAAACTGGGCCTGTGGGTACTCAAGTCGTGATCACCGGGACCAATTTTAGCACCACGGCCTCCAAGAACACCGTAAAGTTCGGTACCACCGCCGCAACGGTATCCGCGGCCACGGCCACCAAGATCACCACCAAAGTGCCCCAGGGCGCCACTACGGCCAAGGTAAGTGTTACCGTAGGGGGAAAGACCGTTTCTTCCACGGAAAATTTCTCCGTGACCCAATCACCGGTGGGCAATTCGGACCCCACCATTTCAACAACAAGC
>JAUIBH010000129.1 GCA_030427985.1 Bacteroidia bacterium | reverse complement strand
CCTTTTACAAAGACCATGGGAAGCGACTTGGCAAACATCTGCGACCTGAGGTTATATTTTAAATATTCTATGATTTCTTTATCGGCGGCAACAAAAGCACCAATACCGGCCATGGATTTGGCAAAAGTGGCCAAATACACATCAATCTGATCTTGTACGCCTTGCTCCTCTCCTGCTCCTGCACCTGTTTTTCCAAGGGTTCCAAAACCATGGGCATCATCTACCAATAACCTGAATGTGAACTTTTTCTTCAAATCCACAATTTCCTTGAGGATTCCTTGTTCCCCTCGCATTCCAAAAACACCTTCGGAAATCACCAAAATACCGCCTCCGGTCTCATTGGCAAGTTTGGTGGCCCGTTCCAAGTTTTTTTCCAAACTCTCAGGATCATTATGCTTAAAAGTGAAACGCTTTCCCATGTGGAGACGAACACCATCAATAATGCAAGCATGGCAATCCACATCGTATACAATGATGTCATCTTTGGAAACGAGTGCATCAATGACCGACATGAATCCTTGATAACCGAAATTTAAAAGATAAGAAGCTTCTTTGTGGACAAATTCGGCCAATTCTTTTTCCAATTGTTCGTGGTAATCGGTATGACCACTCATCATTCGAGCACCCATGGGATAGGCAGCTCCATGTTCATGGGCGGCATCACCATCAACTTTTTTAACTTCGGGTAGATTGGCGAGTCCCAGATAGTCATTGATACTCCATGTAATTACATCCTTTCCTTGGAATTTCATTCTGTTGGAGATCGGTCCTTCCAATTTCGGGAATACAAAATAGCCTTCTGCTTGTGATGCCCATTTTCCCAACGGACCTTTATTTTCAATAATTCTATCAAATAAGTCTCTCATCTACCTTAAAATTGATTTAAATGCAAAAGTATAGATTTTTGCGAACCTCGCATAACGATTTTTTCACATAAAAAAACGACAATGGATTCATTGTCGTTTTTAATACAATCGAGTTACATCTTTTACTTGATGTATTCTATCTTTTCAGGTACCTCGGCATTCTTAATATCAAAAAAGCCTTGGTTTTCCATCCACTCATTACTATATATCTTGCTCATATATCTTGAACCGTGGTCTGGGAAAATAACAACCACATTGCTGTCTTTGTTAAATTCGCCTTCCGTATTCAATTGATAAAGCGCTTGCATGGCAGCACCACTGGTATAACCAACAAACATACCTTCGGTATGCGCAATCTTGCGGGCCATGTGGGCACTCTCGCCATCGGTGACCTTAATATAACGATCTATGCTGTTAAAATCCGTAGCTGCAGGAATTAAGTTTTTTCCCAAGCCTTCTATACGATACGGATATACCTCATTATGGTCAAACTCACCAGTTTCGTGGTATTTCTTTAGAATAGACCCATAAGCATCAACACCCAAAATTTTTACATTAGGATTTTGTTCCTTTAAAAAGCGGGCAATTCCTGAAATAGTTCCACCTGTACCACTGCAAGCCACCAAATGGGTAATATTCCCGTTGGTCTGATCCCAAATCTCAGGGCCAGTTGTCTGGTAATGGGCCTCTATATTGAGTTCGTTAAAATATTGGTTGATATAGATGGAATTCTTGGTCTCTTTTTGCAGGCGTTTGGCCACTTCATAATAAGACCTTGGATCGTCTGCGCTTACGTGGGCAGGGCAAACATATACCTTGGCCCCCATGGAACGCAACATATCTATCTTGTCTGGAGATGATTTTGAGCTGACCGCCAAAATACATTTATATCCTTTTACAATACTCACCATAGAAAGGCTAAAACCTGTATTCCCTGAGGTAGTCTCAATAATGGTGCTACCAGGCTTAAGAATCCCTTTACGTTCGGCTTCCTCTATGATATAGGCTGCTATTCTATCCTTTGACGAATGTCCAGGATTAAAGGATTCCAATTTAGCATAGAAATTTCCGGTAAGGGGGGCTGCGATTTTGTTAAGCTTAACTAAGGGGGTATTTCCAATTAGGTCAAGGATACTGCTGTACGCATTTATCTGTTTTTTCATAACTGGTATTAGGTAAGGAACAAATTCTTGTAATTACAAAAATAAGTTCGGCACAAAAATAGCATTTTATTTTTAATGGGTTTTCCCTTCAAGGTCTAAAATAAAGGTGTAGGCCTTGGCAGTTTCCTTTAAAGCTTCAAATCTGCCCGATGCTCCACCATGTCCTGCATCCATATTGGTATCCAAAAATAACAGGTGGTCATCCGTCTTAAATTCCCGAATTTTTGCTACCCATTTAGCTGGTTCCCAGTATTGTACCTGCGAATCATGCAGTCCCGTTGAAACGTATAAATTGGGGTATGCCTTGGCTTCCACATTGTCATAAGGCGAATATGATTTGATATAATCGTAATAATCCTTGTCATTTGGATTTCCCCATTCGTCATATTCTCCTGTGGTCAATGGAATGGAATCATCCAGCATGGTGGTCACCACATCCACAAAGGGCACTTCGGCAATCACGCCATTATAGAGCTCTGGGGCCATATTGATTATCGCTCCCATCAAAAGTCCGCCTGCAGAACCGCCACTGGCGTACAAATGCTCCGGGCTGGTGTATTTTTGCTCAATCAGGAATTTGGAGCAGTCAATAAAGTCGGTAAACGTATTCTTTTTATTGAACAATTTCCCGTCTTCGTACCAAGGTCTTCCCAAGTATTCCCCTCCCCGCACATGAGCAATAGCATAAATGAAACCTCTATCCAACAAACTCAATCGCACGGAAGAAAAGTATGGGTCTATGGTACTTCCGTAGGAGCCATACGCATACTGAAAGAGTGGACTGGTGCCGTCCAAAGGTGTGTCTTTACGATACACCAACGAAATGGGTACCTTTTTTCCATCTTGGGCCGTAGCCCACAAACGCTCGGTTTTGTAATTATCCTTATTGAATTTACCGCCCAAAACCTCTTGTTCCTTCAACACTTTCTTGGTTCGGGTCTTCATATTAAAGTCGATGATGGCATAGGGCGCTCCCATTTCATTATAATAATAGCGAAGTTCATCGGTATCAAAATCCAGATTCACCGAAGCCCCCGCCACATAGGTTTCACTGTTGAAAGGCAAATAATAGCTTTCAGAACCATCCCAGCGGGATATTTTCATTTGATTGAGCCCATTTTCACGCTCCGAAAGCACATAATAATCCCTGAAAATCTCCACATTTTCCAACAAAACGTCACGTCTGTGGGGAATGAATTCTTGCCAATGCTCTGATGATGTATTGTTTTCACCAGCTCTCATTAATTTAAAATTGGTGGCCTTATCTCGATTCGTTAGAATATAAAAATTACCATCATAGTGAGCGATGGAGTATTCCACCCCTAAATCGCGTGGGGAAAACACTTTAAATTCTCCATTGGGGTCATCGGCATTTAAAGTGCGGTATTCTGAAGTCAATGTACTCACGGAACCAATGACAATGTATTTTCGGGATTTGGTCTTGTAGACAAAAGTGTTATAGGTAGAATCCTTTTCATGGAACACCAACTCATCATTCTCCGCTGAAGTTCCCAAGACATGCTTAAAAATCTTATCAGAGCGCAAGGTCACAGGGTCTTTTTTTGTATAGAACAACGTTTTGCCATCATTGGCCCAAACTGAACTTCCCGTCGTATTTTCAATAATATCTGGGTAGATTTCCCCAGTTTTTAGGTTCTTAATCTGAATGTTGTACTGCCTTCTGGAAATCGTATCGGTACCAAAAGAGGCCAAAGTATTGTCTGGACTGATTGATATTCCTTTCAAATTGAAGAATTCATGCCCCTCGGCCATTTGGTTACAGTCGAACATAATCTCTTCGGCTGCATCCAGGGTATCTTTCTTTCTAGAATAAATGGGATATTCCTTCCCCTGTTCATAACGATTGATATACCAATATCCATCCAATTTATAAGGCACGGACGAATCCACCTCCTTGATTCTCGACTTCATTTCCAGAAAAAGGTCCTCTTGGAACTTTTTGGTATGTGCCGTCATTTTATGATAATAATCGTTTTCGGCATTGAGGTAATCTACTACGGCTTGGTCTTCCCTATTGTTCATCCAATAGTAGTTGTCTATCCGGATATCACCGTGTTTTTCCAGTTTTGTTGGAATCTTTTTGGCCGTCGGGGGGTGTATTTGCATCAATTCTTTACTTTTTTGGCAAGAGCCTGCAAAAATAAGGCATATTCCGAGAACACAAGGGATTGGATTGATTCGTTTCATCTCTATGGATTAACGACGATTTCGTATTTTTGGTGTCAATTACACATAAAAAATTGCAGCTATGTTTGGAGATCTTATGGGAATGATGGGTAAACTCAAAGAAACCCAGAAAAAAGTACAGGAAACCAAGGAACGATTGAACACGGTAATGATTGATGAGCAATCTTCGGACGGATTGTTGAAAGTGACCATCACGGCTAATCGTGAAATTAAATCGATCAGCATTGACGATTCTCTTTTGGAAGATAAAGAACAACTGGAAGATTACCTTGTTCTTACCCTGAACAAGGCCATTGAAAAGGCTACCAACGTGAATGAAACCGAGCTGGCTGCTGTGGCCAAGGAAGGCATGCCCAACATTCCCGGGATGGATGCTTTTATGAAATAGGGTTTAGGAGTTAGGTCTTAGGAGTTAGTGCCCAGTCAATTTCTTTAAGTCTGAACTTCTAACCTCTTACCTCTATGGTCTGACACGAATTCCACTAATTCGCACGAATCACCCAATTGTTTTCAAAACCTTCAAAAAATGCTGGTGCATGGTATCTGTATAATCCAAATGGGTGACGATACGCAGTTTGCCTTGCCCCATACCAATTATGGAAATCTGGTTTTCGGTGAGTTTGGCCAAAAAATCTACGGATGTCATTTTGGATTCATCCAACTCAAAAATGATGATGTTGGTCTGAATGGGCTCCACTTTTTTAATGAAATCCAAGGAGGACAGCACCTCCCCTATTTCAGTCGCTTTTTTATGGTCTTCAGCCAATCGTTCCACATGATGGTCCATGGCGTAGATTCCAGCCGCGGCCAAAAACCCGGATTGCCGCATTCCGCCACCCAAAACCTTTCTAATTCGCAAAGCTTTATCAATCAATTCCTTGCTTCCTACCAAAACGGACCCCACAGGACATCCCATGCCCTTACTCAAACAAACACTGATGGTCTCGAAAAGGGCGCCGTAGGCTTTAGGGTCTTCACCTTTGGCCACAAGCGCGTTCCAGAGCCGTGCACCATCCAAATGATACTTTAAACCGTGGTCATCACAGACTTTTCTTATTTTTTGTAGTTCCTCAAAATCCCAACAAGCCCCACCGCCTTTATTGGTGGTGTTTTCAATGCAGACCAAGGAAGTCAACGGACTATGATAAAAATCGGGAGGGTTTATGGATTCTTCTACTTGTTGTGCTGTCATCATTCCGCGATGGCCATTTACCAACTTACAGGAAACCCCACTATTAAAACTTACGCCCCCACCTTCATAATTATAGACATGGGCATATTTATCACAAATCAACTGGTCTCCCGGTTGTGTATGGAGTTTAATGGCTGTTTGATTGGTCATGGTACCACTGGGAAAAAATAATGCAGCTTCCATTCCGAAGTAATTGGCTACTTTTTCTTCAAGAGCGTTAACGGTAGGGTCGTTTTTAAAAACATCATCCCCTACTTTGGCGGTCATCATGGCCTCCAACATCCCTGCTGTGGGCTTGGTGACCGTATCACTGATCAAATTGATTGTCATAAAAGTTCAATTTCAAGCTCAAGTTCAAAACTCACTTTATTTTTAGTATCCTTTTTATAATTTCATCACTACGTAAAACCTTCCTTCTAGAAGATGTTGCCCATAATGTCTGCCTACATCAACAGCTATGCTTGGACTTGAACTTGTATTTGTGTTTGTCCGTATCTAATCCATGCAGTCCATTCCTATGGGCGAGCCATCAGGGATTTTAGGGACAGGTATAACATTAAAACTGGATGGTTTCTCCATAAAGGCATCGATACGCTTCACCATTTCGGCAGCAACGGCCGTTTTTCCATTGCCCAATAAAGTTGCTTTGAGCTCTTTCAAGGTTTCATTGGCAATGGCATTTACTTGTGGATGTACCTCTTTGTGGGCCGCCAAATTCATAATATGATACAGCACCCTAAAATTGATGGTCTGCTGCACTTCGTCCAAATAACTATCTTTTTTGGATTCTTCAATCGTATTGTTGATTAACGTGCCCAAAACCTCATCCAATCCCAATTGATTTTTGTCCAAACTCTTTTGTTGAATCAATCGCGAAGCCCGTTCTGGGTGCAGCAACAATGCTAAAGTCATA
>JAUIBH010000032.1 GCA_030427985.1 Bacteroidia bacterium | reverse complement strand
AAAAAGAGCCACATGAAAATTCTAAAACAAACATTACTTACCGTAGTTTTTCTATTGGTAGTTGTTGGAAATGCCCAGATTAAACTGCCTAGATTGATCAGTGACGGTGTTGTACTGCAACGAAATGAGAAAATTAAGATTTGGGGATGGGCATCACCCAATGAGCAAGTGGAGATGACCCTCAAAGGAAAAAAATACAACACCACCGCTGACCAAAATGGGGATTGGACCATTCAATTGTCGCCGCAAAAGCCGGGTGGACCCTACAAAATTACCTTTAAGGGCAAGAACGAAGTTACTGTGAATGATGTGCTGTTTGGCGATGTTTGGCTAGGAGCTGGGCAATCAAACATGGTGACACCCATGGAACGGGTCAAGGAAAAATACCCCGATGAAGTGGCCAATGCCAACTATCCTGAAATTCGGAATTTCTTTATCCCCACACTTACCAATGTAGCCGAACCCGAAAAAGATTTACCTGCCGGAGAATGGAAACCGGCAGTTGTTGAGGATATTATGCAAATGGGAGCGGTCACTTTTTTCTTTGCCAAAGATCTCTATGAAAAATATCATGTTCCCATCGGAATCATCAATTCCAGTGTGGGAGGTACGCCCATAGAATCGTGGATCAGTGAAGATGGATTTAAGGAATTTCCCAGTGATTTGGCAACCATCCAAAAAAACAAGGATGAGAATTATACAAGTCAATTTACTGCAAGACCTCCTGCTCCTGATGTGCAGCCTGAAATTAAGGATGAGGGGCTAACCGGTCCCATTAAATGGTATGAAAACGAATATCAACCTAAAGGTTGGAACAACTATTACATCCCCGGATTTTGGGAAGATCAAGGCTTAAGAGACCTGAACGGCGTGGTGTGGTTCCGAAGAGAATTGGAAATACCTGATGCATTGGTAGGGGCTGAGGCCAAACTTTTTATGGGACGCATTGTGGATGCCGATGAAGTATACGTAAATGGAACCAGAATAGGGAATATCACCTACCAATACCCACCACGAAGATATACCGTTCCCGAAGGGGTTTTAAAGAAAGGGAAGAACTTGGTTGTGGTTCGAGTTACCAATTCTGGTGGAAAGGGAGGTTTTGTCCCAGACAAAAATTATGAGCTTACTGCAAAGGGGATTAGTGTAGATTTAAAAGGAGAGTGGCAATATAAAGTGGGCGAAGTATTTAAACCCATTCGCCGATGGAGAAGAGGAGGGGGATACAACCAATTTTGGGCACAGAACCAACCCACTAGCCTGTACAATGCCATGATTGCCCCATTGACCAACATGTCCATTAAGGGAATGTTGTGGTACCAAGGCGAATCCAATACAGGTCAACCCAAAGCCTATGCCGATTACCTTCCGGCTCTTATCAAGGATTGGAGGGAAAAATTCAATAAACCCAATGCCCCTTTTCTGTGGGTGCAATTGGCCAATTTTCAAGATGTGGATTATCTGCCCACCGAGAGCAACTGGGCAGAACTCCGTTTTTCTCAATTTAAGGCACTTTCCGTTCCCAATACGGCCATGGCCGTCATCATCGATTTGGGCGAGTGGAATGATATCCATCCGTTGAACAAGGAAGGGGTGGGCAAACGATTGGCTTTGGGCGCCTTAAAACTGGCCTATGGTGAAGATGTGGTGTATTCAGGCCCCATTTTCAAGTCTTCAGAAATTCAGGGGGATAAAATTGTACTTCATTTTGATTCCGTAGGAAGCGGATTGGTTTCCATTGATGGTGAACCGTTGCACCGATTTGAAATTGCAGGGCAGGACCAAGAATTTGTGTGGGCTGATGCTGAGATTGTGGGAAACACCGTAGTGGTTGAAAGTGGTCAAGTTCCTCGTCCGGCCTATGTCCGTTATGCATGGTCCGATAATCCACGTGGAGCCAATCTCTACAACAAGGACGGTTTGCCAGCATCGCCATTTCAAAATTTTGATAATGAAGCACTGAACCAATTGCCTTGGCAAGGGAAAAAAGCAGCGGTCATCCTTACGTATGATGATGCCTTGAACGTTCATTTGGACAATGTGGTTCCTTTGTTGGATTCCCTAAGTTTAAAGGGAACTTTTTATGTGTCCACTTTTTCGGAAGCCTTCCGAAATCGACTGAACGATTGGAAACGGATCACATGGAATGGCCATGAGCTGGCCAATCACACCATTTTTCACCCTTGTATTGGCAAAGAAAGCAGACCATGGGTAAAGCCAGATTACGACATGGCTACCTATACCGTTCAACGCATGGTGGATGAAATCAAGATTAACAATACCCTGTTGGAAGCCTTGGATGGGAAAAAGGAAAGAACATTTGCATATACCTGTGGCGATTTTACCGTAAATGGGAATGATTTCTTTATCGATGAATTAAAGGATGATTTGGTAGCGGCCCGCGCCGTGCGTTCGGAAATGCACACCATCGATGAGGTAGACCTCTACAGCATGGATAGCTATGCCATAGTGGATGCCACCGGTGATGAGATGATAGACATGGTAAAGAAAGCTGTGGAGACTAACTCCCTGCTCATCTTTCTTTTTCATGGTGTGGGTGGAGAACATTCCATGAATGTTTCGCTTCCGGCACACAAACAACTGCTGGAATATTTAAAAGAACACGATAGGGAAGTTTGGACCGCACCGCTCATCGATGTGGCAAAAAATATAAAAGCATATCAATCCAAGACAAAAACAAACTAAAATGAAAGCATCACATTATATCGTATTCATTTGTGTGTTGACCAGCTTTTACGGAAATGCACAATTCTTTTTGTCTCCCGAAGAGCGAGATAGCATAAATCGATTAGGGCGAATAAACCATGAAAATATGATGGAACAATTGGGTATTGCAGCATTGCGGCCTGGACCAAGTGGTGACCCAACAGCACCCAATTCAGCCAACTATGATGAATCCATTGCTAATCCTTGTCCTGAATTACCAGAGGTTTTGGTTACCAAGAAGGGGAAAAAAGTAAAAGATGCCGATGACTGGTGGAACGTCCGCCGTCCTGAACTAGTAGCGGATTTTGAACGCGAGGTATATGGTCGATTGCCTGAAAACATACCAGACGTCACTTGGACCGTAAAAGTAGAGGACAAGGAGTTTGTCCGTAGGACACCCGTGGTAGTAAAACAATTGGTAGGGCATGTGGATAACAGTTCCTATCCTTCCATTACTGTGGATATCAACGCGATGTTGGTGGTTCCAGCCAATGTGGAAGGACCGGTGCCAGTGTTGATTATGTTCGGCCGACCTTCGTTTCCGGCTCCAGCACAACCTTCAGAAGAAGATATGGAAACCCTCAATGCATCCTTTAAGGGGATGATGATCAAACACGACCCCAAACTAAAAGCGATTTTCGACAAATACCCAGCGTATAGTCCTATTACAAAATTGCCTGGCCCAAATTTCTGGGAGCCTTTACCAGAAGGCGATCTTCCCTCCACCGAACAATTGCTGAATGCAGGCTGGGGCTATGTTACCCTTGAGCCCGCAAGCATACAGGCTGACAATTCCGCTGGATTGAGGAGTGGAATTATTGGTTTGGTGAACAAAGGACAGTATCGTAAACCCGATGATTGGGGTGCATTGCGTGCTTGGGGTTGGGGAGCAAGTCGCGTTTTGGATTATTTGGAGACTGACCCCTTGGTGGATGCCACTAAAGTAGGGATAGAAGGCGTTTCCCGATATGGCAAGGCCGCTCTGGTGACTATGGCGTTTGACCAACGTTTTGCTACAGGTTTGATTGGATCTTCAGGAAAAGGTGGTGCAACATTGCACCGAAGGATTTTTGGGGAGGCCGTTGAAAGCCTAACAGGAGCAGGCGAAAGCCATTGGATGGCAGGCAACTATTTAAAATATGGCGCAGCCAAGGCAAGTTTTGGCAGCAAAACAGGGTGTGACCTTCCGGTGGATTCCCATGAGTTGATTGCACTCTGTGCGCCAAGACCCACATTTATCAGTTATGGCATTCCTGAGCAGGGAGATGCCCTTTGGTTGGACCAAAAAGGGAGTTATATGGCCACTATTGCTGCCGGTGAAGTCTTTAAATTATTGGGAGCGAAGGATCTAGGTGTTTCCAATGATTATTTACAGGAAGAAATGCCACCCCACAATACCGATATGCTTGATGGTGAGCTGGCATGGCGTCAACATGATGGAGGACATACGGATTGGCCCAACATGAAACATTTTATTCCATGGGCCAATAAGTTTCTTAACTATCAAAAAACACCTCGCTAAAAAAGATAAAATTATTTACTCTCAATTTCAACGGTTGACAACTCCAATCCGTTGGCGGTTGCCTTTACCTTAATCGTACCGGGTTGGCCATCTTTTGACCTTACAATTCCCAAGGCCAATCCGCTAAAGGCATTTCTTTTGGGTGAAGGAAACTCGGTCATATCGCATGGGTTTCCATTATCGGTTGCGATTAACGCTCCTGGACCATCAACGGTAAATTCAATTTCATTTTCAGCATTGGCTACAAAATTTCCGTCTTCATCCAGCACCCTTACAGTTATGTAGGCTAAATCCAACCCATCGGAATTAATGTTATTTCTGTCTACCTCTGCTTCTAGTTTTGCTGGAACACCGGTAGTTTTTACAATTTCCTCAGCCCAAACTTTCCCATTTTTATAGGAAACAGCTTTTAATTCCCCTGGTTGATATATCACATCATCCCATCGTAACCGATATTCAAACTCCCCTTTTTTCTTTTTTCCAAGTGATTTACCATTTAGAAACAATTCCACCTCATCACCAGAGGTGAACACATGTACTGGCGTAATTTTACCAATTCGGTCTGGCCAGTTCCAGTGGGGTAAAATATGCACCATGGGCAGGTTTGGTCGCCAACGGGCTTGGTACAGGTAGTACCTATCTTTGGGAAAGCCTGCTAAATCAATAATGCCATTGTATGAGCTTCTACAATTATAGTAGGGGGTGGGTTCTCCCAGATAATCAAATCCGGTCCAAACAAACTCCCCTGCCGAATAAGGATGCTTATCTAGTGAAGCAAAAACCTTATCTGCCGAAGACCCAAAATCCACAGCATACAACTCATACGCGCTTACTTGCGAAATACTATCGTCCTTTCCATTTCCGTTTAACATTGGGGCACTTTTTTTATCCGTTACGGGAAACAAATAAACTCCTCGACTACTGGCCGCAGAAGCTGTTTCACTGCTCAAAATCACTTTGTCGGGAAATTTTTCATGGAAAGGTCCATATTGCGGCTTGGTCTTTATGCGATTTGTAACGGTATCGAAAACTGGGTCTTGTCGAATACCCTCACCTTGATAATTGAAACTGATCACATCCATTACCGTTGGAAATGGCATATCGGATTTTGCCCAATTCATGGCGCTTGTTGTTAAACGTGTGGGGTCTTCATCTTTGATTACTTCAACTAATTTCCTTCCTATATCTGCGCCCTCTTCATCAGTATATTGCTCGCCTACTTCATTGCCGTAACTCCAAATGATTATGGATGGGTGATTTTTATCGCGACGTACCATGGCCCGTGCATCAGCTTCGTACCAATCTGGAAAAATTAAATGAAAATCGTGCGGCGTTTTTTTACGTTCCCAGGAATCGAAAACTTCATCAATGACCAAAAAGCCCATTTCATCACATAAATCCAACAACTCCGGTGCAGGTGGATTATGTGCCATTCGGATGGCATTACACCCGATTTCTTTTAAGATTTCCAATTTGCGTTCTGCGGCTTGAACATTAAATGCAGCACCCAATGCGCCCAAATCGTGATGTTCATTAACACCTTTTATTTTTACTAGCTCGCCATTTACCAGAATGCCTTGATTTGGGTCGAACTCCAATGAGCGAATTCCAAAAGAGGTATCGTATGAATCGATGACTTTTCCATTTTTTGAAATTGTCGTAATGGCTTTATATAAGTTTGGTGTTTGTGTTGGAGGTGGGCCCCATAGCTTGGGGTTTTCAATGGTTGCCCTGCCAGATATTTTTTTTGATTTTCCCGAAGCTATTGTCAACGTCTCTTTTGGCAGCAATGCAACCGCCGACACACTATCCTCCAAAGCATAAATTTCGGTAACCACATCAATTTTGGCGCTTGTTTCAGAATCATTGTCCACGGAAACAGAAAAATCCACTGTCGCAGAATCATCTGAAACATTGTGGGTTGAAACGGTTGTTCCCCAATGTGCTATATGCACTTTATTGGTTTTGGTCAACCAAATATTGCGATAAATGCCTGCTCCTGGGTACCAACGTGCAGAATGGTTGGGATTGTCTACACGAATTGCCAATTGATTATCGCCTTCAAAATTAAGGTAAGGTGTTAAATCCAGCCGCCATGAATTGTATCCGTAAGGCCACCCACCCACTAAATTGCCATTTAACCAAACCATGGCGTATGACATGATCCCGTCTACATCTAAAAAAACAGACTTGCTTTTATCAGCGTTTGTAATGTCAATTTTTTTGCGATACCAAGCCACTCCATTACTCGGCAAACGGCCCATTCCGCCAGTGACTTCGGCATTTTCACCTTCTTGAAAAGGCCCTTTTATGGCCCAATCGTGAGGGATAGTAACTTTTTCCCAGTCATTGTCATCAAAAGTGCTTTGCACAAATGGAAAATCCATGCCAGGATTCCCCTCAGGTCTTATGTGATGTTTGGATTTATCTTGTATAAAAGCATTTGCAGTTGGTAAAATATATGGTTTCAATACTTTTTTCGATGCTTTTAATTTCTCTGCTTCCGTTGCAGGCGTATCGGCAGCTTTTGAGTCGTTGACATTTGTTACTTCTGGACGGACGTCATAATATAAATCATCAGCAATTGTAGAAGATTCATATTTAATAAATCTCCAATCTTTATTGATTGAAATATGCTCCCTGGGATTTTGAATCGTTTTTATTGCAGGATTTGGATTGCAGGCTGCAAGAAATAAAAACATTATTGCAATGAAATAATGATTTGTTCTTTGAATCATGTTTGGTAATTGAGTATGAATCATGTGATGTTTCCTCAAGATAATGAATAAAAGTTGATAATTCTTGAATAGGAAAACCGTTTGCCAAAAGCAAAGCGGTCTTCGCCTAAATTACAACTAGCTTTTCCATACAACAGATTAATATACTTAATCCTATCGCCTGAGATTAGATGCAGAGATTTATTCGTATTTAATTGAATGTCTTAAAGATACGTAATATAGTTTTGTATATGCAATCGGTTGCATAATATTTTTGACAATCCATTTAAATTCATTAATCTTATGGGTCTACAATTGTTTTAAGCTATGTACTCTCTGATTAAAAATGGAGTTTTTCGAATATCGGTTTTATGGGCTGTATTGCTGGTCGGCTGTATAAACTCAAACAAAACCGATGATGCTTCCAAAGTTGAAACAAGTACAATGCCAGTTGAAAGGGATAGTTCCACCCAAGTGATGATCCATGACATCCAACAAAGAATGGCTTCCATCAACATAGAGAACGTCCCCTATATTTTTAACAACAGAAAAGTTGCGTTATTGAAACAAAAGCTAAATGTTGCTCGTGGAAACGAACAATTAAACCTATTGTTCACTTATGGTTTGGAGTTGTTGAATGCTGGTAAAACAGAGCAATCCATTGCAATTTTGACCCAAGTATTGCAGCTTGTGGAAAGTAAAAATGTACAGTCGAAAGAAGAGCTGATTTTTTATATCAAAAAACAATTGGCCATTGCCTATATGCGAAAAGCCGAACAGGACAATTGCAATGCCAACCATACCAATGAATCGTGCATTATTCCTATAAGTCCCAAAGCACAGCATGTTTTAAAAGAAGGAGCACAGCAATCCATAAAGTTGCTAACCGAGTTACTTGCTCAAAATCCAAATGATTTGGAATGCCAATATTTGTTGAACATTGCGAACATGACCTTGGGTCAATATCCTGAACAGGTGCCAAGCAACTATAGGATACCGGAATCACACTTTTCCAATTCGGGGACGATTCCCCATTTTACTGATATCGCCATGAATTTGGGTGTGGATGTTAACCAATTATCAGGAGGAACATGCGTGGATGATTTTAATGGGGATGGCTATTTGGATATCATTGCATCTTCCTGGGGTTTGAATGATCAAATCAAGTATTTTGAGAACGATGCCATGGGCGGCTTTTCGGATAAAACTACCGAAGCAGGACTGGAAGGAGTCACCGGTGGCCTAAACTTAAGACATGCTGATTACGACAATGATGGCCATATGGATTTTATGATCTTAAGGGGTGCTTGGTTATCCATATATGGGAGCATCCCCAATTCCTTGATGCGCAATAACGGCGATGGAACCTTTACTGATGTGACCAAGGCCGCTGGAGTATATTCGCTTAGCCCAACCCAAACCGCCGTTTGGGTAGATGTTAATTTAGATGGTTGGCTGGATTTGTTCATCGCCAACGAATGGTCTGAAGCGAAACAAAGCTTTTGCGAGTTGTTTTTAAATAATGGGGATGGCACATTCCAAAACATAGCCAAAGCAGCAGGAATAACCGTTCCAGGCTTTTTTAAAGGCGTGGCCAGTGGTGATGTCAACAATGATTTGTATCCAGACCTTTATTTGTCCGACTACGATGGTCTGAACACCTTGTATATCAATACTACCAAAGAAACCGGAAAACCATCGTTTAAAATTGCGGAGAAAAGTTTTGGTGTGGCGGAACCAAAATTGAGTTTCCCAACTTGGTTTTTTGATTACAACAATGATGGTTTTGAAGATATTTTTGTTTCCGGGTACTCTTCTTCGGAAGTGTTGCCATCTGAAATGTTACTTCGAAGCCTCAAGACCACCACGACAGAATACAGACCCCTTCTTTATCAAAATAATGGCGATAACACCTTTACGGAAGTATCCTTAAAAACCAACTTAACAGAGCCTATCGCTACCATGGGCTGTAATTTCGGGGACTTGGATAATGATGGTTTTTTGGATTTTTATTTGGCAACGGGAGATCCGGATTTCTTCTCCATAGTTCCCAACAAAATGTACCACAATGTGGATGGAAAAAGTTTTGAGGATGTTACCTATAGTGGTGGTTTTGGGCATATTCAAAAAGGGCATGCCATTGGTTTTGGGGATATGGATATGGATGGCGACCAAGATATTTATGCCGTTATGGGTGGGGCAGTGGAAGGAGATGTTTTCCGAAACCTGCTTTTTGAAAACCCCATGGGTAATGAAAATAATTGGATCAATATGGTGTTGGAAGGGAAGCAAAGCAATCGCTCTGCGATTGGGGCCAAAATCATTATTACCATTGAAGAAAACCAAACAGAACGAAAAATATACCATACCGTTGATTCTGGGGCGAGTTTTGGTGGCAATAGTTTAATGGCCGAAATAGGTTTGGGACAAGCCAGCATCATTAAAAAATTGGAGATTAAATGGCCTCACTACAGCATGCCCGTTTCTATTTTCAATAATGTTGAGGTCAATCAGCATATTAAGATTAAGGAAGGAGGGGAGATTCAAAAACTCAATCTTCCTAAATTCTCATTTAAAAAAGAAATGCCTGAACATCAACATCATTCACCCTAATTCAGTTTGAAGATGGTCAATGGGCGGTCATTGTTGGCTATAACAATATAAGGCTTGTTTTTAATGCTGATCAGCTCCATGTTTTTGGCATTGAGGTCGTTATAAAAATTCACGTCTTTGTAAGGTGTAAATCCGCCTTTGGAATCGCCCAGTAGTACATAACCAATATTTCCATCGTATCGCACAGTTTCCACTTCACTTTCATGAATTGCTCCAGAACCAATAACATCCCTATGTCCATCTTGATTGACATCGGCAAATACAAAAGAGAGGGTAGGCCCTAATTGGGCATAATTGGGCAGGTGTTTTATGTCAAAATTTCCATTCCCATGGTTTTCAAGATAGACGGATTCAAACTCGGTTACTTGTTTGTGGTAGGATGCCTCCAGAACATTGCTTCCATAAATATCCTCCAAGGTAGAATTGGCAAATTCTTTGTACGATTTTATCTTTTCGCTCACAAAAGGGTTTTGTTGTGTGGAACACTCTTTACCCCTTACAGGTACCAGATTACCTTGATATTTTTTGCTGAGAAACATGTCATAATTGTTGTCATCACCCAAGTTGGTGCCATAAACGTGTAGTGGTTTTTCCAAAGAGGGATGAAACTTATTGTTCCCCCCTAAATTCCCGAGAAAATAATCCAGGTCGCCATCTAGGTCAAAGTCAATTTCGGCAATGGTGTTCCACCAACCGCTTGTTTCATCAAAACTTTCCAGGGATGTTTTGGTAAAAAGGCCATTGGTGTTATTGAAAATGGTAATGGGCATCCATTCCCCAACAACCAACAGATCTTTGTCACCATCTTTGTCGTAATCAGAGAATAGAAAATCATTGACAATCCCCAAACTTTTTAAGTCTGGAGCAATCGATTCCGTAGCAACGACAAATTGAGTGCCTGTATTTTCCAAAATATAAGAAGCAGATGGCAAAGGATATTTTCCAGGAACCATGGTGCCTCCCACAAACAAATCCAAATCCCCATCGGCGTCATAATCAAAGGATTGAACAGTTTTGGTATTGGAAATCAAACGCGGAAGCATGTCCGATTTTGTAAAATTTCCCTCCCCATCATTCAGATATAGTCTGTCTTGGAGCAGGGTGTCGCTTTCATCCAATTCGTATCCCCCACTGGTCACATACAAATCTAGATCTTGGTCGTTATCGGCATCAAAAAAGTGTGCCCCAACATCTTCATATACCTTGTCCGTTTCAAAAATTGATGGGTTTAACCTCTCAAATGTCCCATTTGGATTTTGGAGATACATTTCGGAAGGCTGGTTCAAGGCTCCACCCAAAAATAGGTCGTCCAAACCATCATTATTGATGTCGGCTACAGCGAAAGCAGGTCCTGGTTGTGATTGTTTTTGGGGCAACAACACCTGTTTTGAAAAATCATTGAATTCATTCTCTTTATGTCGATATCGAATACCCAAATCCTCTGGATTCATCCTTTTAAAGTTATTTGAAAAGGCATATTGGGATTGCGTTGTTTTGGGTTTTGAATCTTTTTGGTTAAAGGTGAGTGTTTGATTGGCCGAAAGGTTTTCGCCAACAGACATGCGTCCATCACCCCAAATAATTTCTACTTTTTTGATAGTGGTTTCATCGCCCAATCCAAAATTCAAAGTGGGCGAAACCGAGGATTGGTACCCTCTAGATAAGAACAGCTCTTGATATTGAGAGGTATTCTCGGTAAAAACTTTGACCTTGGCCCCAATAGCGTTGATGTTGCGATCATTTCCAACTAATTTAATTGACAGGAAATTGTTGGTGGCGTTGTTTTGATAAATGCTGGCCTCATCATCAAGATTGTTCATGACCAAATCCAAGTCCCCATCATTGTCTAAATCGGCATAAGCGGCACCATTGGAATTTACCGTTTGTTCAAAACCCCAAGTTGAGGTTGCTTTAGAGAATGCCAGGTCGCCATTATTTTTAAACGCATAGTTTTGTAGTTTTTCCGATGGCATTCTGTCCAAAACTTGCTGAATGGACATGTTTTTGACGGTTTCTTGTTCCGTGTCTAGAAAATTGCCAAAGTCTTGATTGGCAATTTCACGTTTAATGCCATTGGTGATGAAAATATCCTTGAGACCATCGCAGTCAAAATCGGCAAGCAGTGGGCCCCAGCTCCAATCGGTTTTGGATACGCCGGCCAATTGGCCAATATCACTAAAATATCCATTCCCATTGTTCAAATTGAGCATGTTTGACATGTACGGAAAATGGTAACCAGACCTCACAATATACCAAAACCCACTGGTGTTCATGCTGGGCATGTTTTGTTTGCCTCTGCTATGATCTTCGGCTGACATGTCCAAGACCATCAAATCCGGTAAAAGGTCATTGTTGATATCAGCAATATCAGAACCCATACTGCTGTAGGAAATGTGTTTTAACCGTTGATCTATTTGATTGGAAAACGTACCGTTTTTGTTGTTGATGTAGAGTTTGTCGGGGGTGATAAAATCGTTGGCCACAAAGATATCCAGCCAGCCGTCATTATTGTAATCCCCAATGGCGGCGCTAAGGCTAAATTCTTTGTTCATGAGCCCACTTTTGATGGTGACATCGGTAAACTTTCCGCCATCGTTTCTATATAAATGGTCCGAAGTTTGGGGATAGAACTCCTTGTCGCTAAGAATGACTTCAAGGTTTATGGAATTGAGAAAGTCGGCTCGGTGGTTGATCAGGAACATGTCCAAATCCCCATCTTTGTCATAATCAAAAAAGTAGGATTGTGTTGAGAATCCATCATCGTCCAGACCCCATTTTTTGGCTTCCTCTTTAAAAGTTCCATCTTTCTGATTTACAAAAAGTTTGTTCCTGCGAAGTAGGTTATTGTCCAACGAGGCGGACTTGCACACATAAATATCCATCCACCCATCATTATTGATATCGATCATGGTTGTGCCCGTACTCCATCCTTCGGTATCGGACACTTTAGCTATATCGGTAATATCCTCAAAGGTAAAATCGCCCTTGTTCAGGTATAGTTTGTTGGACTGTTGGTTGGAGGTAAAATAGATGTCATCCAAACCATCGTTGTTCACATCTCCAACGGCGACACCACCACCGTTGTAGGTGTAGTAATAGTTTAACACATTAAAATCCGCTGTTTCTTCAACGGAGTTTTTAAAATGAACATTGGTGTGTTCATTGCTCAACAATGTAAACAGCTTGTCGCTGGTAGTTTGTTTCTTTTTGATCTCATTTTTGGTGTTACAGGAAAATAAAAAAAGTAAATACAGGAACAATGTGGAATGTCTAAGCTTATGGCTCATTTTTAGTGCAAATTGGAAAGGTTTTAATATAGTGATTTTGAGTGAAAAAAGGGGCTATTTTTCGTTAAATGCAACCGATTGCAAAAAATTTATGGGAAGAAGTATTTTTTAGTTATTTTGTTCGCTATAGTTTGTCTTATGGATGGCAATATCACGGCCTAAACTTTATAAACTTATTTTGAAAAAAACAGTATTTAAACTTCTTGCTATTGTGCTCCCATTTGTGCTGATTCTTGTACTTGAATTGGTACTTCGGGTGGTTGGCTATGGAGAAAACTACCAATTGTTCAATAGGGTAAAGGGTGAAAACGGCGTTGAGTACCTGGTTGTCAATCCCAATCTGTCCAATAAATATTTTAGAGGGACAGATTTTAATGCGGATAGTCAATCCGACTTGTTTCTGCGGCAAAAATCAGACAGCACTTTTAGAGTATTTGTGCAAGGAGCATCCACGGCTGTAGGTTACCCTTTCTATCAAGCCGGTTCGTTTCCAAGACTATTGAAGCACCGACTCTCTCGAACGTTTCCCGAAAAGAATATTGAGGTGGTCAATACCGGAATCACTGCTGTAAACTCTTATACATTATGGGACGTTGGGGACAAGATCATAGATCAGAAGCCCGATTTGGTCATCATATATGCCGGCCATAATGAGTATTATGGTGCTTTGGGGGTGGGGTCTTCCGCTTCGGTGGGAAGTCACCCTGCTTTGGTGAGGAGCTATCTAAGGTTGAAGAACTTTCGTTTTTTCCAACTGCTCGAAAATGGGATGATGGCTTTGATGAAATCAGATGCCCAAAATACCATGTCGACTTCCGAGACCACTTTAATGGAGGTCATGGCCAAAGAACAAGAAATACCTTTGAATTCGGAGGCCTATAATGCTGGAATAAAACAGTTTCAAAGTAATTTGAAACGAATTCTTGACAAATACGAAAGTCATGAAATCCCAGTGATTTTGTCAACTTTGGTGGCGAATGAAAAGGATGTGAAGCCATTTATCAGTGAAGATTTGGATATTCAAGAGTTTGCCAAGTCCATGAAATTTAACCCATCTGATGCGCACAAATTGGCACAAAAAAATGCGGATGCTGCCTACATTTTGGGACAACACTATCTGGAGAAAAGCCCAGATTCTGCCAAAAAGTACCTGCACCTAGCCAAGGAACTGGATTTATTGCGTTTTAGGGCACCCGAAAAAATCAATGAAGTGATTACAGAACAGGCCCGTGAACGCAAATTACCTTTGGTAGACATGAAGAACATATTTGAATCAAGGGTTTCTAATGGTATTGTGGGCAACGAATTGGTGGCTGAGCATGTGCATCCTAATGTAGAAGGTTATTTTGTAATGGCCGATGCGTTTTACGAAAAAATAAAAGAATTAAAGCTCTTGGAAGATTGGGAACATTACATTTCCTATGACGAAGCCTTTGATGACATTCCCATGACCAAAATAGATTCGATTAAGGGGAAATTGGTGGTGGATATCCTAAAGGAATCCTGGCCTTATGATTTGAGTATGTCGGGACGAAGACCACTTGCTTTTGAATATGTGACCGAGGATCCAACCTTTGAGGAAGAAAAGGCCATCAACCTATATACACATCAGGAGCAATGGCAATACGTAATGACCCAAGCGTACAACAAATACAAAGAAGAGGGTGATTACAAGAGTGCGCTAAAAGTGGCCCAAACTTTGATTTTTGAGTTTCCAGAACAATATAAAGTATATGAAATGGCTGGGGATATGTGTCGCAAACTACAGGATCAAGCTTATGCCGAATACTATTTCAGGAAAAGCAGGTATCTTAAAAGCCTGACAACTTTAAAAGAGTAAAACCTACTCTGGCACTTACCACGGATTGTCTATATCCTTGCTCGAAAAATGGTGGTTGCGTGGGTGAAAATAGGTGTCTTCGGTATTTTTTCGCCTAATTTGATTGCTCCCAAATAGACGCTGTAAAAAAGCCAAGGGAATCAATATTAAATGGAAGATGAAGAACATCAGCACAAAATTCATCACCAACCCCAAATAGTGTGAAAACCCCAACCAGATTTTGGCAATAAAGAAGGAAATTGTTTTGGAAAGGATGCCAATGGCCAAAAATCCCATGGCCACATAAACCAGCCACCCCAAATTTAACCACAGGGAGATGATGAGCGATGCCAACGCCAGAACAATTAGGGTCTCAAAAGCTTTTTCCCGGCTCATCAAAATAAAGTATAAATAAAAGGTGCCAAAGCCGAACTACTGGTCAGAAAAATAAGAATACCAAATAGCACAAATACGATAATCAAAGGTACCAACCACCACTTTTTGCGTTCTTTTAGAAATAGAAAGAATTCTCTTAAAAACTCCATTATTTTGCAATTACGTAATTTTCCAAAACCAAAATATCCATACCTGAGTTCATGAAACATTGGTAGGCATCTTCTGGAGTATTCACAATCGGCTCATCCTTAACATTAAAACTGGTATTTATGAGCACTCCGTTCCCTGTCAGTTTTTTAAAGGTCTGGAGTAGACTCCAAAATGTGGGGTTGACTTCCTTTTTCATCACCTGCACACGGGCCGAATAGTCTATGTGGGTAATGGCGGGCAGTTCAGATTTTGGGTTCCCCCGTTTTTCTTCCAGACTAAGTTCGTGAAAATTCTTGGGTAAGGACTTTCTCCGGGATTCCTTTACGGGATTTGTAAACAGCATATAGGCCGAACGTTTGCCTGGCTCAAAATAGGAGTCGTAATCCTCTTCGCAAACTGCAGGGGCAAAGGGCCTAAAACTTTCCCTGAATTTAATTTTAAGGTTGAGCTTGGATTGCATTTCTGGGTCTGTAGGGTCTGCCAATATGCTCCGATTACCCAATGCTCTTGGACCAAATTCTGTTCGCCCCCAGAACCATCCCACCACCTTTTTATCGGCCAGATAATTGGCAACGGTACTCAATAACTCTTCAGTTGATTCAAAATATTGATATTCGCATTTATGCTTTCGTAACACTCTTTCAATTTCTTGATGGGAAGCGCAGGGCCCCAAATAGGGATTGAATGTTTTTTTTAGGCCGGTAAAAGTTAAATCTTCTTTGAGATGGGCCGTGGCCAAGGCAGCTCCGATGGCTCCTCCAGCATCACCGGCGGCAGGTTGTACATAAATGTCCTTAAAAATATTCTCGTTGAACAGTACTGAATTGGCAACACAGTTGAGCGCTACACCCCCAGCTAAACAAAGATACGCTGCCTGGGTCTCCTTTTTGATGTGATGGGTAAGCTTCACTAAGATTTCCTCTAAAACTTTTTGGGCAGCGAAGGCCAAATCGGCATGTGTTTGTGTTAAAGGTTCATCGTTCGTTCTTTTTTTGAACCCAAAAAGTTTCTCCCACTTTTTTGGATTGACCATGCGTAGACCTACGGGATATTCAAAATAGTCTTGGTTCAGGTTGATGGAACCATCTTCTTTGATGTCTACCAGTTTTTTTTTGATAATGTCGATGAAACGTTGTACTGCCTCAGACTGATGGTTGCTGTAAGGGGCGAGTCCCATCATTTTGTATTCACCCGAGTTCACTTCAAACCCCAAGAAAAAAGTGAAGGATGAATATAACAGCCCCAGAGAATTGGGAAAATGGAGTTCTCCCAGAACCTTGATTCCTTCAGTGCCAGAAGCCAAACCATAAGAAGTTGTGGTCCATTCACCAACGCCATCCACTGTAAGAAACGCACTTTTAGAGAAGGGTGAGGTGTAAAACGCACTGGCTGCATGGGATAGATGGTGTTCTGGAAAAACAATACGAATTTTTCGGGCATGTGGCCCCCCAATTTTTTTCAATTGTTTCCGGATTACCTGTTTTGTAAATAGTTTTTCCTTTAACCAAACGGGCATAGCCTTGGCAAATGATCCGAACCCTCGTGGAGCGAAGGCATAATACGTTTCCAAAAGCCGTTCGAACTTTAGAAAGGGCTTGTCATAAAAGGCGATGTAATCTAAATCCTCTAATGTAAACCCCGATTCGGACAGGCAAAATTTTATGGCTTCTTCAGGAAAAGAAGGGTCATTTTTTATTCTGGAAAACCGTTCCTCTTGGGCGGCAAACAACACCTTTCCATCCACTATAATAGCAGCGGCAGAGTCGTGATAGTATGCAGAAATCCCAAGTATCCTCATTTAACTAAAGGTATTTATTTTAAAATAAGATTTTGATACGGCCCTTAATCTTTAAGTTGATAATTCATTGTTAATTAACGGCAATAATCAAAGAAGGCTGTCTTTATGGACAGCCTCCTTCTTTACGCAACTAAAATAACTAACTCAAACTAATAATATAAAAATTACTAAACTTACATTTTAATAGCCAGGGTTTTGATAGGCATCTTTTTCCGCTTCCGTCATATCCAAATCATCGATTTGACTTTGAGGAATTGGCCTTAAATAATGGTGGTCTTGAATAGTTCTGGTAAATGTTTGAGGAGAATGGTCTGTTGCATCATTGCCTGCTATTGAATAGGAAGCAGCAATTTCAGCCCATTTTTGGGTCCTAACCAAATCGAACCATCTAACACCTTCGCCAAAGTACTCACGAGAGCGTTCTGCCAAAATATAGTCAATATCAATGGTCATTGGGGTAGCAGCTGTCATAGCAGCGCTGTTGTCCTCAATGCGTTCTTCTTGTTCGCCATTGTCAAAACGCCATTTACCGGCACGGGCACGAAGCACGTTTACCAATTCCCTAGCACTCATAGCTCCAGATGCTCCTTTTACAGCAGCCTCTGCCGCAACCAGGTAAAATTCTGAAAACTTAGCTACTGGGAAAGGTCGTGTTAGTGCACCATTGGGAGAACCCAATCCTCCGTTGTTGTCTGTACGATAGGTTCCCAACTTCCATAGACCAGGGTAAAACCTTCGGTTTATTTCGTTAAGGTTTATGACGTAATCCGATCTTCCGGGGATTTCCCCAGCTCCAATATTACCTCCATTTACACTGTAATCAACGGCAGGGTCGTATTCATCCAAAAATGAAATAACGGCATCACCGGGGGCTATTTCCAAGCCATTGGCAGCTGTAAGGGTGGGTGTTGGATCACCTCCTAGATTCCAGTTTCCTCTGTAGCTTGATACAAACGTACCATCATACCGGGAGTCCAAATCTTTTTCAGCAAAGGTTTCTTCAAATACATTAATGGAAGGGGCCATACGGGTCCACGGTCTACCGTAGCTCTGGCCGGCTTCACGTTGTACAGCGGCAACACCATCTACATTAATTGTGGTATAGTTTGATGTTACCATCCAAACAGAGGTGTTGGTACCTGGATCTGTACCGCTCCATCCTAAATTACCACCATTATATATTTCGCTTTCCTCTGTACGATCGGCATAAAGCATCATTTCGCTATTACGATCGTTGGGTCCTGCGTGCACATCATAAAAGTATTCTTGCAGGGCATAAGGGCCTGGGTTATTGATACCGGTTAGAGCAATATCATAGGCTTCTTGGAAATACCATTGTGCATCGCGTCCGTCAGGATCGGTTCTTGGAGCTTCTGGGTAGGTTGGAATGTTATTTGGGTTTTCCAACCACCATCCATAGGTCAAATATGCCTTTGCCAGCATTAATCTAGCCACATTCTTGGTTACCGTTCCGGTAAGCCTAGGACTTTCGGGAAGATCGTTTACCGCCTCGACCAAACCTGGAAATATAGCTTTGGTATATACTTCGGGAACAGTATTACGAACAGAAGTTCTAACGACTGATGTGTTAAATGCCAATTCTCCTGAACCAAGATCCAATGGCACACCTCCATAGGTCTGTACCAATAAGAAGTAATAAAAGGAACGGAAGAATCTTGCTTCGGCTACCACGGAAGGATCTATGCCAACAGCGGCTGCATTTTCAATAATTCCACTGGCGGTATTAATGGAAGGATATACCGTGTTCCAAATAACGCTTGTGGTATAGGTGTCTGCGATAATATCGCCACCTACGCCTGATAAATCGGCATCCAGAAAGTTGTTGTCGGCACTTTGGCCATAGGTGTATTCATCGGTACCGGTTTCAAGCGAATTGTAGTGATACGGCTGACCGTATAAGTGTCTTAATCTCTCATACAAAGAGGTAATACCACCTTGAACCCCCAATTCTGTGGAAAAGAAATCTGGGGTAAAAGAACTTCTCGGGGTCTCATCCAAGACAAAGTCTTCTGAACAAGAACCTAAAAATAGGGCTCCTGTTAGCAGTATAGAAGAGGTTATATGTTTAAATTTTAAATTTTTCATAATAATTTTTTATTAGAATGTTACGTTTAATCCTATCAAATAATTACGAGTGGTAGGCCTGTTCGTTCCAATAGTGGGAATCCCATCTGAGATCTGTGTAGTGTTTACAGCTACGTTTTGACGGTTTCCATTATTGTCAACTCCAGAGTTGGTCTCATGATCCATTCCAGATTCTTTTGTGAAATCTGAGAATAGTACAAATGGGTTCTGAACGGTTCCGTACAAACGAAGGTTTTGTATTCCTAAATCCTTCAAGAAATCTTGCTCAAAGTTGTATCCCAATGTAATGGTCCTAACTTTAAGGAAAGACCCATCAAAATAACCCAAGGTGCTTGCGTATTTTTGGTTGTCACCACTTTGCACACCTCCAGGGGCAGGGTACTTGGCATCTGTGTTGGTGGGAGTCCAATAATCAACTCGCACGTTATTTCTTCTACCTGTAAGCAAGTTTAGGTACCCATTGGAACTGTACAATGTACTGACCACAATACCTCCTTTTTGGAAGGTTCCTACAGTACTGAGGTCAAAATTCTTGTATCTAAAATTCATATTAAAACCACCTTGAAAGTCTGGTGTTGGGTCTTGTATGATCCTATCCTCAGAGTTGATTGCTCTTACTGGGGTCCCATCTGGGTTGTACTCTCCAGTATACTGCACTTTAATCATTCCTTCGTTACCTCCTGGTTCCAATATATCCAAATATTGGTATTCTGGATCGGACTGATTCCAAAGGCCTAATTTCTTGTGGTCGTAAATAACATTGATCGGAGAACCAACGAACCAAAGTTGTCCTACGTTTTCATCTTCACCTGTGGCCAAGGATGTAATCTCATTTTTGTTTGAATAAACATTGATACCTGCATCCCAAGTAAAATCCGGGGTATCTATAATGGTACCATTAAGGGCTATTTCAATACCCTTGTTTTCTGTTGCACCAATATTACTGGTTACGTTAGCCACACCGGAAGTTGCAGGCAGCCCCAAATCATAAAGGATATCTTTGGTCTTTGTAATATAGTACTCCACGGAACCTGACAATCGATTGTTAAACAATCCAAAATCCAAACCGTAGTTCCAAGTTTCAGAGAACTCCCATCCTAAACTGGCATTAGGTATTTTGTCCACGTAATAACCGGTGGCAAAATTGCTTCCAAAGTTGTAGTTAACGTCTTCCAAACGTCCTTGTGTGGAATAAGGGGCTACAGCTTGGTTTGATGTTTCACCATAACCTGCTCTCAGTTTTAATAGGTTTACCCATTCCACGTTGTCCATAAACGCTTCGTTGCCAACATTCCAACCCACGGATACCGCAGGATAGGTCACCCATTTAAACCCAGGGGCCAATCTAGAGGATCCATCGGAACGTAGGGTAGCGGTAAACAGGTAACGGTTGTCATATTGATACATGACCCTACCCATATAGGATAACAGCCCTGTGGACTCATAATTGGTACCATACCTGTTGATGTTTTCCGCTAAAGATGCATCCAAGTTGTAAAACAGGAAGTCTTCGTTCGGAATATCTTGAACTCCAAGCCCAACATTGTCAAACTCTGTTTTTTGTGAAGAGAATAGCCCCACAAAATTGACTTGGTGTTTATCAGCAAATGTTCTATCAAAAAGTATTTGGTTCTCAATAACATAATCGCGCGTAAGAGAAGCATCGTAGCTGGCAGATGATCTACTTTGTGGGTTATAGTTGAAAACACCCACCCCGGTAAAGTTACCGTCTCTACTGGTACGCAGGTTCAAACCAATGTTCAAACGGTATTTCAATCCTTCAACACCAGGAATTTTAACCTCTCCGAAGATGTTGTTGTAGGTACCAAAATCCAGTTGATCGTTATACCGTCCTTTTCCGGTTTGGCTTACCTCTCTTCTAGTAGGAATCCAAACGTCATCTGCTTCGGTCTGAAGTCGCAAAGGGATAATAAAGTTTCCATCTTCGTCATACGGACTTAAAAGTGGGGAAGCATCTATATTGGCACCGACAATACTACTAGTTTTGTTAAAGTTCATAACTGAGTTTAAACCAAAACGAAAGGCACCAACTTCTTGCTCAATGTTGGCCCGCAAGGAATATCTCTGGAATGAATCACTAGGCAGCACAGAGGTTTCCTTAAAATAACCCATTCCTATATTAAAGGACCCATTTTCGGTGCCTCCTGTAATGCTGATATCATGGCTGGTTTGGAGACCAGTGCCATAGATCAAATCTTGCCAGTCAGTATCATTTTCTAGGCTTTCATCGCCTCCCAAACCATAAATTGGAGTTCCATCATTGTTGGCAGCAACATCGGCACGCAACTGTGTAAGTTCAGCAGCGTTCATCATTGGAAATTTGCTGTAGATCTCTTTTGTGGCGTAATATGAATTGTAAGTGACCCTTGCTTTTTGATTTTTTGTACCGGTCTTGGTGGTTATGAGAATAACACCGTTTGCACCCCTTGAACCATAAATGGCCGTGGCTGATGCATCCTTTAATATATCAAGACTTTCAATATCATTGGTGTTGATATCGCTAAGTCCTCCGGAAAATGGAATACCATTTAAAACGATCAAAGGATCATTGTTTCCAGAAAGAGATCGCACACCACGAATACGAATTTGCGGTGAGGCTCCTGGGCTGGTGTCGGTAGTTGAAATCTGCACACCAGGCGCCCTACCTTGAAGGGCTTGTGTGAAGTTGGCGGTTTGAACTTCGTTCAATTCCTCACCTTTAATAGATACCACAGAACCCGTTACGGACTCTTTTCTTTGGGTACCATACCCAATTACCACAACCTCGGATAGTTGTTGGGTGTCTTCGGCCATTTGAACGTTCACTGTGGATCTTCCATTAATTGCAATCGTTTGCGTAACGAATCCAAGATAACGAAACTCAAAGGAGGCATTGGATGCCGCCTCAATCACATAATTCCCGTCAAAGTCCGTTGTTGTTCCATTTGTTGTGTTCTCTACAACCACACTTACCCCGGGAATAGGTGCCCCAGACTCATCGGTAACCGTACCCGAAACCGTAATGGTGTTCTGTGCAAAAGCAGTAGTGCAAAAAACAAATAACAAAAAGCTTGTTAGGTACAAATGCAAAGGTGAAGACCACTTGCTATTTGTAAAAACAAATAATGATTGTTTAGTCATGTTACTAAGTTTTGATTTTGTTCAGTTAATTAATTCTATTATGGCAAAAAAGCATGCCTAATATTTAGAAAGTGATAAATATACATAATATATTGATTGATGCAATCGGTTGCGTTAAATTTTTTAACTATTGCCCAATAAATCAGGGTACTCCATTCATTTTATGATTATAAATGCTTGAAAAACAATGAAATATAATTTAATTCAATTTTAAGCAAACGATTGTTATTTTTAAAATAAGTGTATTTTTAACAAATAAACCTTTCCTTTATCTTATGAAAAACACAGCTAAAGCGCGAAAAAATTATCTAAACAGGGATTTTCTTCCTTATTTTTTATCATCCTTATTTGTTTTGGGAACAATGGGATGTAAGCAACAGAAACACTCTTCAACTGAAGTTAGTAACGAAATCGATAGCGCAGTTGATGCCATTGGAGCAGTTCCTAATACCATATACACGTTAACTTCAAAATTGTATACGGCAGACCCCTCAGCACATGTTTTTAATGGAAAAGTGTATGTTTACCCATCGCATGATTTTGAATCTGGAGTTCCAGAAGATGGGAATGGAGGTCAATTTAATATGCAAGATTATCATGTTTTCTCCATGGATAGTATAGGTGGAGAGGTCACCGATCATGGATTGGCACTACATATTGATGATGTGTCTTGGGCCGGAAGACAAATGTGGGCCCCAGATGCTACTAAAAAAGACGATGATTACTATCTATACTTTCCCGTAAAGGACAAAGAGGACGTTTTTCGTATTGGTGTGGCCAAAAGCAAAAACCCAAGTGGCCCTTTTGAGCCTATGGATCAGCCAATTGAAGGAAGCTATAGTGTAGACCCCTCGGTCTTTGAAGATACCGATGGCAAATACTATATGTACTTTGGAGGTATTTGGGGAGGACAGCTTCAAAAGTGGAACAATGGTAGATATATTGGAGAAGATACCTACCCTGCTGCTAATGCCCCAGCACATATGCCAAAGGTAGCTTTAATGGCGGATGACATGGTCAGCTTTGCTGAAGAACCCAAAGATGCCATAATATTGGATGAAAATGGCGAACCCATAACAACAGCAGACAATGATCGTAGATTTTTTGAGGCAGCTTGGGTGCACAAATACAATGGAAAATATTATCTATCCTATTCAACAGGAGACACGCATAATATTGTCTATGCAACAGGAGACAACCCTTATGGGCCTTTTACCTACCAAGGTATTATCTTAGACCCTGTATTGGGGTGGACCAATCATCATTCTATTGTGGAGTACCAAGGAAAGTGGTGGTTGTTCTTTCACGATAGTTCTATGTCTGGAGGAAAAACACACTTGCGTAGTGTTAAAATGACAGAACTCACCCATAACCCAGATGGAACCATAAAACGTATCAATGCGTATGTAGAACCCAATCAGTAAAAATAAAACATACCATCTTAAGACTATGCCCTCAATTGAGGGCATTTTTTTTCAAAATATGTACCTTAGAAGGGTATTTTAATCCTATGAAAGAAGAACTTTTAGAAACATTCAGCACCTATTTTGAGCAACCTCTTATTGATGAGATCAATGAAGTGGGCAAATTGGTGGAAGTGGCTGCGGGAGAGGTTATCATGGATATTGGAAATTACATTAGGAGTATACCCTTGCTAATTTCGGGAGCTATTAAAGTGCTGCGCGAAGATGAAGATGGTGATGAACTTTTGTTGTACTATTTGGAACAGGGCGAAACCTGTTCGGTGACCATGGCCTGCTGTATGGGGCAAACCCAGAGTGAGATCAGGGCCATTGCCGAGACCGATACTGTGATTATCATGGTGCCTGTTCAAAAAATGGAAGAATGGATGGGAAAGTACAAGGGCTGGCGCAACTATGTTTTTGAAAGCTATCACAATCGTTTGAACGAACTTTTGCAGACCGTGGACAGTATCGCATTCAAAAATTTAGACCAACGACTGGTAGAGTACCTTAAAAAGAAAGTAGCGGTCAACAACGATAACAAGATTCGCAATACACATCAAGAAATAGCATACGATCTGCATACCTCACGGGTTGTCATTTCCAGATTGTTGAAGAAGTTGGAAAAAATGAAAAAAGTGGCACTCCACAGAAGCTATATCCAAATTTTGGATTTGTAGGTATGTGCCCTAGGTTACCCAAAATCATTTTTTTGCACTGTATTTTTGCCTAAAGTTCATCACATGCTCAAACGGTTTTTTCCTATCTTATCTTGGATGGCCACCTACAATCGTTCTCATTTGTATGGAGATTTAATTGCAGGGGTAACCGTGGGAATTATGTTGGTACCCCAAGGGATGGCTTATGCCATGATTGCGGGGATGCCTCCCATTTATGGTCTGTATGCCGCTCTGGTTCCCCAAGTAGTTTATGCACTTACAGGAACCTCAAGACAATTGGCGGTAGGACCGGTGGCCATGGATTCTTTGCTGGTGGCGGCAGGCGTGGGAGCATTGCAACTCACAGGAGTTGAGGCCTATATTGCAACTGTACTTTTTTTAACACTGTTGATAGGGAGCATCCAATTAGTATTGGGTCTGTTGAAGATGGGATTCTTTGTCAATTTTTTGTCCAAACCCGTCATTAGTGGATTTACCTCTGCCGCAGCAATTTTGATAGGTCTCGGTCAATTGAAACACATTTTGGGAACCGATGTTGCCCAGTCCAGTAGAATCCATGTGCTTGTTGGTAATATTTTTGAAAGTCTGGGGCAGATCAATTTTTATGCATTGATTTTGGGCGTGGTAGCCATAGTTTTTATTCTCGGCATGAACAAAATCAGCAGAAAAATACCAACCCCTTTATTGGTCATTATCCTAGGTATTTTAGCGGTTTTCTTTTTTGGCTTGGAGTCGAAGGGGATACATGTTTTAGGGAAGATTCCCAGTGGACTTCCCTCATTTCAGGTTCCAGAAATCCAAATGGATAGACTGGGGCAGTTGCTTCCCATTGCCATTACGGTGGCCCTTTTTGGGTTTATGGAATCCATTTCCATTGCAAAAACTGTGGAGGAAAAACACCCAGAGTATGAATTGGATGCCAATCAAGAGCTACGAGCCTTGGGGATGTCCAATATAGCCGCATCTTTTTTTCAATCTTTTTCGGTATCGGGAAGCTTTTCAAGAACCGCCGTCAATGACCAGTCTGGGGCAAGAACCGGAATGGCCTTGATTTTTAGTGCCTTGCTTATCGCAGGGATTTTGTTGTTTCTAACCCCCCTGTTTCATGATTTGCCTACAGCAGCCCTCGGAGCTATCATCATTGTGTCCGTTTTTGGGTTGATTGACCTTAAATATCCCCTAATGCTATGGAAAAACCGAAAAGATGAATTCTTTTTGTTGATGGCGACATTTTTGTTGACCTTATTCATTGGTCTGATAGAGGGGATTCTACTGGGCGTGTTGCTATCTCTCATGTTATTGGTATATCGTATTTCCAATCCCCATATTGCGGTTTTGGGTAGAATCAAAGGAACAGACTACTTCAAAAATGTAAGTAGGTTTCCTGAAGAAGTTACGGTTGATGACGACAAGCTTATCATCCGGTTTGATGCCCAGTTGTATTTCGGGAACAAGGATTACTTCAAAAAAGAACTGTATAAACAAATTCAGAAAAAAGGACCTGCTTTAAAACATGTTATTCTCAATGCCGAAGCCATCAACTATATTGATAGTAGTGCGGCCGTAATGTTGGAGCGTGTTGTGAACGACTTAAAAACAAAAGGAATACAATTCATCATCACAGGTGCAAGTGGCCCAACAAGGGATATTTTCCACAACAGCGGGCTGATTGATTGCATCGGACGGCAAAACCTTTTTGTACAGACATTTGAGGCTGTGGACTATTGCACCAATCAAAAAGGTAGAAGTGAAATACAGGAGCGGATATCACTTCAGTCCAAAACCAAGAGTTTGTAACTTTAGTCACTGAAGTTTAGGGTACACAATGCTATTTTTGATAAAAACCAGTATCACATGAAGATTGAACAGATATACACAGGATGCTTGGCCCAAGGGGCCTACTGTATAGAAAGTGATGGCGAAGCGGCCATTATTGATCCCTTACGGGAAGTAAAACCATACATAAAAAGAGCTGAAAAAAATGGGGCTACCATCAAATATATTTTTGAAACCCATTTTCATGCAGATTTTGTGAGCGGACACATAACCTTGTCCAAAGAAACTGGAGCGCCCATTATATATGGTCCCACCGCCCAACCCTCTTTTGATGCCATTATTGCAAAAGATGGCCAAGAGTTCAAGTTGGGAAAGGTCACCATAAAAGTACTGCACACGCCAGGGCATACCATGGAAAGTTCCACCTATCTTTTAAAGGACGAGAATGGGAAAGACCATGCTATTTTTAGTGGGGACACCCTGTTTTTGGGAGATGTAGGAAGACCGGATTTGGCCCAAAAAGCCGCCCACATGACCCAAGAAGAATTGGCAGGAACACTGTTTGATAGCCTTCGGAACAAAATAATACCGTTGGCAGATGACGTAATTGTCTACCCAGCACACGGAGCGGGTTCCGCTTGTGGAAAAAACATGATGAAGGAAACCGTGGACACTTTGGGCAATCAAAAGAAGATAAATTATGCCCTACGGGCAGATATGACCCGGGAAGAATTTATTAAAGAAGTAACCGATGGTTTGTTGCCTCCTCCCCAATATTTCCCGTTAAATGTGAAAATGAACAAGGAGGGTTATGAAGATATTGATGAGATTTTGGAGCGTGGTACCCAAACCTTAAGTCCTGAAGCTTTTGAAGTGGCTGCCAACGAAACCGGAGCCGTAGTGTTGGATGTGCGCCATCAAGATGATTTTGCCAAAGGCCATATTCCGAGATCAATTTTTATTGGGTTGGATGGGAGTTTTGCCCCTTGGGTAGGCGCCTTGATTGCTGATGTAAAACAACCCATTTTGTTGGTGACCCCAGAAGGGAGGGAAGAAGAAACCGTAACCCGTCTTTCCAGAGTTGGTTTTGACGGTACATTGGGTTATTTAAAAGGGGGTATTGAAGCTTGGAAAAAAGCGGGCAAGGAAGTGGATACCGTAAAAAGTGTCCATGCCAAGGAATTGAAGCAGCTCATGGAACAAAAAGTACCCGTATTCGATGTTAGGAAAGAATCCGAATACAATGCTGAACATGCCGTGGATGCCAATTTAACCCCATTGGATTTCCTGAATGACCATTTAGCTGAATTTCCAGATAAGGAAACCTTTTACATCCATTGCGCGGGAGGGTACAGGAGTATGATTGCAGCTTCCATTTTAAAAAGTAGGGGTATCCACAATTTGGTGGATGTGGATTCAGGGTTCAGTGCCATGAAGGAGGCGGGCATTCCCATGACCGATTACGTTTGTCCAACAACCTTGAAATAATCATATCATGCAAAAATTAATTCGATTCTCCCTCATGAGTTTTGTGGTCTTGTGGGTCTTTTCATGTCAATCACAGCAAAAACCATTCATCAAAAAAATAGATAAGGCCACAGTTCAATCCGAAGTAATTGGAAAAGATGTGCAATTGGTGGATGTGCGAACACCTATGGAATACAGTGAAGGGCATATTGATGATGCGGTCAATTTCAATGTGAACGATGAAGGTTTCCTCAACCAAATTGAGACATTGGACAAGAACAAACCGGTTTATCTGTATTGCAAAATGGGAGGGAGGAGCAATCGTGCCGCCGAGCTTCTAAAGAGCAAGGGATTCACCCAGATTTACGATTACACCGGAGGCTATACGGATTGGAGTTCCAAGGATTAGGTCTTATTTCAAAGTATTTTTTCTTGTGTAACCCGCGTTACTGACTACTGCTGACAACCTATTTACTTTTACCCCAATAAAAATAGGATTTATGTCGATACTTAATTTTTTGTTCGGAGAACAAAACCTTCCAGATACTATTAAAATTTTGGACAGGGAGGACTATAAAAAAGCCATTTCCAATGGCAAAGTACAGTTGGTGGATGTTCGTACCCGTGCCGAATTTGCTTCAGGCCACATTAAAGGAGCCAGCAATATCGATTTTTTTCAAGGGGCTGCCTTTGAGTCCGCTTTTTCAAGGATGAAAAAAGACAAACCCGTTTACCTCTATTGCCAATCAGGAAATAGAAGTCAGAAAGCAGCGAGAAGATTAGCGCAAATGGGATTTGCGGAGGTGTATGACCTTCGTGGTGGTTACCGAACATGGAGCTATTAAGCCAGTAATCAGAAAAGACAAATCCCTTTCCAATAAATTATTGGAAATGGAAGGTATACAAAGTGTGATTGTGGAAAAGGAAAGCGCATCGGTTAGCTTTGAACACCAAGGCGCCGATGTCGCTTCCTTTGTTCAACAAGCCTTCGATAAAGGGGATTCCAATAGAGGCTAAAAACAAAATATTTTGTAAGTTATACCAACGGTAAAATGCTTCAATGATGAAATACATTGTCATTCCTTTAGTTGCTGTTCTATTTCTTTCTTCGTGCAAACAGCGCCCGAAAGAATCTGATGTTGTGGAAGTCGCACAACCCAATTACGCGAAAATAGGAATGATATACGCTCAAGAGACCCAAAAAGTACTGGGAAAAAACTTGAAAGGGACCATTCAAAACAAAGGTGTTGCAGAAGCGGTTGTTTTTTGCAATGAGCGTGCCTACCCCCTCACCGATAGTATGGCAACCCGTTATCATGCACAAATTAAGCGGGTATCGGACAAGACCAGAAATCCCATGAAGAGGGCCAGTGCCACGGAACTGGAACACATTAATACATTTAAAAAGCAAATTGCTGCAGGAGATTCCATAGTGCCTATAATAAAAGAACGGGATGGGCAGGTTCATTTTTACTATCCGATTGTTACCAACGCATTATGTTTGAATTGCCACGGAACCCCCAATCAAAATATTACGCCTGAAGTAATGGAGCATTTGTCTGAGTTATATCCTGAAGATGAGGCAACAGGCTACGGAATTGATGAGGTTCGTGGTATTTGGAGTATTGTTTTTAATACTTCGGATGCTTCCAAATAATTTTTGAAACTATTTTTTCGGCTTTTTGAAACCGTAAATCAACTGTCCCCAAAACCCTTTCGGAAGTTTTTCATCCCCCGGAAATCCTAATGGAATCTTACCGCTGCTTTCTGGAATATAGTTGGTGCGGAAAATATAATCCCAAAGGCTGAGACTGATTCCATAATTCATCCCATACTTATGTCCATCCGGAAGATTGTACGCATGATGATACAGGTGCATCACCGGATTGTTCAAAACATACTTTAAAGGTCCCCAGGTCAGTTTTATGTTGGCATGGTTAAAATGACCAATGGCGATGGCTGCAAAATGGACGATATAGGCTTGTTCCGGTTCAAATCCACCAAGAATCATAACACCAAAAGTCTTTAAAGGTTTGTAGAGGATGTTCTCCATCCAATGGAATCTAAGATGCGCTGCAAAACCCATTTCCTTAACGCTGTGGTGCACTTTATGAAATTCCCAAAAGGCCGGTACCCGGTGCAGGAGCACATGGGTGAACCATTGAACAAAATCAAGAATAACGAAGAAAACCAAAAGCTGTACCCATTGCGGCCAAAGGGTCACATCTACTATGGACAAACTTTTTGCAGTGATGCCCAAATCTGCAAAAAGCACTTCAAGCACTTTGTAAACGCCGCTTATAACTATGGCAAAAATGAAGAAGTTGAAGAACATGTAAAAGGCATCCAACCAAAAGTCCTTTCTAAAAATGGATTGCTCCTTTCGCCACGGAAAGAGAATTTCCAAACTCCAAACAAAGAGCGAAATGGCAATCAATCCCCAAAAATAATTGGTATACCAGGGCACATCAAACACAATGGACTTCCAAGTCCATCGTACCATACCTAAAAAACCATTTACAAACGCATCAACATATTCCATAATAGCTAGTTAAGCTCATACCACTCAATATCCTCCAAGTTCTGCCGCCGACCTTTTTCAGTGGGAGCATAATTCTTGGCCAAATAGGTCAAAATTAATTCTTCATTGGCACCTAAATCCCATAGATTTTGGGTTTCTTGCATCCAGGTTATGGTGGCTTTCCATCCTTCCCGGCTCATCCGATTCTGGGTAACCAATTTTGCAGAATGACAACTGGTACAATTCTGGATGGTGGCTTCCACTCCTTCATCATCAATAAATCCGGTGGCCACATGGATTCCATTTTCAACTTTGTCGTAATCTTCGATTGATTCTTCCAAGGGAATTTCCTCAATTTTGGGTTCTGGTTTACGATTTACCCAATAGTACAATCCTCCAAAGAGTACCAAAATCAATACTAAAAAGGAAAGAAGGACTTTGGAAAAGGCGCTTACCTGTTTTTGAAATTTGTCCTTCATATTATACTATTTTGACCGCTATTCTGTGACAGGCATTATTGAGATACCCTTTCGGATTCCAACCGGGTAATACCATGGGTTGACTTTTTCCATTGGAGTCCGTGGCTCTGGCCCAAACCTCATAATATCCTTTTTTGGGAAAGGAAACCGTAGCCTTAAAATGTTGCCATGCCAATCGATTTGCTGGTTTTTCAAGAGAACAATTCCGCCAAGTACTGCCAAAATCAATGGAATATTCCATTTTTGAAACCTCTAGCTCACCGGCCCAAGCATGTCCGTTGATGTTCAATTTTTGACCTTCCTTAATCAGTGCCCCACTTTTTGGGTAGGTAATCAAAGATTTAACCGGCATGGATTCAATAATGCACATGTTGGAATCGGCAACTTCGCTGCCCGGGGCAACTGTTTCGCATGGTACACGATACGAAGTACCGCCCATTTTTTCGCCATCATGCACCTTGTTGCGTACACTGATTCGGTTAATCCATTTTCCCGAAGTAGAAGCAGGCCACCCTCCACAGACCAATCGTAATGGATAGCCATGTGCCAATGGAATAGCCTCGCCGTTCATAGCAAAGGCCAATAAAGTTTCATCCTGAAGTGCTTTGTCCATGGGAACCCCTCTAGAGATGGGCTCTTTGTTGGGGTCGCCACTTAAGTGGGTGTCCACTGCATGATATCCGATATAAACCGCATCAGAATTGATTCCGGCATCTTCCAGAACATCCCGTAAGCGAACCCCGGTCCATTCGGCACAGGAAACCGCACCTACGGTCCATTGGTTGCCTTTGGCAGGTGGATTGAACTCACTGCGTCCATTTCCGCCACATTCCAAGGTTAATTGATAGGTATGGTGTTGGAATTTGCTTTTAAGATCTGCTATGGAATAGGTTTTCTTAGTATTGATGGATTCGCCATCCAGGGTCAAGGTCCAGTTTGAAGCATCAATTCCCTCAGGAATTCTTCCATTATTCCGAATAAACATGTAATTGTTGGGAGTGATTTTGTCGTTCAACAAATGGGCTTGGGCCTCCATATTCCAAGGTTTGTTGTTGAGCACCACCATTTCCTTGTCTTTGTGGAATAGTTTAAAAGGGTCTGGATCCTGTAGACCCAAGGGTAGATAATCTTTGGGCATTTTATGTCCATACACAATATCCACACCCAAAATACTGGCCATGGTTGCCAAGGAGAGCCCAAAAGTAAATTCCCTTCTGTCCATAAAATTCAAGATTAAAAGTACCGTAAAAATAACTAATGCTATGTAACCCAAGTTACCGAAAGCTTAATAAGCTTATTGTAGTTTTAACGATGAAATTGAGTTGTAAAAAGAATGGATGTTTAAGTGATTTATATATCTCATTTACAGTACTTTAATAATTTTTAATAAAAATATAAACTGTCAATTATGAAAACAAACATGGGCGGTATGGACCGCATAGTTCGATTGATTGTGGCGCTAGCTGTGGTTGGCCTGTATTATTTTGGAATAATTACCGGAACCGTGGCCACAGTAATGCTGATATTGGCAGGCATATTCGCAATAACAAGTTTAGTGAGTTTTTGTCCTTTGTACACCCTTTTTGGAGTAAGTACTTGCAAGGTCAAGGATTAGGTTTTTTTGATTGGTTGATGTTTAAGCCGCTCTTTTAAGAGCGGCTTTTTTATTATAGGGTTGTTAAGCATTTAAAGTAAATGGTTTGGTCATGGATTTCATGAGGAATATCATATTTTCATGAATTAGAGCCCATTAAATTTGACGCAAACTTAAAACCAATACATTTTGAAAGCACTTGTAAACATTCCGTTAGTATCATGGGAGAACGGCATCTGGATGATAGGTGTGTTCGCTCTTGTGGTCATTGTTCTAGTGATTGCGGTTTTGGCATTGATGAACAGCGGCAACAAATAATCCATTCCAACTTCCCTTTTTAACTTGATTTTGAGTGAAATGTTAAGCTCATGATCAGGTTTTAGTAGGCTGTTCCCAATGGTAACTAATGTTACTGTGGGAGCGGTTGTACCGTCCTAATTTTGCCTCAAAACAAAACAAATAATGAGGCATATATTCATTTTTATCGCATTTGGTTTAATGCAGGTGGCTCAAGCCCAAGACCATGTCAAGATTTCCCTAGCGGATGTCGTGGCCAAGGTGCAGGAGTCCAACGCTAGCATTAAGGTTTCCGAGCAGGAAGCCCAAATGGCTAAATACGATTATAGGTATTCCAACTCCATTTTTTTGCCGCAGATCGCTGTGTCGCATACTGGGATGGCGACCACAAACCCATTGATGGCTTTCGGTTCTAAACTGAACCAAGAGATTTTGACCCAAGCGGATTTTAACCCAGCCTTGTTGAACGACCCCGATCAGATTGAGAATTATGCCACCATAGTTTCGGTAGAGCAACCCTTGATCAATTTGGACGGGTTTTATCAGCGCAAAGCGGCCAAGACCACCATGGAGGCCAAGGAGCTTCAAGCCATGCGAACCAGGGATTATCTGGATTTTGAAGCCCAAAAAGCCTATGGACAATTGCAATTGGCACACAGAGCAGTAGCAGTGTTGCAAAAAGCCCATGAAGCAGCCAACGCCAATTTGAACATGGCGCAAAACAGCTTTGATCAGGGATTGCTTCAAAAAGCAGATCTATTGGAAGTAAAAGTGAGGGTGACCGAAGTTTCCGACCAGTTAAAAACTGCGAAGAGCAATGTAAAAAACGCTTCGGACTATGTGGCTTTTTTAATGAATGAACAGGGGGATGTGGTCTACGAACCATCCGAAGAATTGGTGCCGGACAATCTTGGCGAAAATGTAGAAAGCTCATTGGAAAACAGAGCGGATGTGAAGGCCATGGACTTGGTATCCGAAGCCTATAAAGCAAACATGAAGGCAGACAAGATGACCTTTTTGCCACGATTGAATGCCTTTGCTAGCTATGAAATGTATGACGACCAAATCTTTCAGGCCGATGCCAAAGGATACATTATTGGGGCAAGTTTGAGTTGGGATGTTTTTAAAGGATCCCAACGCTTCGCCAAAACAGGAAAGAGTAAAACAAGTTATGAAAAAGCGAAACAGGAATACGAACAATACATCGCCAAAAGTACTATGGAGCTTCAACGCACCAAGCGGATGGTCGAAGATGCCGAAAGCAGGCTCCAGACCTCAAAATTGGCTATGGAGCAATCCGAAGAATCATTAAGAATACGTACAAACCGATTTAAAGAGGGATTGGAAAAAACAACCGATTTATTAATGGCCGAAGCCACTTATGCAGAAAAGCAATTGGCCTATTATCAAACCATTTTTGAATATAATCAAGCACAATCCTTACTCACATTTTTAACCAAAGAATAATTGCAAGATGAAAAATACTACGATATATAAGAGTTTCATACTGACCGCATCCTTGGGATTCTTCCTGATGGGCTGTGGAAGTGACGAAAAACAGACGGTGGACAACACGGAAGCGGTTCCGGTAACCATTGCTGATGTGGATACTGGCGATAGCTCAACAATTTTGGCAGGAAGTGGTCAAATTAAAGCCGTGAACAGTGCTACGTTGAGCACCAGAATGATGGGCCATGTGGAGTCACTTCCCGTTAAAATTGGTCAGAAAGTAAACAAGGGGGACCTGCTTATTTCCATCAACAATGGGGATTTAAGAGCTAAAAAAGCACAAGTGGAAGCCTCCATTACCGAAGCAACGGTAGCCTTCAACAATGCAAAAAAGGACTACGAAAGATTTCAAAACCTTTTTAAAGAAAGCAGTGCCTCCCAAAAGGAACTGGATGATATGACTGCTCGTTACGAAATGGCCAAGGCCAGATTGGAAGCAGCGAACCAAATGAAGAACGAAGTGAACTCCCAATTTGCCTATGCTAACATTAGGGCACCTTTCAGTGGAGTGGTTACCAATACCTACATCGATGAGGGCGATATGGCCAACCCTGGTGTTCCGTTGGTGTCCGTGGAGTCCCCAGGAGGCGGTTTTGAAGTAGTGGCCAAGGTTTCCGAGAACAATATTTCGGGAATTACGGTTGGAACTAAGGCCCAAATCTTGGTCAAGACCTTGGATACCACTATTACCGGTGAAGTTTCAGAATTGAGTGCATCGGCACAAAACACGGGCGGACAATATTTAATGAAGCTTTCATTGGACAAAACGGAAGCCAAGATTCTGTCAGGTATGTATGCAACCGTTAGGCTGGAGGCGGATAATCAAGGCAATGGCAAAACAGTTGTTACCGTTCCATCCAAAGCCTTGGTGCACAAAGGTCAGCTAACGGGAGTGTATACTTTAGGCCAAGATAACGTGGCCTTGCTGCGTTGGTTGCGATTGGGCGAGAATTACGGAGAAGAAGTAGAAGTATTGTCGGGCTTGTCCAAGGGAGACCAGTACATCGTATCGGCCGAAGGAAAACTGTACAACGGAGCTAAAGTAAGCATTCAATAACCCTAAAAAGCTAACAATGAAAGACGGACTAGCAGGAAAAATAGCCAAAGGGTTTATCAGCTCTAAATTAACGGTGCTCTTAATGATCGTGTTCATGGTCATTGGGGTGTACAGTTCTTTTTTGATTCCAAGGGAAGAGGAGCCTCAGATTGATGTGCCCATGGCGGATATTTTTGTGGGATACCCTGGAGCCAGCCCAACTGAGGTGGAATCCAGGATCACAAAACCGCTTGAAAAAATTATATCGAACATTAAAGGCGTAGAGTACGTGTACACCACTTCCATGCAGGAGCAAGGAATGGCCATTGTGCAGTTTTACGTAGGAGAAGAT